>NZ_CM000961.1:681114-1021671 GCF_000143825.1 Corynebacterium genitalium ATCC 33030
AGCACAATAGCAGGTGGTTCCAGCAATCAAGCGCCGCATAACAATCTGGTGTCCACACTGCCTGTGGATAACTAGTGGAAAAGTCCAGTCCAATGAGAGAAATTTACGCGGAGGAGAGCGGTTTATAGCACTTTGGTTACCTTGTCAAATGTGCTGGTGGTCGAGTTATTCACTGTTCGTGGAAGACGCATGACGCGGAATGTATCGGGGTTAAGCAGTCACGATGGGCGAATCTGTGAAAAAGTAACTGAATATTCCACAGAGATTCCACAGCCGTGGGAGGCATGTGGGTCACGAATCAGGGAATAACGGGCTTATTCCACAAGGACCTGTGGATAACTCCAGCGTGATGAGTCCACAAGAGTGGTCCGCTCGTGCCCCGGCGGGGTAGCATCACTTCGATGACTGGAGGGAGTTCACGATGACTGCAGGCAATGTCGCTGGAGGGGACAGCTTCGACGACCGGTTTGAGGACCTTGTTCCTCCGCCGCCTGAGCCGGAGGACGGCGGCGGGTACAGGAGCAACCGTCGCAACGGCCGCGGCTTCACGTCTGAGCGCGAGGACTTGAGCGAGTACCGCCAGCCCCCGCATGACCGGAAAGCCGAGCAGGGTGTGATTGGTGCGATGCTGCTCAGCCCCAATACCGTCACCGATGTGATTGAGGAGCTGCGGGAGGAGGACTTCTACTTCCCGGCCCACCAACTGATTTATCAGGCGATTCTGGACCTGTACTCCCAAGGCTCGCAGATTGACGTCCTCATTGTCTCCGGCCGTCTTGACCGGATGGGACAGCTCGAGCGTGCTGGGGGAGCGCCGTACCTGCACACCTTGATCTCCGAGGTTCCCACCTCTGCCAACGCGCGCTACTACGCAGACATAGTTGCCGAGAAGTCCACGTTGCGCCAGCTTGTGGACGCGGGAACACGTGTTGCCCAGCTCGGCTACGACGGCGGCGAGGGCATGGAGATCGAGGCTCTGGTGGATCGCGCGCAACAGGAGATCTTCGCCGTCGCGCAGACCAAGACGGGGGAGGACTACCAGGCACTCGCTGAGCTGCTCAAGCCTACTGTCGACGAGCTTGCTGCTTATGAAAAAGACGGCGGCCTCGCTGCCGGCGTGCCGACGGGCTTCCTCGATCTCGACCGGCTGACAAATGGCCTCCATGCCGGTCAGATGATCATTATCGCGGCCCGTCCTGGTGTGGGTAAGTCGACCCTCGCCCTGGATTTCGTGCGGTCCTGCTCGATCCACAACGACCTGACCTCGGTGATCTTCTCGCTGGAGATGAGCGCCTCCGAGATTGTGATGCGCCTGCTGTCTGCGGAGACCGAGATCAAGCTCTCCGCGATGCGTTCGGGCCAGATGGAGGAGTCTGACTGGGAGAAGCTCACCAAACGCCTCCGCGAGATCCAGCAGGCCCCAATTTTCGTCGATGATTCTCCGAACCTGACGATGATGGAGATCCGCTCTAAGGCCCGCCGCCTCAAGCAGCAGCACGGCCTAGACCTCGTGGTGCTGGACTATATGCAGCTGATGAGTTCCGGCCGCAAGGTCGAATCCCGCCAGCAAGAGGTCTCCGAGTTCTCCCGCCAGCTGAAGTTGCTGGCCAAGGAGCTAGAAGTGCCCGTTATCGCCATCTCCCAGCTCAACCGTGGCCCGGAGTCACGCACGGACAAGCGTCCGCAGTTGGCGGACCTGCGTGAATCGGGTTCATTGGAGCAGGACGCGGACATTGTCATGCTGCTGTACCGTCCGGACTCCCAGGACCGCGACAACGAGCGTGCGGGTGAGGCGGACATCATCATCGCCAAGCACCGTGGTGGCCCGATCGACACGATCGCGGTGGCGCACCAGTTGCACTACTCGCGCTTCGTGAACATGGCGCGGGGTTAAGCCGGTTAAGACAGCACTTTCCCGCGCTGTTCGGGCAGGGTGAGCGCAGCGATGCACGCCACGGCGAAGGCGGCTGCGAACACCCCGAACACAGCCGTGGGCCCGCCGAAGCTGAGCACCGGAGGCACAATGAGAGGCGCGATGATCGACCCGATTCGCCCGAACGACGCCCCGGCACCTGTGCCCGTAGCGCGGATCGAGGTTGGGTAGAGCTCCGGGCCGATCGCGTAGAGGGCACCCCACGCACCCAGGTTGAAAAAGGACAGTAAGCAGCCGGCGGCGATGATCTGCAACGGAGCCCCTGCCAAACCATACAAAACGGCGGCGTCAGCAGACCCGGCGAGGAAGACCGATAGAGTGATGCGGCGTCCCCAGACTTCAATAAGCCACGCGGCCGCGGCATAACCGGGAAGCTGCGCGATAGTGATGATGAGGGTGAACGTGAACGACCGCACCAGGGTGAAACCTTGGTCCACCAGCAGCGACGGAATCCAGATGAACGCGCCGTAGTACGACAGCGACACCCCGAACCACACGAGCCAGAACGCGGCAGTGCGCTTGCGCATCGCTGGCCCCCATATCCCGCCGCTGACCTCCGGCTCTGAGTCGCCGGGCGGGGAGTGGTCGATCTCAGAGGTGTCGGCGGCGGCCTCAAAGGTCCGCACGATCTCCTCGGCTTCATCGTGGCGGCCTTTCGATTCAAGGAACCGCACTGACTCGGGCAAGCCCATGCGCACGTAGATGGCATAGAGTGCGGGTACAGATCCGAGGGCGAATCCCCAGCGCCACCCGGTGTCACCCTGGCTGACTACGAAGGTTCCGATCACGGCCGCCATGATCCACCCCACGGCCCAAAACGCTTCGAGCAATACGACCATTCGTCCGCGGCTTTTACGGGGCGCGAACTCGCTGACCAAGGTGGACGCCACGGGTAGCTCCGCACCCAGGCCGAGGCCGACGAGGAACCGGAAGACCATGAGGGAGCCGACAGACCAGGCGAGGGCGGAGGCACCCGTCGCTAAGCCGTAGACCAGCAAAGTGGCCGCGAAGACCTGCCTGCGCCCGATCTTGTCCGCGAGCAGCCCGCCTAGGGATGCCCCGATGGCCATTCCGATGAAACCAATCGACGCGATCCATGACGTCGTGCCCTTATCCAGGTCCCAGTGCACGGCGAGCGCGGCGATGATGAACGACACAAGGCCGACATCCATCGCGTCGAGCGCCCAGCCCAAGCCCGAGCCGACGAGCAGCCGACGGTGCTGGGAAGTGACCGGGAGACGGTCGAGACGCTCGTTGCGGGTCAGAGTATTGTCCATGGGCAGTGAGCATAGCTCCTGCCCGGGCAGGTCAACTACTTTAAATTCACGATTCTAGCGCTCGCTGACCGAAGTGAACCGGTTGAGCCGTAGCGAGTTGCTCACCACGAACACTGAGCTGAACGCCATGGCGATGCCGGCGAACATGGGGTTGAGCAGGCCGATGGCCGCCACCGGGATGAGCAGCACGTTGTAGGCGAATGCCCAGAACAGGTTACCCTTGATGATGCTCAGGGTGCGCCGCGACAGGCGAATCGCGTCTGCCGCAGAGCGCAGGTCGCTGCCCATGAGGGTGATGTCGGCGGCCTCAATGGCCACGTCCGTGCCCGACCCCATGGCCAGGCCAAGGTCCGCGGTGGCCAAGGCAGCGGCATCGTTCACGCCGTCGCCGACCATCGCGACAGTGTTGCTCTCTGCCTGCAGCTTTTCGACGACACGCACCTTGTCCTCCGGCAGCACCCCCGCCGTGACATTATCCGCATCGATGCCGACCGCAGTAGCTGCCGCGCGGGCAGCCCCTTCGTTGTCACCGGTGAGCAGGTGCGGGGTGAGCCCCAGCTCGCGCAAGTCCTCAAGGGCTTGTGCAGAGGTGTCTTTGACGGTGTCGCGCACAGCGATCGTGCCGGCGGGGGAGCCGTCCACGGTCACGGTGACAGCCGTGGCGCCGTCAGCCTCGAAGGCTTCCGCCTCGGGTCCGCGGCCGCGGCCGACGGTGACGGAGGTGCCGTCGATAAGCGCGCGGACGCCCTGGCCGGCCTCGTTGCTGAAATCTGTCGCCTCGGGGATGTCGCCGTCTGCGGCGGCGACGATGGCGCGTGCAATGGGGTGCTCGGAGCCGGCCTCGACAGCGGCGGCGAGCGACAGGACCTGCTCTTCGGTGAAACCGGATTCAGGCGCGACGGCGTCGACCGCCATTTCACCGGTGGTGACGGTGCCGGTCTTGTCCAGCACAATCGTGTCCACGCGCTGGGTCGACTCGAGGATTTCCGGGCCCTTGATCAGCAGACCCATTTGTGCGCCGCGTCCGGTGCCGACGAGGATCGCCGTGGGCGTAGCCAGGCCGAGCGCGCACGGGCACGCGATGATGAGCACGGCGACTGCGGCGGAGAATGCCGCCGGCGCGTCGTGGCCGATCGCCATGTGCACGGCCAGCGTGATCAGCGCAACCACGATGACGGTCGGGACGAAAATGCGGGAAATACGGTCCACAAGCTTTTCGACGGGCGCTTGCCCCGCCTGCGCCTGCCGCACCAGTTCGCTCATCCGCGACAGGGTGGTTTCGGAACCCACCCGCGTGGCCTCGACGATGAGGCGGCCAGTCTGGTTGACCGTGGCGCCCGTGACGGTGTCGCCGGGAGCGACGTCGACAGGCACGGACTCACCGGTGATCATCGAGTTATCCACGGCGGATACGCCGTCGATCACGGTGCCGTCCGTGGCGATCTTCTCACCGGGGCGGACCACGAAACGGTCACCGACAGCGATCTCGGAGGTGGGTACGCGGATCTCTTGGCCGTCACGGATAACAGCGGCGTCTTTGGCGCCCATTGTCGCGAGGTCACGCAGAGCTTCAGAGCTGCGTCCCTTCGCCTTGGTTTCGAACCACCTTCCCAGCAGTAAGAACGTGATCACCACGGCGATGGTTTCCAGGTAGATCTCATCCATCGCATGACCAGCGTTCGCACCGGGGGAGAGGCTCATGTCCATCGTCATTCCGGGTTCGCCGGCGTTGCCGATGAACAGCGCCCACACTGACCACAGGTACGCTGCCGTCGTGCCCAGGGTGATCAGGGTGTCCATGGTGACGGCACCGTGGCGCAGGTTCGCGATTGTCGCCTTGTGGAACGGCGCGCCGCCATTGATGTAGATCAAGGTGGTGAGCGTGAAAACGAGCCACTGCCAGTTCGTGAACTGGAGGGCCGGGACCATCGAGATTACCGTCACCGGCACGGCGAGAATCGCTGTCCAGATGACTTTCCACTTGAGGTCGCTTGCTTCAGCTTCGCGGGCGGCTTCAATGCGGTCGGTGTCGGAAGCGTCGCCGTCGGCTGTACCTTCGGAGCCCGCGGTATCGCCGCTGCCGCCGCCGAGCGCGAATGCGTCGTACCCGGCGTCTTTGACAACCTGGATGAGCTGCTCGCGGTCAGTTTTGGACGGATCGTAGTCGACCGTCGCCGTCTCAGTGGAGTAGTTGACGTTGGCTTCCACCCCGTCAAGCTTGTTCAGCTTGCGTTGGATGCGGTTGGAGCACGAGGTGCAGGTCATCCCGGTCACACCCAGTTCGAGGTGCTCCAAATAGTTGGTGCTTGTCTGTGGTGTGGGGGCGGGTGCGGGGGCGCTCACTGTAGATGTATCTCCTCCCGGGTAGCGCGGCTTGAACCTTTCTCACCCTATGGAACGGCGAGGTAAGGGAAGATATTCCGAGAGGCGCGCAACGTGGTGCACCTCACCAGAGCGGTCCAAATGCAGAAAAGTTGACAAACCCGATTTCGCTCTAGACCTGAACGTGCAGGTTGGCGAGTTTTCGCCGGTTAAACCAGTGTCGAGTTTGTCAACTTTTCCGCAAGGGATACCGCGGGGGCCTCTAGACCAGCTTGTAACCAGCCTCGGCAACAGCGGCGGCGACGGCGTCGCGGTCGAAGCCTTCGCCCTCAACGGTCACGGTGCCAGCTTTGTGGTCGGCGGTTGCGCTGGTCACGCCGGAGACGTCGCTGACCTCTTCGGACACGCTCATTTCGCAGTGTTCGCAGGTCATGCCTTCTACGGTGAATGTCTGTGCCATGGGAGTAGTCACCTTCCAAAAGGAACTCGGTTGTTGTTACGGTTCCCATGGTAGGACGGTTGGCATTAAGCGTCGATAAGCGAAAAGCCTGCGTACTCGACGGCGTACTCGATCTGCTCGTCGGTGAAGCCTTCGCCTGTGACCCGCATGACCTTCGTTTCTGCATTGATGTCGACGCCTTGGGTGCCCAGCACCTGGCTCACTTCAGCTTGCAGAGTATCCACGGAATTGGTGTCTGTCGGGCCCTCGAACCGGTAGTTCTTGGTCACGCTTGCTCCTTTTCTCGCTCGCGGGGAATGTCCGCGCCCTTGATAAGGTTGTACTCATCGACAGACGTTACTAGAGCAGACTCAGGAGAATAAAAATGAGCACCATCAATGTAACCGAGGACACGTTCACCGAGACCGTCGAGAACAACGACATTGTGATCGTTGATGCGTGGGCTGACTGGTGTGGCCCGTGCAAGGCGTTCGCCCCGACTTTCGAGGCTGCGTCTGAGAAGCACGAGGACGTGACCTTTGCCAAGCTGGACACCGAGGCTAACCAGGGTCTTTCCTCTGCGCTGCAGATCCAGGCGATTCCGACGCTCTTCGCGTTCCGCGAGGGCATCTTGCTGGGGCAGACCTCCGGCGCTATGCCGCCGGCTGGGCTGGAGGAGTTCATCCAGGCTGTGCGCGACGTTGACATGGAGCAGGTCCGCGCTGACATCGCAGAGCAGAACGAAAAGACTGAGGGCTAGTCGCTTTTCGACGGCTTCCCGTCACACCGCCCGCGCCGCAGACGGCCGGGCGGTTTTTCGTGCCCGGGTGAGCCGGGAACCGTTCGCGTAGACTCGGGGCACACTTTCCCGACGAAAATCTAAGGAATCACCATGGCTAACCCGTTCAGCAAGGGCTGGAACTACCTGATGCAATCCTTCGACACGGCGATCGATGAGAACGCCGACCCGAAGGTCCAGATCGAACAGGCTGCGAACGCCGCTAGAGAGCAGCACCGCGCGATCACGCAGCAGGCCGCGGAGATCATTGGCCAGAAGAAGCAGTTGGAGATCAAGCTGGGTCGTGTCCGCGAACAGCAGGCGTCTTTGCAGGACAAGACCAAGACTGCATTGCAGATGGCGGACCAGGCAACCGCTGAGGGTGACACCGCCAAGGCCCAACAGTTCAACACAACCGCAGAGACGCTCGCAGCTCAGCTGGTGGCTACGGAGCAGGAGCTCGAGGGTCTGACCACGCAGTACGGCGCCGCAGAGCAAGCCGCCGCGCAGGCCGAGCAGCAGCAGAAGCAGTCCGAGGCCCGCCTGCAAGAGCAGATGAATGAGGTCAACCGCCTGCGTCAGCAGGTCGACCAGGCCAAGATGCAGGAGCACACTGCCCAGACGATGGACACCATGGGGCAGTTCAGCCAGAACGACAACGTACCCACGTTGGATGGGGTGCGCGAGAAGATTGAGAAGCGCTACGCTACGGCACTCGGCCAGCAGGAACTGGCTGAATCTGGTGCGAGTGCCGCGATGGCTGAGATCGAGTCCGGCCAGACCGATGTCGCTGCATCATCCAAGCTTGCGGAGATCCGCGCGTCGATGCAGGCAGAGTCCGCTGGCGAGCTGACCCAGGGGTCGGCCCAGGCTGCTGCAAGCGATGATGCGGAGCAACACGAAGAGGCCCTCGAGCGTTTCGACGATGAAGCCCCACAAGCTCCGCTCAACGCGGAAGAGGCCGACAACCGCTAGTGAGTGCTTAGCTCTGGGTCCGGCGGATGTTGATCAGCACTCCGCGGATCCCGGAGTGGAAGCCGTCTCGCAGGTTGACGCGCTGGCTCTCGCTGAGCGTGTACTCATGAAGGGTTTCGCAGGCGAACTGCAGCAGCGGCCTGTCGATTTCGGGGGGAAGGCCGCCTCCCGAGAGAATGTGCGCTTTGTCGCGCTGCTCGGAAGAGGCGGCATTGTCGAACCACCACGTTGCGTACTGCTGGCCCACATCGAACGGGGTTTGGAACCCGGAGGAGGTCCATACTTCTTCCGGCAGCGGAACGTAGCGGGAGCGCAGTTTCCGGCGCGGCGCCATCATCGAGGGTTTCGGCGAGCTGGCTGCTAGTTGGGCCGGCGATGGCGGGCCAGGTGTGGGGCGGGGCTTGGGTGCCACGTGGTCTGTTGACTCGTGGGCAGCGCCCTGCCTGTCACGGCCCTGCTCGGGCTTCTGTTCAGGTTCGGCGTGGTCTGCCTGCTCCACCTTTTGCTGCGCGAGTTCCTCAGCGGCGGCATCCGCCTCCGCCTGCGCGACGTGGGAAGAAAGAGGCTGTTCGCCGTCGGGGCGGGGAACGCCGCACATGCCGTCTTGGGTGTCGGTCTCGTCGATCGCGTCGACAAGCGGGCGCTCGCGAATGGTCGGTGGAAGCGGGCCCTCGAGCACCTGGAGCTGCATTGCTTCGGCGAAATCCTCGCGCGGATCGAGGATGGTGGTGGAGTCGCACGCGTGGCGCAGAGCTGAGGACATAGAGTCCCAGCCAAAGCCGTAGAGGTGCATGCGGACGCCTGCGTTGGTAGCTTCCTCGACGCCGGGGATCATGTCGGCATCGCCGCTGACCAGCACGAAGTCGCTGTACTGGCCGCGCATGGCGTTGGCCACGATGTCGGCGACAAGGCGGGTGTCCACGCCTTTTTGGGTGCGCCGCTCGCCCCATTCGATGAGTTGGCCGGTGCGCAACTGCACGCCGTCGCACGTGCGTAGAGCGCGCTGGTAGCGGTGGGGGCCAGAGTCTGGGATGCCGTCGTACCAGAACTGGCGGTGGATGGGTTGGTGTAGTTGCTGGGTAATCATGGTCCCGAGGTTGGCAACGACCTCGGGGAGGTCAATTTCTAATTGTGATCTCGCGCCTGTTTCCCACGAGTTGTAGAAACTCGCAAGTAAATATGACGTATCAACGAAAACGACTGTGCGCTCAAGCATGGCTCCTAAATCCGTATCTATTCATGTAGCTAATAACTTTTGTCGGTATCCAGTCTGCCTTAACTTGGATGAGCTTGTCAGACGCGCGCCGTCTACCTGCACGAATCTGTGAATTCAGGAATTGCTTGGTGGGAGCCGTTGCCATTTTGTCCCCATAGTTGTACGGTTGATTACACCACTAACTAACCGACGAACCGGAGGTCGCGATGGGCAACGACACAGAGCCGCTGTTCATGCAGATCGCACGCCTTATTCAAGACCAGATAGTGGATGGCCACCTAGAGGCCGGGGCCCGCGCACCGAGCACCAACGAGCTGGCGGCGTTCCATGAGATCAACCCCGCGACCGCGCGCAAAGGGCTCACGCTCCTTGTGGATGGCGGGGTGCTGGAAAAACGACGCGGGATCGGCATGTTTGTCACGCCCGACGCGCGCGAACGCATCCTCGCGCAGCGCCAAGCGGAGTTTGCGGGCGCGTACATTGCCCCGCTTATCGACGAAGCACTTCGCCTCGGCCACGACCTACCCACTCTCCACAACCTCATTGACCGCGTTGCAGAAAGTAGAGGAATGTACAAGTGATAATCGCACAGGAACTGACAAAAACCTTCGGCGGGGAGACGGTACTGGACCGGCTCGACCTCGCGATAGAATCCGGCGGCATCCACGGCCTGCTCGGCCGCAATGGCGTGGGCAAGTCCACTCTGCTCTCGCTCATCGCCGGCCAGCTCAAGCCCTCTGATGGCGAGCTCGATGTCTTCAACCAGAAACCGTTCGACAACGCGACCGTCATGGACCGCGTCTCCCTGACCGGTGTCGATGTCGCCTACCCGGGCGCATGGTCCGTCCGTGACATCCTCACCGGCGCGCAGTTGCGGTACCCGGGGTGGGATCGCGGAATCGCCGACGATCTTGTGGCTGATTTCGCTCTCGATGACGCAATGACGACGGCGTACAGCCAGCTGTCGCGTGGTCAGCGAGCAATGGTCGGCAACATCGTCGGTCTCGCGTCGGGCGCAGAGCTCACGCTTCTCGACGAACCCTACGTCGGCCTCGACATCCACAACACCGACGTCTTCTACTGCCATTTGCTGGAGCTTTCCGGGAATGGCCGAACGTTCATCATGGCAACACACCACATTGAGGACGCCGCCAAGCTCCTCGATTCCGCGATCATTCTCGGCCGCGACGGCCGCATCGCCGCGCACATTCTCGCAGAGGAGGCCGACGATTACGTCGTGGCGACCGGCTCCTTTGACGAGCCCGAGCACGCGCTTGCTTATCGACGCACCGATGCCGGGTCCCGCGCCCTCCTCCCCGCCACAAGCGCCACAGGCCTTTCGGCGCGCACCGCGCCTGCCGACCTCGGCGACGTTATCGAGTCTCTCCTGGAGGTGAGCTAACCATGTCTGTAACGATGACGGCCCTGGATGCCCCATTCTTCTGGCACCAGTTCAAGGCGGGGTCACGGTGGCGCCTGCTGCTCCTGCCCATCGCGCTCATCTTTCTCATCGGTGGAGCCTGGGTGGGCAGCTGGACGGCAGTGGTGGCAGGTAGTCTCATCGGCTCGTTGACCCTGCTGGACGGCCTATACCCAGAAAAGAACATCTTCCGGGCGTTGGGGATGAATGCGGCTAGAGCGCGCAGCCAGCTACTCATGGTGACGGCGCCGGTCGTTATTGCCGCAGCATTGATCTACCTTCTCTTTGTGCCCGGCATGAAGGGGGTAACCGGTGCGCTCATCGCAGCCACCTGCGGAGTGTTGTTCGTAGCCACCCACGATGCTGTCGGTGATCAGGCGCGTTACGGTGAGGTGGAGTCCACGCATATCCGGCCGTCTGGTCCGCTGCTGGTCCAAGCCATGTGGTGGCCGACGCTGTTGGGTGCCGCCATTGCCGGTGCCGGGCTCTCACTGGCAATCTATCTTGCCGGTTTCATCGAAAACGATACGTTTTCTTCCATCCTCGCAGCTTTGCCCGTGCTGTTCTTCTTCATGTGGCTGGGCACCGAGACAGTGACGAGTGGTCTGAGCCCACTGGTCGCGCATTCGTACGGATTCACCCGAAAGGCGTGGGCAGTGCACGTGCTGGCAGTCAGTGTGGGTGCGGGAGCAATTCTCGGCGTGATTGCAAGCGCCGGAAGCATTCTATTGCCGATTGACCACGTCGATGTTCAACCGGAGGTGTTCATCCTGGTGGCAGTGACAGTTGTGGCGGCCGGAGTATTCGCCGCAGGCACCGTCTCCAAAGCCAAGGCACTCTTTCCGGCGGCAGGATTCTTACTCTGGTTCGGCGTGCGTGACCTCCTGCGATTCGAGGAAACTGCGGGGCGAGTCCCACTTGGACTGCTTATGGTTTCCAGTGCTGTCGCGCTCGTAGGCTGCGTGTTCATCGCGCTCTACGTCGCAGGGAAGATCAACCTCACCCACGACAACATTCGCAGCATGTCCAGCGTTGGTGGGGATGGCTAGAAACCGTGTTTGTGCTGGGGGTTTGTGTTGTTGGTGGTTGGTGTGTAGCTTTATGTGAGTCAGCGTGACCGACAACGCCCCGCCGGACAGTGTGGTTTGGTGAGATGGCGGTAGGAAAACAATCGTTGGCAGGGATCTGAAACATTTTCACTGTGTACTGAGTGATTTGCTTGGTGTGGTGGTGGGTGTGTAGGGTCGTCCAAGCTACTTCGAGCATGGCCCTGGTTGTGGGTTGTGTTTGGGTGTGCGTGTGTTGTGTGAGAACTCGATAGTGTGCCAATGTTTTTTGGTTGGTTGTGTGCGACCTTTTTGATGCCTGCACGTGTTTTGTGTGTGGTGTGTGCTGGTCGGTGGTGCTTGAACCTATTGATGGGGTGTCACTGTGCTGGTTGGTCGTGTGTGACTGATTGGAAATATTTTTTGTTGCTTCTTCTTTTTCCCCGTCAGGGATGAGGGGCAACATGTGGATGAACCTTTTGGTTTGTCTAGTAATTTTAGGATTGCCAGTTCACGCACTGGTGCATGGTTTTTTGTGCTGATGCGCTTTGTGTGTGGGTGGTTTTGTTTTGGTTGGGTTTTGGGCTTTTCACGGCCTGTTTCACTGTGTTTTGTTGAAACTGTTTTTGTGGAGAGTTTGATCCTGGCTCAGGATGAACGCTGGCGGCGTGCTTAACACATGCAAGTCGAACGGAAAGGCCGAAGCTTGCTTCGGTGCTCGAGTGGCGAACGGGTGAGTAACACGTGGGTGATCTGCCCTGCACTTTGGGATAAGCCTGGGAAACTGGGTCTAATACCAGATAGGACCACGTCTTGGATGGTGTGGTGGAAAGTTTTTTCGGTGTGGGATGAGCTCGCGGCCTATCAGCTTGTTGGTGGGGTAATGGCCTACCAAGGCGTCGACGGGTAGCCGGCCTGAGAGGGTGTACGGCCACATTGGGACTGAGATACGGCCCAGACTCCTACGGGAGGCAGCAGTGGGGAATATTGCACAATGGGCGCAAGCCTGATGCAGCGACGCCGCGTGGGGATGACGGCCTTCGGGTTGTAAACTCCTTTCGCCAGGGACGAAGCGTCAGTGACGGTACCTGGATAAGAAGCACCGGCTAACTACGTGCCAGCAGCCGCGGTAATACGTAGGGTGCGAGCGTTGTCCGGAATTACTGGGCGTAAAGAGCTCGTAGGTGGTTTGTCGCGTCGTTCGTGTAATACCGCAGCTTAACTGCGGGGTTGCAGGCGATACGGGCATAACTTGAGTGCTGTAGGGGAGACTGGAATTCCTGGTGTAGCGGTGGAATGCGCAGATATCAGGAGGAACACCGATGGCGAAGGCAGGTCTCTGGGCAGTAACTGACGCTGAGGAGCGAAAGCATGGGTAGCGAACAGGATTAGATACCCTGGTAGTCCATGCCGTAAACGGTGGGCGCTAGGTGTGAGTCCCTTCCACGGGGTTCGTGCCGTAGCTAACGCATTAAGCGCCCCGCCTGGGGAGTACGGCCGCAAGGCTAAAACTCAAAGGAATTGACGGGGGCCCGCACAAGCGGCGGAGCATGTGGATTAATTCGATGCAACGCGAAGAACCTTACCTGGGCTTGACATACACCGGATCGCTGCAGAGATGTAGCTTCCCTTGTGGCTGGTGTACAGGTGGTGCATGGTTGTCGTCAGCTCGTGTCGTGAGATGTTGGGTTAAGTCCCGCAACGAGCGCAACCCTTGTCTTATGTTGCCAGCATTTGGTTGGGGACTCATGAGAGACTGCCGGGGTTAACTCGGAGGAAGGTGGGGATGACGTCAAATCATCATGCCCCTTATGTCCAGGGCTTCACACATGCTACAATGGTCGGTACAACGCGCAGCTACTTCGTGAGGAGGCGCTAATCGCTCTAAAGCCGGCCTTAGTTCGGATTGGGGTCTGCAACTCGACCCCATGAAGTCGGAGTCGCTAGTAATCGTAGATCAGCAACGCTGCGGTGAATACGTTCCCGGGCCTTGTACACACCGCCCGTCACGTCATGAAAGTTGGTAACACCCGAAGCCAGTGGCCCAAACTTGTTAGGGAGCTGTCGAAGGTGGGATCGGCGATTGGGACGAAGTCGTAACAAGGTAGCCGTACCGGAAGGTGCGGCTGGATCACCTCCTTTCTAAGGAGCATTACTTTTTATTGGCCCCGCATGGTCAGGTAGTTACCTGTACTGGGTGTGGGGTTGGGCTGTTGAGTATCCGTGTGTGGTGCTGCAGACCCGTATGTTGTGGAAAATTTCCAGGTGGACACGCACCCGGGGGGCATGGATGCCTCCAAGAGAAGCACGCAGGGATGTGTGTGGGTGTCGCATGATTGAGCAATCAACCGGTTTTTGTCAGAAGCATTGGTGCGCTGTTGGGTGTCTGGGGCAGCACATGGTGCCCGCACACTGTGGTGTGACTCGTTTGTGGGTTGCGTGGTGTGTGGGTGGTTGTCCTTGTGGCCCGGATAGATACGAATGTCACTGTGGTGGTGTTTGTGTCTGCTGGGTGTGGTGTGTGAGAACTGTATAGTGGACGCGAGCATCTTTCTTCTTTGAAGAGAAGTGTATTTCTCATCGAGTTGGGGCGAGGATGATTGTTCTTGTTCTGGTTTGGTGTGAGTATTTTTGTGATTGTGAGTATGTGTTTGTGTATCCGGGCACACGCTTAGAGCGCTGATTACGGCTTTTTGTTGTGGTTGGTGTGGGTGTGTGTTTGTGTTTGTTGCTTAAGGGCGCATGGTGGATGCCTTGGCATGCTGGGCCGATGAAGGACGTGTGAGGCTGCGTTATGCCTCGGGGAGTTGTCAACGAAGCGTTGATCCGAGGATGTCCGAATGGGGAAACCCGGCCACGGTTGTGTGTGGTCACCGTATGATGAATTCATAGTTGTGCGGGGGTGATACCGGGAAGTGAAACATCTCAGTACCGGTGGGAGAAGAAAATAATAATGATTCTGTTAGTAGCGGCGAGCGAACGCGGATGAGGCTAAACCGTGTGCGTGTGATACCTGGCAGGGGTTGCGTGTGCGGTGTTGTGGGGTGCGATGGTCAACGGTCTGTCAGTCGTTGCATTTCTAGTGCGTGTTAGCGGAAGTGGCCTGGGATGGTCTGCCGGAGGAGGTGAGAGTCCTGTACGTGAAGGCGTGTGCTGGTTGTGTGTCGTGTTTGCCCCGAGTAGCAGCGGGCTCGTGGAATCTGCTGTGAATCTGCCGGGACCACCCGGTAAGCCTAAATACCTAGTGTGACCGATAGTGGATAGTACCGTGAGGGAATGGTGAAAAGTACCCCGGGAGGGGAGTGAAAGAGTTCCTGAAACTGTGCGCTTACAATCCGTCAGAGCACCTTCTGTGTGTGTGATGGCGTGCCTTTTGAAGAATGAGCCTGCGAGTCAGCGGCATGTCGCGAGGTTAACCCGTTTGGGGTAGTCGTAGCGAAAGCGAATGCTAATTGTGTGTTGTAAGTGGCATGTCCTGGACCCGAAGCGGGGTGATCTACCCATGGCCAGTGTGAAGCAGCTGTAAGAGGTTGTGGAGGCGCGAACCCACGTAGGTTGAAAACTGCGGGGATGAGTTGTGGGTAGGGGTGAAAGGCCAATCAAACTCCGTGATAGCTGGTTCTCCCCGAAATGCATTTAGGTGCAGCGTCGCGTAGGTGTGCCGGAGGTAGAGCTACTGGTTGGTTGAGCGGGACTATCATCTTAGCAATGTCAGCCAAACTCCGAATGCCGGTTTACATTGGTGCGCGGCAGTGAGACTGTGGGGGATAAGCTTCATAGTCGAGAGGGAAACAGCCCAGATCGCCGGTTAAGGCCCCTAAGGGTGTGCTAAGTGGAAAAGGATGTGTAATCGCGAAGACAGCCAGGAGGTTGGCTTAGAAGCAGCCACCCTTGAAAGAGTGCGTAATAGCTCACTGGTCGAGTGGTTGCGCGCCGACAATTCAGTGGGGCTCAAGTACACCGCCGAAGCCGCGGCATATTTTTATATGGGTAGGGGAGCGTCGTGCATGGGGTGAAGCGTTACCGGAAGGGGGCGTGGACTGTGTGCGAGTGAGAATGCAGGCATGAGTAACGAATGATGCGTGAGAATCGTATCCGCCGGATGACTAAGGGTTCCTGGGTCAAGTTCGTCTTCCCAGGGTGAGTCGGGTCCTAAGGCGAGGCCGACAGGCGTAGTCGATGGTCAACGGGTTGATATTCCCGTACCCGTGCATACGCGCCCAAGTGCGAAGCGGTGATACTAACCACCCTGACCACCCGCCATGCATTCCTTTGGTTTGCGGGTGGGTGTGATGCGTGGGGCCTGATCCGTTGTAGTTCAGTGATGGGGTGACGCAGTCAGGTAGCTACGCCACTTAAGTGGATTGTGGTGCAAGCGTGTGGCACATGGACTAGTCAAATGCGGTCCTGTTTGTGTGAGGCGTGATGCGTAGCCCATATGTGGGTGATGGTGGTGATCCTATGCTGTCGAGAAAAGCCTCTAGCGATGTGTGTGTACGGCCCGTACCCGAAACCGACACAGGTAGTCAGGTAGAAAATACTCAGGCGGTCGGGTGAACTGTGGTTAAGGAACTCGGCAAATTGCCCCCGTAACTTCGGGAGAAGGGGGGCCATGACTGGTGAGCGCACCATGCGTGTGTGAGCTGGTTGTGGTCGCAGAGAAGAGAGGGAAGCGACTGTTTATCAAAAACACAGGTCCGTGCGAAGACGGTCAAGTTGATGTATACGGACTGACGCCTGCCCGGTGCTGGAAGGTTAAGAGGACCTGTTAGACCCTTTGTGGTCGAAGCGGAGAATTTAAGCCCCAGTAAACGGCGGTGGTAACTATAACCATCCTAAGGTAGCGAAATTCCTTGTCGGGTAAGTTCCGACCTGCACGAATGGCGTAACGACTTCCCTGCTGTCTCAACCACAGGCCCGGTGAAATTGCACTACGAGTAAAGATGCTCGTTACGCGCGGCAGGACGAAAAGACCCCGGGACCTTCACTATAGCTTGGTATTGGTGTTTACTGCGGTTTGTGTAGCATAGGTGGGAGACTTTGAAGCGTTCACGCTAGTGGGTGTGGAGTCGTTACGTGAAATACCACTCTGACCGTAGTGGATGTCTTAACCTTGGCCCATGATCTGGGTTGGGGACAGTGCCTGGTGGGTAGTTTAACTGGGGCGGTTGCCTCCCAAAGAGTAACGGAGGCGCCCAAAGGTTCCCTCAGCCTGGTTGGCAATCAGGTGCAAGAGTGTAAGTGCACAAGGGAGCTTGACTGCGAGACGAACATGTCGAGCAGGGACGAAAGTCGGGACTAGTGATCCGGCACCTACTTGTGGATGTGGTGTCGCTCAACGGATAAAAGGTACCCCGGGGATAACAGGCTGATCTTCCCCAAGAGTCCATATCGACGGGATGGTTTGGCACCTCGATGTCGGCTCGTCGCATCCTGGGGCTGGAGTAGGTCCCAAGGGTTGGGCTGTTCGCCCATTAAAGCGGCACGCGAGCTGGGTTCAGAACGTCGTGAGACAGTTCGGTCTCTATCCGCCGCGCGCGTTGAAACTTGAGAAAGGCTGTCCCCAGTACGAGAGGACCGGGACGGACGTACCTCTGGTGTGCCAGTTGTTCCGCCAGGAGCATCGCTGGTTGGCTACGTACGGAAGGGATAACCGCTGAAAGCATCTAAGCGGGAAGCCTGTTTCAAGATGAGGTTTCATTCGAGGTTCCCCACAGACGATGGGGTTGATAGGCCAGATCTGGAAGCACCGTAATGTGCGAAGGTGACTGGTACTAATACACCAACAACAAAACAAAAACACCGTGCACAAACAAACAACACCAACAATTGCACACTGTTCGCGTCCACTATGCAGTATCTGACACACCACACACACATGTGCCACAGATACAGATAACTAAACAACCGACCACACCACACACGCAGAAGTGTGGTGGTCACCATGACACACAAGCCCTATTAGGTGTGTCGGTGGTTGATAGCGGTGGGGAAACGCCCGGTCCCATTCCGAACCCGGAAGCTAAGCCCACCCGCGCTGATGGTACTGCACCCGGGAGGGTGTGGGAGAGTAAGTTACCGCCGACCAACAACAACAAAAACAACTCAATACAGACACAAACAACCCCCGAGGAACGGCGCCACACAGCGCCACCCCGGGGGTTAAACGCGTCTGCCTAAACCCACGCTGGTTGTAACGATTCCTCCTCCCCCGAAGACTTCACAGATAGAACCACATAACCGTGAAAAAAAAGGGGGAACATCATGGGCCGCACCACACTCGCAGCTACCGGGATGGCAGCTATTCTCACCACCGGAGCCGCACTCCCAGCACACGCACACACCACCCCGGCACAACCCGACACCGTAGTAGCAGCGCAAACAAACACTACCGCAAATAACACACGCACACGGGCCGAAGAGTCCTCCGCATGGGCCGAAGGCACACGCTGAATCACCAACGACCTGTCGTCCGGTAACCCAAACACCATTGGCAGATTGGCCTCAGTTCTGGGTATGTTTGGGCTGCTACTCGTTGTTCTAGGCAACTTCGCTCAGTTGGACAGATGGAACAACAAGGGTGCTGCAGCCGGTAACGGAAGCTAGCTCGCACTAATTGGACATCGGGTCGTAGGAACGCGGAGTGTGTTGCGACAGCCTTGATCGTCGCTTGCCCACCGCCCTTAAACGGTCAGCTTCAAACGCTGAGGTTTCAAGGTGCACTATTTGTTTGCACGTCCCTTCTGCTTCAGCCCCGGAATCGCTTGTCCCGAGAACCCTGGGGCACTGAAGGTTCGCTTCACCCCGGTTAGGGGATCGGTGAAAGCGAGCCCGACGGCCGTCAGGAGCATTGGGTTCGTGAAATCTTCAGCAGACGCTGGAAGTAGCTCCGGATAGACAGGATCCCCGTGAATAGGAGCGCCGGCAGCGTGCATCTGCACTCGGAGCTGATGGGTGCGGCCTGTTACCGGCTGTAAGAGATATCGGGCAGCACCTCCTTGCAACGGTGTGATGTCTGTGACGTATGTGAGTGAGTTCGGGATGGCATCTACGGTGATGGACGACGCCAGCTCACCTTCTCGCTTCACAATGTGGTGCTCCCATACCAATGGCGAATTCGCTGATGGACGTGCGGGCAGCGACGGGCCGATGTCATCGGCCACAGCCTCATAAAGTTTGGCGACCGCCCGCGACGCGAAGAGTTGCTGGTAAGCGCCCCGCACGGAGGCCTTCTTGGTGAATAAGAGAAGGCCGGAGGTCATTCGGTCGAGGCGGTGCGCCGGCGTGAGTTCTTCGTTTCCCGTCGAACGGCGTAAACGCACCGTCGCGCTTTCGGTAATGTGTGATGCCCTGGGCATGGTGGCCAGGAACGGCGGCTTGTTCACCACCATGATGGCGTCGTCTTCGTAGACGACAGTTACTTCGAACGGCACGCGCGGCTCCGGAGCTGGGCGCCGGTAGAAGAAGACGTCCGTTCCTGGCCGTACTAGGTCACCGGGGGTGAGGGGGGTGCCGTCGATAAGCACGACCTCGCCCGCGGTGAAGCGGGATGTCACGGCGGACTCGTCGTCAAGCGGGTGGCGGTGGCGCTGTGTGGACACGAGATGCCAAATGAAGTCCCGGGCGACCCACGGCTCACCGTCCGGAACGCGGGCTCGCGTCGCGCCGAGGCCATCGCGCGGAGGTAAAGGTTTACGGTTCCTCTTCCCAACTTCTGTCACATGTACTAACTTATTCCCCATGAATATTGATGCAATTCTGGGCCAACTGACGGCTTTCTTCAGTGAAGGTATCGGCAAGACGATCAAGGACGTCCTGTGGACGATCTACACCATCCTCTTCCCGGCTAACGCGGAACCGGCCCGTCCGATCGAAATCCCCAAGTAGACCGACCCCCCGCGGCGGTATGATGGGGGTGTCAGATAAGAACGAGGAAAGGCACCCTCATGAGCCGTGAAAATATGGTTGTCGTCGCCGTTGATGGTGGCGAACCGTCGAACAATGCCGTCCGTTGGGCGGCCAACACCGCTAACAAGCGCGGCGTTCCGCTGCGTCTCGCGTCCTCGTACACCATGCCGCAGTTCCTCTACGCCGAAGGCATGGTGCCTCCGCAGGAGCTGTACGACGATCTGCAGAACGAATGCCTGCGCAAGATCGCAGATGCCCGCGACATCGCTCTCGAGGTCGCTCCCGACATCAAGATCGGGCACACGGTCGCGGAGGGATCCCCGATCGACATGCTGCTAGATCTGTCGAAGGAATCCACGATGATCGTCATGGGTTCCCGCGGTTTGGGCGGACTTTCCGGCATGGTGCTGGGTTCAGTCTCCGCCGCAGTCGTGTCTCACGCTTCGTGCCCGGTCGTGGTCGTGCGCGATGACAACGCGGTGACGGAAGATACCAAGTACGGCCCGGTTGTCGTCGGTGTCGACGGCTCCGAGGTCTCCGTTAAGGCTACTCAGGTCGCCTTCGAGGAGGCGCAGGCCCGCGGTGCCGAGCTCGTCGCCGTGCATACCTACATGGATAATTCCTCCCCAGCCGCCGGCGCTATCGTCACCGAGGATCAACTACAACAGGTGGATCAGCAGCGGGCGAAGAAGCTCGAGGACGCGCTGTCCTCCTTCTCTGCTGAGTTCCCCAATGTCACGGTGCGCAAGGTGGTCACCCGCGACCGGCCGGTGCGCGCTTTGGTGGAGCAGGCGCAGGGCGCCCAGCTGCTCATCACCGGTTCCCACGGCCGCGGCGGCTTCAAGGGCATGCTGCTCGGCTCCACCTCACGGGCGTTGCTGCAGGCCGCGCCCTGCCCGATGATGGTTGTGCGCCCGGAGAAACTACCAAAGTAAACAGGCAAAAAGGTTGCAATGCCAGCCGAACCGTTATGGAACCGTGGGCCTTCTGTTGCCCACGGTTCGGTTTCTTTGGGCATAATAGGAAGTGGAAAGTTTAGGAATTTGTTAGAGAGGAATTTTTCATGACACCTACACTCGGTTTTCTCGGTTGGATCGTTATCGGTGGTATTGCTGGTTGGATCGCATCCATGATCATGAAGCGTGACGCTTCCATGGGCATCTTCGCCAACATCGCTGCCGGTGTGGTCGGTGGTCTCGTTGGTGGTTGGGTTCTGTCGCTGTTCGGCGTTGATGTTGCCGGCGGTAACTGGATCTTCTCCATGTTCACCTGCATCATTGGTGCGGTTATCGTCCTGTGGATCGTGAACATGATCATGGGTCGCCGCCGCTAATCACCCGTAAGAAAGAATGTGCTCCCGCCCGGTTGGGCGGGAGCTTTTTCGTGCCTGAATCACCAAATCCTGCCACCAAACCTTTGAATGGACGTACCGGTTTGTCTATATTGAGACAGGTGAGCAAGAAACAGCCGGCATCGCGTCGCCGCAACAGGCCCAGTCCCCGTCAGCGCCTGCTCGATGCCGCCACAAAATTGTTCACTGAAGAGGGCATCCGCGTCATCGGCATCGACCGCATCCTGCGTGAGGCGGATGTGGCGAAGGCATCGCTGTACTCACTGCTGGGGTCGAAAGATAACCTGGTCATCGCGTACATTGAACGCCTTGATTCACAGTTCCGTGATCGCTGGGTCGAGCGCACTTCGATGATGATCGATGCCGACGAGAAAATCCTCGCTTTCTTCGACATGGCGATCGAGGAGGAGCCGGAGAAGGATTTCCGCGGCTCACCGTTTCTCAACGCCGCTGCCGAATACCCGCGCCCGGAGACAGAGTCAGAACGCGACATTGTCGCCGCGTGCCTAGAGCACCGCCGCTGGATGCACTCCACAATGACGGAATTGCTCAACCGGAAGAACGGTTACCCCTCGGAAACGCAGGCGAACCAGCTGCTCATCTTCCTTGACGGCGGGATGACGGGTGCGCGCGTGAGCCGCACTGTAGCGCCGCTGATTACTGGTCGGGATCTGGCGCGTCAGATGCTGTCGGCGCCTCCGGCTGACTATTCGATTTAGCCTTCGCCTCTTCGCGTGCTTTCTTCCGTTCCTCCATCTCTGCTTTGCGCATGTCGGAGCGGACTTTGCTCTTTTCTTTCTTGAGGCTCTTCTTTTCCGCTTTTTTGTCCTTGAGTGCCTGCTTCTCCGCCTGCTTTTCTGCCTTGATGGTGCGGCGGACCTCCGGGAGCGTCGACGGGTGGGCGAGTGCCTGCAGGTTGCGGCTGCGGCGGGAGCGCTTTGCCTCCTTATTCTGCGCGTCGGTGCGAGCTTCCTCGACGTGTTCAAGGTGGTGCGGCTCGAGCGGGTACTTGCGGGTAAGCAGGTACCACATGATCGCTGTCTGGCACAGGGTCCACAGGTTGCTGATGAACCAGTACATCAACAACGCAATGGGGATCAGACCGGTCATGCCCACGAAACCGAGCATGACGGGTATCAGCAGCATGAGCCACCACATCAAGTCGTAGATGCGTACGGCCATGCGTTCGTTCCAGTCCATGTGCACGCGGCTGCGCAGCTGGGAGACGAACATGTTGAAGGTGGTGAAGATGATCGCGAAGATGAGCAGCGGAATGGCCACTGCGCGCACGTCGTCGCCGGTAGTGCCCAGCGCCGCGAACTGCTCCTGGCTCATGGACACGTACGCCGGCAGCGGCACGCCAAGGAAGGACGCTTCGAGGAAGCCGGCAATGTCATCAGGGTTGAGCAGGCCGATGTCGCTGCCCGTGCGGCCGTTCTCGGGGACGGACATCCAGATGAGTAGGCGGTACAGGCCCAAAATGAACGGCAGCTGCACCAGCGGCGGGATGCAGCCGGACAGCGGGTTGTACCCGTACTCCTTGTTCAGTTCCTTCAGCGCCTTCTCGTGCGCTGTGATGTCGTCCGGCTCCAGGGAGGCGCCGTAGCGTTCCTCGAGCGCGATTTGCTCAGGCCGCATCATGAGCATCTTGCGGCTGGATCTGAACGTCGACCAATAGGACGGGACCAGCAGACCGCGCACGGTGAGCACGAGAAGGCAGATTGACAGCACCCACGCTGTGTCGGGAGCCACGTTGAACACATCCGCCAGCAACCAGTGCCACAGCTTCATCACTGCGGACACCGGGTAGACGAACGCTTCGAGCATGCCTCACTCTCCTCTACGTACCGAGGGTTGATTTTAGGCCATGCCCACGACGGCTCCTAAAACTTCGGTGCATTGGTGAACTACAGTTTCGCCAAGACATCCGCGATCGCTTCGGCCATTTGTTGCTGCCCGGTCGGTGTCGGGTGCACGGCGAACGAGTCGGTTTCCTCACCGGTCAGGTCGGTCCAGCGCTCGCTGGCCGGCGCGCAGACGGAGTGGAAATCCGCGTTCGGCGGCATGACAAACAGTGCACCATTGCGGACTGCGGCATCGCGCACCATCGCGTTCATGGTCACGGTCAAACCGGCGGCCCAGTTCAACGTCCCGCTGGGCAGATCCGTCGTGCGCTCGCAATCGTCCTCCATGGACAGCAGCGGCATGTAACCGGTGGTGATGATCGTCGCGTTCGGGGCCTTCTCGTTGATACGTGCGTAGATCGCGTCGAGGCGTTTCGGCAGGTCGACGAGGGCGCGGGCGGTGTCGTCGTAAAGCCCCTCGTCGCAGTCGGCCTCGCCGCGGTCCTCGACCATGCCTGTGATGCAGCGGCTCCACGGCCCGAAGTGAATGTCGTTGCCGCCGATCGACAGCGTGATTAGGTCCGTATCCGGTTCGAGGGCTTCGATCTGGGCGGTGATGGTGCTTGCGCCAGCATCCTCGGTCGTGGTGGGAGAACTCGTTGCGGTTGTGCTTGTTGACGTCGCAGTGCTTGTCGACGGACTCACCGTCACCGTCGCCGAACCCGTTGCGGTGTCTTTGACCTCTGCGTCGAGGACGGGGGCGGGGATGTCTGCGCCGGTGATGTCGCGGTCGGACAGGATGTGCTCGGTGGTGGAGCCTTGGCAGGTCGCATCGGTGAAACCGCGCTTGGCGTTGATGCCGCTGTAGAGTTTCGCCAGCTCATGCGGGTAGTTGTCTTCGCTGCGGGCGCAGAAGGCGGGGCCGACGAATGGCCCGGAGGCGGACCCCATCGCAGCATACGAGTCGCCCAGGGCCACGTAGTGGATGAAGGAAGACGGAAGGTCTGTCGGGTCGGCAGTGACGGTCACGGTGGTGGGCACCTCGACCGTGACGCGCTCAGACGCGGCGTCGCCGGACTCGGAGCAGCCTGCAAGAAGAAGGGGAATCACGGCGAGAATGGCGGCCAGCACGCGACGGGATGTCATGTGCATCATTCTAAGGCTAGAAACGTGGAAGCTCGGGGTACGCTCTTGCGCATGGTCTCCACGGTATCTGCGGAAAGCGGTCGGCCCGACCGGGTCGCCGGGCTGCCGGACAACCGCGCCCTGGACACGGGCATCGCCGCGCTGACAGTGGCATTACTACTGGTCTCCCTGGGCGGGGTGTTCCGCATGCACATCAGCCAGGCGGTGACCCTGGTTCTGCTCATCATCACCTTCGGCGGGATCTACTCGTTCGGCGCGTTGCAGATGCGCCGCTGGAACGCCATCGCGCGGGTGCTGTGGATGCTCGCGCTGACGGCCGTGTGGGTCGCGGCGATGTTCTTGACCCCGGTGGCCGTCTACTGGGTGTTCATCCTGTTCTTCCTGTTCATGCGCGCGTTCAATGGCTGGTACGGCGTGGTCGGCGTCGTCGGGGTGCTAGCGATCTCCATTCTCGTGCAAATCCCGGATGGGCTCACCCTCGGCGGGGTGATGGGTCCCACCGTCTCGGCGCTGGTGGTCATCATGATCACGTACGCGTTCAAGGTCATTGCCCGGGTGAGTGCGGAAAGGGAGGCGCTCATCCAAGAACTCGTCGATACGCAAGAAGCGCTCGCACTCAAAGAGCGCGAGGCGGGCGTGGTTCAGGAGCGCCAGCGTCTCGCGCACGAGATTCATGACACGGTGGCGCAGTCGCTGTCGAGCATCCAGATGCTGCTGCACGCCGCTGAACGCGATCTGATGAGTAGCGGGCTCGAGCGCGAGGCACTCGCCAGCCCGCTGCGCCGCATCGAAGTGGCTCGACATTCTGCCTCGGACAACCTGGCGGAAACACGCGCGATGATCGCGGCGCTCACGCCGGCGCCGCTGTCGGAGACCTCGCTTCCGGAGGCACTGGAACGGATCGCGGGATCGTTCGCGCAGGCCGGGGAGATGGACATCACCGTCGACGTGGACGGTCAGCCGCGTCAGCTGCCGATGCGCGTGGAGGCGGGACTGTTGCGGATTGCGCAGGGGGCGGTGGGTAACGTCGTCAAGCATTCGGGCGCATCGATGGCGCGGGTGACGCTGACGTTCGCACCGGATGAGGTGCGGCTAGACGTCGTCGATAATGGTCAGGGGTTCGATGTGGATGCGTTGCCGGAGCGTCCCAGCGGGCTCGGCCACCTCGGGCTCGACGCAATGCGCACCCGTGCCCGGGAGTTGGGCGGAGAGCTCATCATCGAGTCCGCGCCGTCAGGCTCCACGGCATTGTCGATCGTGGTGCCAGACGGTGATACTATCAATCGAAAGATTGAGGAGGAAGAATGATTCGTGTCTTGCTTGCCGACGACCACGAGATCGTCCGCCTTGGCCTGCGCGCCATCCTGGAAGAGGCTGACGACATCATCGTCGTGGGGGAGGTGGCGACTGCTGAAGGAGCTATCGCCACAGCTCAGGCAGGTGGAATCGATGTCATCCTCATGGACCTGCGCTTCGGCGCGGGCGCGCAGGGGGCACGGGTGACCACGGGCGCGGAAGCCACCCGCGAGATCCGCGCCTCCATGGAGAATCCGCCGAAGGTGCTCGTGGTGACCAACTACGACACCGACGTGGACATTCTCGGCGCGATTGAAGCCGGTGCTGTCGGCTACCTGCTCAAAGATGCCCCGCCCGCGGAACTCCTGGCCGCTGTGCGCTCCACCGCCAAGGGCGACCAGGCCATGTCCCCGATGGTGCGCGACCGCCTGCAAACCCGCGACCGCACCCCGCGCTCCTCGCTCACCCCGCGTGAGCTCGAGGTGCTTCAGCTTGTCGCCGGGGGCTCCTCGAACCGCGAGATCGGCCAACGCCTCATGCTGTCAGAGGCGACCGTGAAGTCCCACCTCGTCCATATCTACGACAAGCTGGGCGTGCGTTCACGCACGTCAGCAGTGGCATCGGCGCGTGAACAGGGAGTGCTGTAACTCGCAAGCTCGTTACAGCAGGGATTAGCGGAGGGTCTTTTCCTGGATCTCCGCGGTCAGTTTGTTGATGTCGCGGTCGATCGTCTCGTGAGCCAGGCGTCGCTGCGCGTCGTTCATCTGCTCGACATTGTTGACGGCGGCCTCGATCTCGTCGCAACGCACCTCGACATCGCGGCGGAAGTCGTCCTTGAGCGCGTCGTTATTCTGCGCCTGCGAACGGATCGCCTGCACGCGGCCCTTGAGCTCAGCGCCCTGGGTGGAAAAACGCGCCATCTCGTTGGCGGTCAGGCCGGCGGCACGTGCGCGGTCGTTGACCTTGTTCTGCTGGTAGGTGGTCAGTGCGCGGTAAGCGAGCGGGATGAGGATGGGCACCAGGATGCGCGAGGCGCCGACCCACTGCTTGGCCTTCTTCTTGGTCAGGCCGGACTCCTGGATCTTTTGCAGTTCCTTCTTGGCCAGATTCTGCTCGTGCTTGCGCTTGCGCTTCAGGCCCTGCTTCTCCTCTTTCAGCAGGCGCTTTTCAGCCTTGTCCAGCAGCTTGGCCATCTGCTTGTCGTTTTTGGCTTCTTCCTTAGCCAGCTGGCGCGCCTTCGCCTCAGCGGCCTTGATTTCAGCCTTGGTCTTCGCGCGGGATTTGCGGATGGTTTCGAACAGTCCCATGAGTATCTCCTTAAATAACTTGTCCGGTTCAACTTTACCCATCTCTGGCCGTTAGGCTTGGTTTCCGTGAGCGAGGAAACGTCTTTGGTGCGGGCGAGTGACCTTGTCGGTTGCCGTTACCGCCTGCGCCAGCGCATCGCCCACCCCGAGATTCCGCCGCTGCCTGAGGCGGAGCGCCGCCAGCCGCTTATCGACGCCGGACGCGCCGCCGCATTCACCCTCTTGCCTGTCCGAAGAGCCATGGGGGATGGCCGCCGTAAACCCTTCTCGCGCATCGACATCGATCCCGCCGCAGATGTTTTCGCGGCAGAAGGTCACACCCGCGCAGCGCTGGCCAAAGGCGCCACCTTGATCACGAACGGCGCTTTGACCGGGACGATCGACGGGGTGCCGGTGGTGGCGGAGATCGACATCCTCGCCCGTCTTGAAGATGGGACCTACCTGCCCGTGGTGATTTCCAACCACCGCGTCGCCCGGTCGCGCCCATCGGCGACGCTGCGGTTCATCCCCACGCGCCGGTTGGGCCTGGGTAAGCCCCTTGAGGTCCGTGCCAAGCTGCGGCACCACACTATCGACGGGTACCGCGCTGCGCTCGCGCACATACTGCTTGACGACCTCGGATACGCCAGCGGGCAGGCCGCCGCCGTCGGCCAGGACCGCGAACGGGCCTACCTCACTGACGTGACCCGCTATGAGGAGGCGCTCCGCACCGCTCTTGCTTTGCCCACGCCCGACCGCCCGGTGCGCCTGAAACAGTGCGCGACCTGCCGGTTCTGGGAACTGTGCGAGCCGGAGTTGCTCGCAATGGACGATATCTCGCTCGTCTTTCCCGGTCAGCGCGCCGAACCGCTGCGTCTTAAGGGCTTGGAGACAGTCCAGGCCGTTATGGATGCTGATCTTGGCGAGTCCTCCCAGATCGCCCGCGCGTGGCGCGCCGGGATCCCAGTTCTCGCCCGCGACGACTTCGCCCCGCCTGCAGAACTGCGGGCTGATGTTGAAGTGGACATCGACATGGAGGCCTACCTCGACCAGGGTGCCTATCTGTGGGGCGCGTTCGACGGTCAGACGTACCGCGCCTTCTCTACGTGGGAAGAGGTCGGCCCGGATTCCGTGGCCGAGGAGGAGAACTTCGCGGCGTTCTGGAACTGGCTCATGGGCCTGCGCGCTGCTGCTCACGCCGAGGGAAAGGCATTCCGGGCGTATTGCTACGCGGCGGGTGGGGAGAACCACTGGTTGATGGGGTCGGCGCGGCGGTTTGCGTCGATAAGCGAAAACGAAGTCCGCGACTTCATTGCTTCCGACGAGTGGGTCGACGTGTTCACGTGGGTGCGCCGCTTGCTGGTGGGCACGGACGGGCTAGGGCTGAAAGTGGTCGCGCCCATTGCCGGGTACGAATGGGCCGGCGATGTGGACGGGGAAGAGTCAGTGGCGCTGCGCCGTGAAGCGCGCACCGGGGACATGTCCGCGCGGGCGGCGCTGGAGCGCTATAACGAGGACGATTGCCGTGCCACTGCCGCCGTGCGACGGATGCTTATGGCTGGTGCGCCCGGGGTGCCGCGCCTTTCTTCACTGTGAGCGCGAGCCACACTGCGATCGCCGTGAGCGCCACGAGGAATCCAGCGACGACCCCGATGAAGCTCGGCCAGTCGAGGTACTGGAAGAGCCAGCCCGTCAACGCGCCGAGTGCCGACGATCCGACGTAGTAGAAGAACACGTACCCGCTCGAGGCTTCCGCCCTGTCGCGAGTTGCCACTTGGCCCACCCAGCCGGACGCCACCGAGTGCATGGCGAAGAAGCTGGCCGTAAACAGCAGCAACCCGACGAGCGTGACCCACAGGTTCGGGCTGATGAGGATGAGCGCGCCGATGAGCATGAGCACCGCCGTGATCACCATGACCCGGCCGCGCCCGGCGCGCTGCACGTAGTTGCCCGCGCGTGCCGACGACCATGTGCCCGACAAATACATCACGTAGACAAGCCCTGCCAGCGCCGGCGGGAGCCCGAAGTGCTCGATCGCCCGGAAGCCGAACATGTTGTAGACGGAGACGAACATGCCCATGCCCAAAAACGCGCAGGCGTAGAGGGCCACGAGGCGCCAGTCGGTGAGGTGGCGGGCGATAGCTGTCGCCTCGCTGGAGAAGTGCAGCGGTTTCGGCTCGAACTGCTTCTGGTTAGGCAGCAGTGCCCACATGATGCACGCGAACGTCAGAGCCGTGACCGCCCCGGCGAACAGGGCGGTGCGCCAGCCTGCGACCTCTAAGGTGAACGCGGGAACAAGGCGACCGATCAGCCCGCCGATCGAGTTGCCTGCCACGTACAGCCCCATCGCTCCGGCGGAGTCCTCGGCAGCGATTTCCTCCGAGATCCACGTCATCGCCACTGCCGGGGTGCCGGCGATGAGGCAACCCTGGATAAAGCGCATCGCGATGAGCTGCCCGCCTGTTTGCGCCAATGGCAAAGCAAGCCCGAGCGTGGTGGCGAGCAACGCTGAAATGATGAGCACCCTGTCGCGGCCGAACCGTTCCGAAAGGATCGACGCTGGCACGACGCAGAGCGCCAGTCCGCCGGTTGTTGCCGAGACCGTCAGAGCTGCTTGGCCCTCGGTCATGCCGAGCTCGTCAGTCAAGGTGGGCAGCAGAGCCTGCGTGGCGTAGAGCGAGTTGAAGATGGCGAGTCCCGCGAACAGCAGCGCGAACGAGGCGCGCCGGTACTCCGGTGTGCCTTTGCGTATGCCTGCTTGTCTGTCGGGTGCCATAGCTCCTATCCAACTACTCTTCGCCCGAGGGGTCTAATCCGGGCAGGTCAGGGCGTCGATAAGCAATTAAGCGCATTTAATGTTGCATAAACCTTGCTTGTTTAGGTCAGCCTTACTTATAGTGAAAGGCGAGTTCGGAACTCCGCCGATCTCGTTGCGAAAATCAGGTTACGCACCCAGGCACCTCCAGCCCCGGGAATGCGTGAAGGGACCGCCACTTTCTGGGTAGTGGCGGTCCCTTTCAGCTTGAAGCGACTTTCGCGCTTCAAGCAGTCAAGCGATGGTTAGGCGGAGGCCTTAGCGTAACGCTCGGCGACGTCCTCCCAGTTGACAACGTTCCAGAATGCCTTGGCGTAGTCAGCCTTGACGTTCTTGTACTGCAGGTAGAACGCGTGCTCCCACATGTCCAGCATGAGCAGCGGGGTGAAGTCAACGGAGATGTTGCCCTGCTGGTCGGTCAGCTGCTGGATGATCAGGCGACCAGCGATGTGGTCGTAGCCCAGCACCGCCCAGCCGGAGCCGTGGATGGAGGTTGCAACGCCCTCGAACTGCTTCTGGAAAGCCTCGAAGGAGTTGAAGTCGCGGTTGATGGCCTCAGCGATCTCGCCGGTCGGCTCGCCGCCACCGTTCGGGGACATGTTCTGCCAGAAGATGGTGTGGTTCGTGTGGCCACCCAGGTTGAACGCCAGGTTCTTGGACAGGGCGCGCAGCTTGTCCGGGTTAGCCTCGCCGTTGCGCTCCTCCTCGAGAGCCTCCAGGGCAGCGTTAGCGCCAGCGACGTAGTTCGCGTGGTGCTTGTCGTGGTGCAGCTCCATAATCTCAGCGGAGATGTGCGGCTCCAGAGCGTCGTATGCGTACGGCAGATCAGGAAGAGTGTAAACAGCCATTGTTCTAAGACCTTTCGTATGGGTGATTGGCTTACGTGGCCCATGATAGGGAAATTTGCCAGGGTGGGGGTCTGGGCCAATTCGGGCGGGAATCTTCCGCGGCACACGGCCGTTATGGAAGGCATGGCATTCTTCTTCGGACGCGCCCCTGAACTCACCGACCCGGACCGCACTCTGCCCGGCCGCCCGGACCCGGTCCTGAACAACCCGCGCCCGCACGCAGTGCTGGGCACGCCGATCACCGGCCCGTGGCGTGAGGGACAGAAACGCCTGCTCATCGGCATCGGCTGCTTCTGGGGTGCAGAGAAAATGTACTGGGAGACCCCCGGTGTGGAGTCCACGTCCGTCGGCTACGGCGGCGGCGTGACCCCGAACCCGACCTACCGCGAGGTGTGCAGTGGGGCCACCAACCACGTCGAGCTGGTCGAGGTGGTCTACGACCCGGAGCAGATCAGCCTGAAGGAACTGGTCAGAATGGCGCTCGAGGCGCATGACCCGACGCAGGGCTACCGCCAGGGAAATGACGTGGGCACCCAATACCGCTCTGCGTTCTACACCGATACTGAAGAAGAGGCGGAGCAGATCCGCCAATGGGTGACCGAATACGGCAAACAGCTCGAGCAGGCCGGCTTCGGCGCCATCACTACCGAGGTCGCGGCCGGGCAGGACTATTACCTCGCCGAAGACGAGCACCAGCAGTACCTGCACAAAGTTCCGAACGGCTACTGCCCGCACCACTCCACGGGCGTGGCCTGCGGAATCTAGTTAGCGCCTTTAGCTCGGCGCGCCAGAGACATCCGTGAACGCCTGCCGCGCCGACTCGGCAGCCTGTCGGGCGCTCTCCTTTGCCGCAGAGGCAGAGGTGGCGCGGATGCGGGTGGAGTCCTTGTGGATCCACTCGGAGATCGCCGCCAGCTCCTCGTCGGAGAAGCCGGCATCCAAGACAGCGTTCCAGTACGCCACGGTCTCATCGTGGTACTGGTGGCCGTGTCCGCCGGGCGGATCCTGGGAGGTCAACTGGTCCACGCCGATCTGCCACCAGGTGATGAATGGCACCCAGCGCATGTTCTGCAAAGTGTCCACATGCATCGCCTCCGGTGCGCGCTCACCGCGGGAGCCGGGCTCCTTCAGCCAATCCGGCGCCCTGAACAGCAGGGTCAGGTCCCACCAGACGATCGGGTCGGACGCGTGCTGGGCGAAGACGGCGCGGGGGAACTCCCACTCGTTGTCGTACTCGGAACCGTCGAACGTCTTCTCCAGGTGATCAGGGTGGGCAGTGAAGCGCACGCTGCGGCCACCGTCGACAACCGGCACGCGCTGCGGGGAACCTTCGTCGCGGTTCTGGGTCAGCTGAGCGTGGGTCTTGGTGAAGCCAGGCGCACCGGTGAACACCCCACCGTCGACATTGGCACGGAACTCCTCGAGGTTCTCAAAAGCGTCGGCAAGCCCGTAGGCGCCGAGCGATTCGCCGCCGAGGTAGAGCTTCGGCCGCTCGTCTTCCGGCATGGCGTCGATACGCTCCTTCACCGCGCCAATGAGAATCTTCGCGCTGCGCACCGGCACCTCGCGGTCAGAGGCGTAGGAGTAGGCCGACGGCATGAACGAGTACTGAATCGCCACGATGGCGCTGTCACCGCGGTTCAAGAACTCGAACCCGGAGGTGTGGAAGTCATTGATCCAGCCCGTGCCGGCCGAGGACATCACAGCGATGGACTTCCGCGACCACGCATCAGTGCGGTCCATCTCGCGCAGCACCATCTTGGCTTGCTCCTCCGGCGAGCGGTCCTTCAAACCGATGAAGATGCGGATCGGTTCCTTCACCTCGCCTCCGAGCACCTTCTTCAGATCAGCCGAGCGCGGCCCGCCCGCAACGACGGCGCGGCCTTGGCGGCCCAGGTACTTCCAACGTTCAAGAGATGCCGGGGAGCCGGAGCGTTCCTTCTCCCGCGGCTTGGTCGCGCCGGGGAGGAATTCGCGGTTGAGCTCGTCGGCGTTCTGGTAGGCCTTGCTCAGCACAGCCCGGACGACCACCTTGTCGGTGAGCAGCAAGCCGGCCGCACCCAGGGCAGTGATCGCCAGCGGCCAGGATGCCGCGGACGGCAGAACACGGCCGAATTCCTTGTTCAGCCGATCCACGGTGACCTGGATGCCTTCACCAATCAGCAACAGCACGCCATAACCGATGGAGCCGACACCAATGCCAGCCAAGGTCTGCAACGGTCCAAGCTTGGTCTCGTTTTCTACGAGGCTTTCGTGCTCGGGACGTCGATAAGCAGCGGTCGCGTACGCGATGACCGTTGCCGCGCCCATGACCAGCTGCACTGGCACCGCGGTGCGCTGGCGGAAGCGGCGCGGAGCCTGCCAGCCGACCGACTCGCTGGCGTTGGCCACGAAATTCGCCAGCCCGACACCGACCGTGTGCCCGGCTGCCTGACAGCCCGCAACATTAGCTGCGGTCACCCACCATGGGTGAGGCAAAAGAGATGGGGAGATGGCCAACCACGTCGCGGCTTCGGCCCCGATGATGCCCGTGGCGAAGTTGTCCGGCAGGCGGCGCAGACCCGCCATGCGGACCACCGGAGTGAGGTCCGCGAGGATCTGAACTGCATAAATCGGGACACGCACCGCGTGGTTGCGGCGCGGCCACAGCTCCTTCACCGTCGACGTGAGGCGGTCGCGGAAGGACCCGAGAGAATCCTTGAGTGGCTCAACCATCATGCGGTCCATTGTGACAAAAGATACTAACTCGAGGTGAACTCTCAGTAATCTTTGCGGTAATCAACCGTCTGGGGGTTCGCCCACAGCGCGCGGAGGCCTATTGTCTTCCAGTGGTATACGTTGCGTTCGCTGGGAGACCCTTTTGACCACCGTCACTGACACAGCTCTAATGCCCGTTAATAAAGACCCGAAGATTGTCGCCCACCGCGGCATGAGCGGGCTCTACCCCGAATCCACGCTCCGGGCGTTCGAAGAAGCACTCAAGCTCGACGGGGTGCACGGCATCGAAGCCGACGTGCGCCTCACCCGCGACGGCAAACTGGTTGTCCACCACGACAACTTCATCAACCGCACCTCCACCGGCGCGGGGCGCGTGGCCAAAATGGACTTCGATGAGCTGCGCCAGTTCAACTTCGGCACCAAAGAAGACCCGCAGCAAATTTTGCTTCTCGACGAGCTTCTTGACCTCCTCGCCGACTATCCCGATAAGCATTTCTACATCGAGACAAAGCACCCCACCCGCTACGGCCCCGAGGTAGACGAGCAAACCGTGCGCACCCTGTGGCACCGCGGGATGAAGGAAGACCCGCGGATCCACCTCATCTCTTTCTCTCACGCGGCGATGCGCTACTTCGCCCAGGCCGTGCCGGACCTGGAGACCTTCTACCTGTTCCGCCTGTTCGAGCGGAAGTGGAACAAGAACAACACCATGTTTTCTCGCCCCTACGGTGTCGGCCCGGCCCTGGCCCACCTGCAGGGCAAGCCGGAGCTGCTCGGTTTCCGGGGCTTACGCACCTACACCTGGACGGTGAACCTGCCGAAGGAAATGCTGTGGTGCCGTGAGAACGGTGTGGACGTCTTCGCTACCGACTTGCCGCAGCTCGCCGTGGACACGTTCAAGCGCAACCCGGTCACGCCGGCAGCCGTCGGGTAGTTAGACTAAGCCGCATGGCCAAGAAGAACCGCAAGAAGGACCAAGACCTGCCGGAGGGCATGAGCCGCCGTCAAGCCAAGCTCGCTGCCCGCGCCGCCGAGCGCGAAGCCCTGGCAGGTGACCCCCGCCCGTACAAGGACTTCGCCGCTGAGACCGATCTGGTCGCACTGCAGGAGTTCGTGCCCGCCGCCACCGCGAAACTGGATGTGAACGGTACTCCGGTCACGCTGGCCACTGTGCTGCCGGGCGCTGGCGCCGCGTTGGTCCGCTCCGAGGATGAGGGCGCTGAGCGTCTCGTCGCTCTCCAGGTCCAGTCCCACTCCGGCAACCCCGCCCGTGACCTCGCGTACGCTCTGAACTGGGTAGTCAACGCGCAGCCGGGTGAGACGCTCGGTTCCACGGCAGCAGACGGTTCGCAGCCGGAGCTGACTTCGCTTATCGACGCTTCTACTGACCTCGACATCACCGAGCACTCCGACTTCAACTGGTGGTTCCCCTCCGGCGCCGGCATGAACATGCAGATCCAGCAGGCACTGCAGCGGGCAAACGACGCGATCATGCCGTCCACCAAGGTCGCTGCCGACGTTCCGGGTTCGGTCTGGTGGGTCAACCCCGGCGGTGGCAAGGCCCACATCCGCTGGGTCCGCCCGGAAGATGACGAGCGCGCCATGCTCAACGCCCTGGCCCGCATCGCCGCCCGCGGCGAGCTGAACCTGGGCGAGGGCACCAAGTTCGCCGGAACTTTCCGCACCCACGGCCTGCTCGTGCCGGTGTTCGACCTGGACCCGTCCGTTGCCGCTGACTCCTACGGTGAGGCATTGGCGGCAGTGAATGCGGCGATTGAGAAGGAGTACACCAATTCCGCCCAGCTCACCGCCGACGAGCGCAAGCAGCTGGAGAACATCAAGTCCCGCCAGGTGACTATCTAGACCCTGTCCGAACAGACGGGCATAAGTAGGCACCTAATCCGTTCAATAGATTGCAGGGGCAGCGAGAGTTCGTTGCCCCTGCAGGTAGAAACCAGCGGTACGGCAGATTTCAATCTAAAATGTAGTGCTTATATAGCGTTAAACGATTCGAAGCGGGAGGAGTGATGGAAGATGACAACCAATTACCTGAGTCCGAAGTCGGGGCGGAAGGTGATCGCGAGAACGAACACCGGAGAGGAAATCTACCTGATCGAAGCCCCCGCATCAGGGGAAGTCGTGCGCGAGGCATGGAAGCAGACCGGGACGTCGATGAAGAGGGCCATGAAGCGGCACCAGTCCCAGACGAAGCGGTAGAAGGCGAGATAGTTTCCGGACCTTCTGGCTACGAAAACCCCAGTTTCTCTGCTGTAGTTGAGCATTCGGGCCCCCTCCCTCCGGTCGCTGCTTTTCGTGGATACGACGAAGTTCTACCTGGGTCGGCCGATCGCATTCTCCGCATGGCAGAGGAGGGTGTTGCGATTCAACGCGTGCAAGTGGAATCAAACGCGGAGATTCAGCGTGCGGTGGCAAGATCGATCGACGGAAACACCCAGCGTTCTAATCGGCAGCAGGGGATATACACTGCCCTAACGATCCTCATCGGTGTTGGAGCTTTCCTCCTGGCTTGGTTCGATAAGCCGGTCCCAGCGGTCTTTATGGCGATAGTCGCTTTCACCCCAGTGTTTCTCATGTTTGCTGCTCATAAGAAAGAACCTCCTATCGTTCCGGCGGATTCACCGCAAGAGTCGGAAGGCTAGGCTCTAAACCCTTTTTAGGGAGCGTTTTCTCCCCCGACCGGGGGCGGGCTTAAGCTCAGCGTGTGTCTGAACCTGTGTCTTCCCCCTCGTCTGCGCAAGCCCTTACATCTAGGACCAAGCCGAAGGGCTTGAACACGCGCCACCTCAACTTCATCGCCCTGGGCTCGGCTATCGGCACCGGCCTGTTCTACGGTTCATTCGGTGCCATCCAAGCGGCCGGCCCGTCTGTGCTGCTGGTCTATCTGCTCGGCGGTGCCGTGGTGTACTTCATGCTCCGCGCCCTGGGCGAGATGGCCGTGCGCCACCCCGTCACCGGCTCTTTCGCCGAGTACACGCGTGCGCACTTAGGCGGCGTCGCAGGCTACCTGACCGGCTGGATGTTCGCCTTCGAAATGGTCATTGTGGCGCTGGCGGACCTGACTGCCATCAGTGTCTACATGAGCTTCTGGTTCCCGGATGTCTCCCGCTGGGTGTGGATCGTCACCGCGCTGCTCATCGTCGGGGCCGCCAACCTCGCCAGCGCGAAAGCATTCGGCGAGCTGGAATTCTGGTTCACCATCATCAAGGTCGGCGCGGTCTTCGCCATGATCGTCGCTGGCGCGGCCGTGCTCACCTTCGGGCTTTCCGACGCCGCCACCGGCCCGGCCAACCTAGTCAACGACGGCGGTTTCTTCCCCAACGGTGTTGAAGGCATGGTCGCCTCCTTCATCCTGGTGCTCTTCGCCTTCGGCGGAACCGAGATCATCGGTGTCGCCGGCACCGAGGCGGCCGAACCGAAGAAGGCGATCCCGCAGGCCGTTAACGCCGTGCCGGTGCGCATCCTCATCTTCTACGTGCTGTCCATCCTGGTCATCTTGATGATCAACCCGTGGCGGACCATCACCGGCGAGGAGTCCCCCTTCGTCCAGATCTTCTCCGTTCTCGGTGTGAACTGGGCGGCCAGCCTGCTCAACATCGTGGTCATCACCGCCGCCCTGTCGGCCATCAACGCCGATATCTTCGGTGCCGGCCGCGTGCTCACCGGCCTGGCCAAGCAGAAGTTCGCGCCGTCGATCATGGCGAAGACCGTCCGCGGCGTGCCCGTCATGACCACGATCATTCTTCTCATCGTCATGGTCGTCGGCGTCGTGGCCAACGCCCGCATTCCGGAGAGCGTCTTCGAGCTCATCGCGTCCTTGGCCACCTTCGCCACCATCTTCGTGTGGTTGATGATCCTGTTGGCGCACCTCGCTTCGAGACGTCACATGACCCCCGAAGAAGCCGCCGCCCTGACCTACAAGACACCGCTATTCCCCTACGGCCAGTACTTCGCCGTGGCGTTCATCCTGTTCACCTTCGGCATCATGCTCTGGCTCCCCGAGTTCAGGCCGGCCTTCTGGGTCGGCATCGCGTTCAGCGTCATCGTTGTCGCCCTGTACTACCTCACCGGCCGGCACAATCTCCCCGGCGTGAACGATCACACGCCCGGGGCGACACCGGAGGAGCTGGAGCAGCGGGCGTCGTAAAGCGCATGCTTTCTAGCGCAACTTAGCGAAGAGCTCTTGCGCACCCACCTCGTCCCAGATGAGCACGCTGCCCACCTCGGAATCGGCGAACTGCCCGATCGGGACGGTCTCCGTTTCCACGCCCGAGCGCAGCCCCAGCGCCATGCGCGCGAGGTGCCACACGTGATCGCCCTCGCCGACGATGAGCAGGTCCGTTCCGCGCAACGCCATCGGCACCAAACGGAACGGGTTGAGCAGCACGCCCGGTGAGACCACGCGCTTCATCAGTGCACTCATGAACTCGCGCTGGCGCTGGACACGGTCCAGATCGCCCATCGCCGTCGCGCGCGTGCGGACGTAACCCAGCGAGGTCGGCCCATCCATCTTCTGGCAGCCTGCCTGCACGTCCAGGTTCGCTAACGGGTCCTGTATCGGTTCGGACGGGCATAGCTCCACGCCGCCCACTGCGTCGGTCAGCCCCGCGAGACCGCCCATGCCGATTTCCGCGTAGTGGTCGATGCGCAGGCCCGTGGCCTGCTCCACTGTCTCCGTGAGTAGCTTCGGGCCACCGAACGCGAACGCCGAATTGATCTTATCCATGCCGTAGCCAGGAATATTCACGTAAGAATCTCGGGGTAGCGACACGAGCGTCGGCTTTCCCGTGGCCGGCAAGTGCATGAGCATGATCGTGTCCGTGCGGCCCTGACCAATATCGCCGCCGGTTCCCAGGCGCTCAATGTCTTCGTCGCTCAAACCCTGGCGGGAGTCCGAACCCACAATCAGCCAGTTCGTGCCTGCTGTGTTGGCCACCTGGTTGTCCGGGAAGGCATCCACGCGGGTCAGGCGCGTATCCACGAACAGGGTGCCTGCCACAATGAGAACCAGTAGCAGCGTCAGTGCCGTCGGGATGCAGCCCCGGAGCCGGGGCATGCGCAACCGCGGGCGCCGGCGCTGGCGGGGAGGCTCGTACGGTTGGTCACGTCGTTGCGCTGGTCTTTGGCCCGGCCGCTGCCGCGGCTGGTTCAGATCGCCCGGTAGGTCATCGCGGTAACGCTGCGCGTTCCTTGCAGGGCGGTTCGGACGGTCTGCTGCTCTTTCTGCCGATTGCGGCGAATGGTGCGGAGTCTGCCGAGGCTGATACCCCGTCTCATTCGGCAGGTACTGGCGGGGCCGGTCCGACTGGGCTGGTTGGGCTGTTCGGACTGGTCGCTCTGATTGACGTGGCCGCTCTGCTCGGTCTGGTCGCTCGGGCGAGGCTGGCTGCCGCTCGCGAGCCGCCCTGCGCACGGGCTCTTCGTCGCCACGGCCGACACCCCACTGGGTCTGGTTGGGTTGGCTACTGGGGTTCTGACTTGTTGCACGCTTGCGGATCGGACGGCCGTATCGGTCGATCAGCGGTTTGCCGTCCCGACCCACAACGAAGTCCCCGGGGTTGTCCCGGGGATCGTTGGAGTGTGGAGGTCTCGGCGGCGTTGTCGACATGGTGACTATCCTAAACGCTCACATCACATGTCCCAGCAATTCACACCAGTTACATTGGGAAGTTTTAGAAGAGTCCACGCTGCGGACTCCCTGTGGTTTTGTGATTGTTCACTCCGCATTGCGGAGTCCCTGCAGTTTTACAACCGAGGCCGTCCACCTTGCGGAGTGCAATCCGTCGAGTTCCGGAATACTGCTCGACCACATAAACCAAATAGCATGCTTTTGACCTGCACGTTTACTTGAGCAGTATTCCGGAAAACAGCGAGCAGTATTCCGGCCCCCAACCTGTCGTCACCGGGCCCCCGCAAATCCTGCGGAGTCCCTGGGGTTTTGTAGCTCGCCCTGTCTACGCTGCGGAGTCCCTGCTATAACCCGAGCCAAGAGAGGTCGAGGAAAAGGTAGCCGATGTAGGCGACGGCGTCGATAAGGAAGTGGGCGAGGATCAGTGGCCAGACTTTTCCGGTGCGCGCGTAGAACCAGGCGAAAACCACGCCCATGACCACATTGCCCAAGCCGGCGGAAAATCCCTGGTAGAGGTGGTAGGAGCCGCGAAGGACAGCGGACCCGGCGATGGCACCCCACACGGGCACGCCGAGCTGGCGCAGCCGGGAGACAAACCACATCACCACCACGATCTCTTCACCAAAGGCGTTGGCGAAAGACCAGGCCAACAGCAGGGGCAACTTAGATGAGTCGGTGGCGGGGACGACCTCCGCCGAAAATCCGAAGTGCAAGGCACCCACGTAAAGAGCCAGGCCAGGTAGGCCAATGAGTGCGGCTAACCCCGCGCCCCATGCCCAGTCGCGCCACCCGGGCCACCGCCATGCAAAACCGACATCAAAACCCGAACCAGCACCCGACCCGACCGCAGAACCCGAACCAGCCGGCACCACCGCCAACAAATACAGCGCGAGCAACCCCCACGCGATGAGGGTCCCAGCGGATGCGAACTGGAGGCCCACGTCGAGCCAGTCCAGCCGGGAGACGGAGTCGTTGAGGACGACCTGTTTTTGGTTGAGGGGGGTGGGGGAGAGCCAGGCGGCGATAAGCTTCATGGCTGCCTTGAGCCCGGACATGCCGAAGGTGACGGCGAGGACGATGAGGATCTCAAGTTTGAGCCGGGCGTGCATGAGAGCAACTGTAGGCTGGGGAACTATGACTGCAACCGTCGCGTATCTGGGTCCTGCGGGCACGTTCACCGAGGAGGCGCTGTGGCGTCTGGCCGAGCACATCGGCGACGTGGAGCCGCTGCCCGTGGATTCGCCGTCGGAGGCGCTGGGTGCGGTGCGCGACGGGCGGGCCCAGTACGCGGTGGTGGCCATCGAGAACTCGGTCGATGGTGCTGTGACCAGCACGTCTGATGCGTTCGTGGAGGCGCCGGGGGTGATGGTGTACCGCGAGGTGGAGTTGCCGATCAGCTTCGCCATCATGACGCGGCCGGGCTTCGAGCTCTCAGATGCCGCCCGCTTTTCGACGCATCCTGTCGCCCACCGCCAAGTCCGTTCCTGGCTCGGAGAGAACCTGCCCGACGTGGAGTTCGTGGCCGCGAGCTCGAACGCGGCAGCAGCGCAAGCTGTGGCCGAAGGGCAGGCGGATGTCGCGGCGGCGCCGAAGAGAGCAGCGGACCTGTTCGGCCTGGAGGTGGTCGCCGAAGACATCGCGGACATGCGCGGTGCGCGGACACGGTTCGTGCTGGCCGGGCCGCGGGGCGTGCCGACGCCGCGGACCGGCGATGACCGCACCTCCGTCGTCTTCCAGCTGCCCAACGAACCCGGCACGCTCGTCGGAGCGTTGCAGGAATTCGCCTACCGCGGGGTGGACCTGAGCCGCATCGAGTCGCGCCCGACGCGCGAGGAAGCCAACACCTATAGCTTCTACGTGGACTTCGTCGGCCACATTGATGATGTGCAGGTGGCGGAGGCGCTGCGGTCCTTGTGGCTGCGGGCGTCGAAGATAGCGTTTTTGGGGTCGTGGCCGCGCTTCGTCGATAAGCAAGAAGCGGTTGTGGACACGATCGAGGCCCCGGCTCGCCTGCGCGAGGCCGAGGACTGGGTCCGTGCTGCGAGCGAAGGGAACTAAATGCTGATTCTTCTGCGTCACGGGCAGACCACGTCCAATGTCGACCACAAGCTGGACACGCTTCTGCCGGGGGCGGAGCTGACGGAGCTGGGCCAAGAGCAGGCGCGCGAGACGGGGGAGCGCATTCTGGCTGAATACGATGTTGACCAGGTGATTTCGTCCCAGGCGACCCGCGCCCGACAGACTGCGGCCATCGCGTTCGGGGAGCGTTTCGGCGACATTCCCGCCGTCGAGGGGCTGCAGGAAGTCCACGCCGGGAAATGGGAGATGCACTATTCCTGGGAAGCGCACGACGCGTATCTGAAGGCGTTTCGCGGTTTTTACCGCCGCGACCTGGCCTCGGGGATCCAGGACGGCGACTCGCTGGAGATCTTCCTCGCCCGCTACAAGGGCGCGTTGCTGCCGTTCGCGGAGCAAACAGCCCAAGGCGTGACGACGGTTGCCGTCTCCCACGGCGGCGCCATCCGTGCGTTCACCGCCAACGCCTGCGAGGTCGATCCGACGTATGCCGAACGGTCCTACCTGCCGAACTGTCAGTTCGTCGTGCTTGATCCGTGTGCCGGGCCGACCGGGGATCCCGTGGCTGATTTCGGCCAGTGGGGCATGGTGAAGTGGGCTGACTACGACCTTCCCGGCGCCTAGCCCCAGCCGAGGTGGTGCAGCTCGTGCTCCTCGAGGCCGAAGTAGTGGCCGACCTCGTGGAACACCGTGACTTTCACCTCGTGGCGTAGCTCGTCGAGGTCAGAACAGATCGCTTCGAGAGCATCCTTGTAGATGAACACTGCATCCGGCAGGAAGCCGCTGTGGTTGGCGTGCTGCTTCGGCAGCGGCACGCCCTCAAAGAGGCCGAGCAGACTCGGGTTGTCCTCGTTATAGGGCCTGGCCAGGATGACCATGTTGGTCATGTTGCGGGCGAAGTCCTCGGGGATCTGGTCGAGGGCGTCATTAATGAGGCCCTCGAACACCTCGTCGCTGACCGGCTCCATTACGGGGTGTCTTCGGTCGAGCTGGGGCTTTCGGATTCCTCGCGCAGCGGGCGGCGCTCCGGCGGGGGCTTCGGTGTCTCGCCGTCAACCTTCAGCGCGTCGCGGCCGTCCTTGGCGGAGCCGGTGATCTCGGCGAAGCGGTCGTCCTTGGCGGAGATCAGTCCGCAGTTGACGGAGCGGCTGCCGCCGTCCCATGCCTGGCTGTTGGAAGTTCCCCAGTACACCTGCAGGGTGGACTGGTACAGGTTCTCCTCCCCGCCAAGGTAGTTCTCTGCGGCCTTGGCGCACACGTCGCCCAAGTACTTGTTCTGGTCCTCGGTAGACGGGGTGCGGTCCTGGAAGACGGGGGCCAGGTCGACCTTCTCGGTGATTTCAATGTGGTGCGGGTCGGCACAATCGACGGTCCGCAGCGTGTTGGCGTCATCAGTGATCACACAAGTGCCGGGCTCTGCGACACGGGCCTGGTCCTGCTCGGCGGCGTGGCCGACGGTGAGGATCGGGGTGCCTTGGCTATCCGTTTCCTGCAGCCCGCACAGCATGGTGCGGTCGCCGCGCTCCCACGCCTCGACGGGCGGAAGAATCGGGGCGATGGAGTAGCGGCCCGACGGATCGTAGCGGCCGTTGAGGTAGCGGATGGATGCTGTCTGGCACAGCTCCTCACGCAGCTGCGCCTGCCTGGTCGGGTTCGGCGGTGGCGCGTCCGGGCCGAATTCCTGCGTGGGGTAGGTGTTCAGGTCTTCGCGGGCAGTGACCTCGAAGCGATGCTCATTGTCGCAGGGCGTTTCGGTGAAACCGGAGATGGAGCCGTCCTCTTGGGACTCCCACGTCAGGCAGGTGCCTTGGTCGGCGGCGGTGAAGGCTTCGGTGTCATCGCCCTTCCTCGACGTGGACGATGTCTGGGAGGTGCCGTTGCTGTTGCCGTTGCCTGCCGCAACATCGAATCCGGTCGCGGCGGCGTAGGTGCCCATGCCTAGCGAGCCCGCGAGCGTGGCCACCAAAATGGTGCGCAACGCGGCCGGGGTCAAAGCGGATTTTCGTGCAGCCATACCCACTATCATGCCTGACGGTAGTGTTATAACCGTGATTGATCTGAAGTTTCTGCGTGAAAATCCCGATGTCGTCCGTGCCTCCCAGCACGCCCGCGGTGAGGATCCGGGGCTGGTAGACGCTCTCTTGGCGGCGGATGAGGAGCGTCGCGGAGCGATCGCTACGGCGGATTCCTTGCGGGCGGAGCAGAAAGCCTTTGGCAAGAAGATCGGCCAGGCTTCGCCGGAGGAACGGCCCGCGTTGCTGGAGGGCTCCAACGAGCTAAAGACGAAGGTCAAGGAGGCCGAGGAGGCGCAGAAGAGGGCGGAGGAGAACGTCGTCAAGCTGCAATACGCCATCTCCAACGTCATTGAGGGCGCTCCCGCGGGCGGCGAAGAGGACTTCGAGGTGCTCGAGCACGTCGGCGAGCTGCCGGAGTTCGACTTTGAGGTGCAGGACCACCTGGATTTGGGCGAAGCCCTGGGGATCATCGACATGAAGCGCGGCACGAAAGTCGGCGGCGCCCGCTTCTACTACTTGGTCGGCGATGGTGCGTGGATGCAACTCGGCATGCTCATGCTGGCTGCGCAGAAAGCGCGCGAGGCCGGATTCAAGGTCATGGTGCCGCCGGTACTGGTCCGCCCGGAGATCATGGCGGGCACCGGCTTCCTCGATGCCCACGACGAGGAGATTTATTACCTCGAGCGCGATGACCTCTACCTCGTGGGCACCTCTGAGGTCGCTCTGGCCGGCTACCACCGCGACGAGATCATCGATCTGTCGGATGGGCCGTTGCTGTACGCGGGGTGGTCGAGCTGTTTCCGTCGTGAAGCGGGCTCCTACGGCAAGGACACCAAGGGCATTTTGCGCGTGCACCAGTTCGACAAACTGGAGATGTTCGTTTACTGCAAGCCCGAGGACGCCGAGGAGATGCACCAGAAGCTGCTGGGACTCGAGCGCGAAATGCTTGCGGCGGTCGAGGTGCCGTACCGCATTATCGACGTTGCAGCTGGCGACCTCGGTTCATCGGCCGCCCGCAAGTTCGACACGGAGGCGTGGGTGCCGTCGCAGGACACCTACCGCGAGCTGACGTCGACGTCGAATTGCACCACCTTCCAGGGCCGCCGCCTGAACACGCGCTACCGCGATGAGAGCGGCAAGACCCAGACCGCGGCGACGCTCAACGGCACGCTGGCCACCACGCGCTGGCTCGTAGCCATCCTGGAGAACAATCAGCAGGCAGACGGATCGGTTGTCGTGCCGGAGGCGTTGCGTCCGTGGGTCGGGAAAGAGGTGCTCACGCCATGACGCTTTTCGACGTCGCAAGCAGCGATTTCACCCCACCCGCCCCGCACCCGAAAGAATCCCGCGAGCGGTTTTATCAGGCGATCATCTCCGGTTTCAAAGGGATCATGCGCGCCCAAGGGCTGCGCTTCACCATCTTCGGCGCGGAGAACAACCCGACCGAGTCCGGAGCCCTGTACGTGATCAACCACACCGGGTTCTACGACTTCATCATCGCCGGCATCGGCCCACACTTGCAGGGCAAGCGGCTGGTGCGGTTCATGGCGAAGAAAGAGGTCTTCGACATGCGCATCGTCGGGTCCTTGATGCGCGGGATGAAGCATGTGCCGGTGGACCGTGCGGCGGGTGCGGCGTCGATTAGCGAGGCCACACAGTGGCTGGCTGACGGCGGGCTCGTGGGCATCTTCCCAGAGTCGACGATCTCTCGGTCGTTTGAACTCGCCGAGTTCAAGACGGGTGCCGCGCGCATCGCGCACGAAGCTGGTGTGCCCATGATCCCGACAGTGATTTGGGGCTCGCAGCGCATCCTGACCAAGGACCTGAAGAAGAACCTTGGCCGCTCCAAGACACCGGTGTTCGTCTCCTACGGCGAGCCGATCTGGGCGACCGGCAACGCGGAAGAAGACACGCGCCGGGTCAAGGACGCAATGCAGGCGCAGCTCGAAGAACTGCGGGAAAAGTACGCCGAGAAGTACGGGCCGTTCAAGGACGGTCTGGACTGGATGCCGGCCTCCCTCGGCGGCAGTGCCCCGACGCTGGAGGAGGCGAACCAGATCCTGGAGCGCGAGCGGGCCGCCAAGAAAGCTGCACGGGAGGCGAAGAAGTGAACGAGCCTGATTACCGCGTAGAGAACGGGATTTTCTACATCCCCGCTGACGTTCCGGTGGTGCCCATCCAGCCAGGTTGGAAGCGCGAGCGGATGTATCAGGCGATCAGGAACACGATGATCCCTCTGCTTCGTGCGAAGGGAGTGAAGATCTTCGTGCATGGCCTGGAGAACGTTCCGGTTGAGGGGCCGGCTCTCGTTGCGACGAACCACATCGGCTACTACGACTTCATCGCCGGCGCTTTGCCGGGCATGCTCCGCGGCCGCCGCCCGACGCGCTACATGGCGAAGAAAGAGCTGTTCGACCACTGGTTGCTCGGCCCGGTCTGCCGCTCTGTGCGCCACATCGAAGTCGACCGGTCCCTCGGTGCGGACAGCATCATCACCGCCGTTGAACGCCTGGAAGACGGAGAGGTCGTGGGCATTTTCCCTGACGGTACGCTCTCTCCGTCCTTCGAACTGTCGGACTTCAAGACCGGTGCCGCCCGCATTGCGCAGCAGTCCGACGCGCCGCTCATCCCCGTCGCCGCTTGGGGCACGCAGCGCTTTTGGACAAAGGGCCGCAAACCCAGCCTGGGCCGAAACCACTACCCGATTGTCATCAACATTGGCCCCGCTATCTCCACTGATGGCACGGCAGAGGAGGTCACGCAGCGGCTCAAAGACGCAATGCAGGAGCTTCTCGACGTCTCCCGCGCCCAGTACAACGACCGTTTCGGCCCCTTCCCGCCGGGCCTGGACTGGATGCCGGCCTCCATGGGCGGCTCGGCGCCGACGCTCGAGGAGGCCCGCGTGATCAAGGAGCGGGAGAAGGCCGAGCGCGCCAGGAAGAAGGGCAAGAAGTAGTGGCACCACGGCTCATCGTCAGCGACATTGACGGCACACTGTTGGACAGCAACGGTCGCGTCAGTCCCCGCCTGCGGGACAAGCTGGCGCGCGCAGTGCGCAGCGGAACGCACGTGTGCTTAGCGACGGGCCGCCCCCACCGCTGGCTCACCCCCGTCCTCGACCAGCTGCCGTTCACCCCGTTGAGCGTGTGCGCCAACGGTGCCGTGCTGTACGACCCTGCCCGCGATGAAGTCCTGGCGCGCCACGAACTGCAGCCCGACACCCTGCGCGACATTGCCGCCGCGGTGCAGGAGGTCTTCGGGCCGGCTTCGCCCTCTGAGTACGGTTTCGGCGTCGAGCGTGTCGGATCTTCCGCCTTCGACCCCGAGGACGAATGCTTCCTGATCACCCCCGGGTACAGCCCAGACCTGTGGGACATCGGGTACGGCGTGGTCGACGTTGACGAGCTGACCTCGGTGCCCGCCGCGAAGATCCTTGTCCGGCGCGCCGACATGAATTCCGCCGAGCTTTTCGACGTTGTCGCTCCGCTCATCGACCCGGCCGACACCCACGTCACCTACTCCATGAACGATGGCTTGATCGAGATTTCCGCCCCCGGCATCAATAAAGCCACCGGCGTGTCCACCCTGGCCGCCCACTATGGCGTGCACCAGAAGCAGGTGCTCACTTTCGGCGATATGCCCAACGACATTGAGATGCTCGCCTGGGCCGGCATGGGAGTGGCCATGGCGGATGCGGCCCCGATCGTTCACGATGCCGCTGACTTTGTTACCACCTCGAACGATGACTTCGGGGTGGCCCGGGTGCTGGAGCGGTGGTTCTAGCTCGCTGGAGTCCGGCCAGCCCGACCTGCCCGCCCGCTCGCTGGCGCTTGCCTTGCTGGGCCCTGCCTTGCTGGCCTGGAATACTACTCGAGCATATAAGCTTTTTTGCACGCTTTTGACCTGGTGTTTTCTACGAGCAGTATTCCGGAAACTGCCCAGTAGTATTCCAGCGTCGCTAGGCACCTCTCCGGTAGATGGAGTACTTCCTGTTCTCTTCCGCGCGCACGATCTGCGCAACTCGGTTGGCGAAGATGCCTTCCATGACTGATGTCCAATCTCCCCGCACGATCGGGAAGCCCTCGGCTTGAATGCCGTTCTCTCGCGTCTTCTCCCGGGTAATCACCTTTCGTGGATCCCCGTATATGCCGGAGTATTTTGCTGCCCCGTCCACCTCTGCGACGAGGAATCCGTTGATTAAGAAGTCCACCCGTGAGAGGCATAGTTCCCCATAATCGCCTCGGTAGGCGATCTCTGCCTGAGGTTCGAGCGTGACCACTTCGGGAAGCTGCAGCAACCGATCGCGCGCGACGGTTTCAAGGGGACTTTCGCTGGTGTCGGCGGAATATTCAATGAGTTCACGCAGGTCCTTGGCCCCCTTTGCGCGGGGAAGAGTTTCACACGACTCCAGAAGAAGGGCCTGTGTGAACCTGTCAGGCCACTTGTTCCGCAAAGATTCCAAGGCTACGAGGCATTCGAGACGTCCGTGGTAGCGCAGTGTATCGAGGAGCATTCTCACTGGCCTCACTACTGCAACCCCGTTGATCTCCCGGATCTCGTGGGGCTTGAGGATGGCACTGCGGTACACAAGCTGCCCTTTCATTTTGGCCCGGGGTTTCGCACCATTGCGGAGGAGGACATCTGTCTTCCTCACCCAAGTCAGAGTGTTCACACCCATAAGGCGCGCAGCCGCAGGACCTGTGACTACCGCTGACCTACAGTGCCGGATTGATTCCAGTATCAGTTCGAGTTCTGCCTGCTTGTCCATGATCCCCCCGGGTTTCCTGTGTCCATCATGAACCAGCTGGACCTGGCAGCGCAGCATCACCGTGCGCACTGCAGTGAGCATTCAGGCCTTAGAATACTGCTCGAGGTTATAAGCAAGAACGCATCCTTTTGACCTGCAGCTTCGCATGAGCAGTATTCCGGAAAACCGCCAGCAGTATTCCGGCGCCGCTAGGCACCGGCGCGACCCCCAACCCCATAAGGTTTAATAGCCCCCATGTACATCGCTGCCATCGACCAGGGGACGACGTCGACACGCTGCTACATCACCACCACCGATGGTGAGGTGGCGGGGACGGCGCAGTTCGAGCATGAGCAGATCATGCCGCGTGAGGGCTGGGTGGAGCACGATCCGCGGGAGATTTGGCGCAATACTCGTCGCGCGCTGTCCGAGGCGCTTGTCGACGCTGACTTGGAGCTCGAAGACATCAGCGCCGTCGGCCTGACGAACCAGCGGGAAACAGCCGTGGTCTGGGACAAAGCCACAGGCAGGCCCGTCTACAACGCGATTGTCTGGCAAGATACCCGTACCGAGCGTGTCGGGGAGGGAGAGAAGGACCGCTACCTGCGGAAGACGGGCCTGTTGGCCAACTCGTACCCGGCGGGTCCGAAGTGGGCGTGGATCCTGGATAACGTCGAGGGTGCTCGGGAGCGGGCGGAGAAGGGGGAGTTGCTGGCGGGAACCGTCGATACGTGGCTGATTTGGAATCTCACCGGCGGCGCGCGCGGGAAGCGCTCGGTCTTCGGCCGTGGCGGTGCCCAGCATGTGACCGATGTGACGAATGCATCGCGCACGCTGCTCATGGATCTGGAGACCCTCGACTGGGACGACTCGCTCTGTGAAGAGATCGGTGTCCCGCGCAAGATCCTGCCGGAGATCAGGCCGAGCTTCGGTTCTTTCGGCACCATGCGCCGACGCAAGGGCAGCCGCGACGTGCCGATCACGGGTGTGCTCGGCGACCAGCAGGCCGCGTTGTTCGGCCAGGGCTGTCTCGAGCAGGGCGACGCGAAGATGACCTACGGTACCGGCCTGTTCATGCTGCTCAACACCGGTGAGGAGCCGCAGTTTTCGGATCACGGCCTGCTCACCACCGTCGCCTACCAGCAGGACGGCAAGAAGCCGGTCTATGCGCTGGAGGGGTCAGTTGCGGTTGGCGGCTCACTGATCCAGTGGCTGCGCGACCAGATGGGCATCCTGTCTTCCGCCGCCGAGTCGGAGACGCTTGCCAGCCAGGTCGACGATTCCGCGGGCGTGGTGATCGTTCCGGCGTTTTCCGGCCTGTTCGCCCCGCGGTGGCGCCCGGACGCGCGCGGCGTGATCACCGGCATCACCCGCTACATCGACCGCCGCCACATCGCGCGTGCCGCCCTCGACGCGACCTGCCTGCAAACGCTCGAGGTGGTCAACGCGATGGAGAAAGACTCCGGCATCAGCATCGACGCATTGCGTGTCGACGGCGGCATGACCGCCAACGACCTGCTCATGCAAATGCAAGCCGACATGCTCAATTCCACCGTGGTCCGCCCAGACAACATGGAGACGACAGTCATGGGCGCGGCCAGTGCCGCGGGTTTTGGCGCTGGGCTTATCGACGACCCCTTGAGCCTCGGCGGGGACACCACCTGGGAAAACGAAATGGCCGGCCCCGACCGGGACCGGCTCGTTTCGCAATGGGAGGAAGCGGTTTCCCGCTCCCTGGACTTGGCGCCTTAGCGGTTAGCGCTCGTCGATAGTGACGTCCAGCTTGTTGGTCTGCACGTTGTAGGTGATCTTGCCGCGTTCGAAGTCGACGCGGACGTCACCGCCGGAGGCTGCTTCGTCGCTCTTGACGGGCTTGCCCAGCGGGCCGAGGTCCATGCCCTGCTTGAGCCAGGCGTCGGCGATCTTCTCGGGCATGACCACGCTGCTGCCGTCGGAGGAGAGCGCCTCGACGCCGTTTTCGAAGAAGGCGTACTCGTCGCCGCCGACACCCTTGACCACTCCGTCGAGCTGGCCGAGGATCGGATCGACCTTGCGCCAGGTGTCCTGAATATCCTCGCTGCCGGACATCTCGACGATCTTGCCGATGTGCGGGCGCAGGCTGGACAGCGTCATGCCCGGCAGGACCTCAATGTTGGCCACGTTCGAGACTTCCTCCGGAATCAGGTCTTTGCCTGCGATGAAGAGGAGCACAGCACCGGCGACAGAGCCCACGGCAGCAGCGATTGCTGCCGGGTCACCACTGAGGATCTCCTCGAAGGAGATGTCGCTGGACAGGTTCGCCGCGTTGTTGATGTTGGTCTCCGTGCCGTTCGAGTCCTTCACCGTGCCGGAGTTGCCGTTGTTTCCGTTGTTGCCGTTGCTCGGCTTCGGAGCGGGCTTCGGTGCCGGTGCTGCACCGCCGCCCTTGATCTCGTTGTACTTGGTCTTCGCGTGGCTGCGGACAGTACCCAGCTGGGAGTAGAGCATGTCGCCCGGGCAGTCGTTGTAGTGGAAGTCGCGGTGGGCGTTGATGGCCGGGAAGTTCGCGCCGGAGCCCTTCGGGAACTTAGTGCCGCGGAAGGAGTAGTCGGAGCGCAGGTAGACGGTGCCGGTCGGGTCGAAGTTCGAGCTTGCGGCCTTCCAACCGATGATGTCGCCCATGGCCTTGAGCCCTTGCGGGGTCGGGGCTGTCTTGGAGTAGTCGCCCATCATGGACACACCCCAGGTGTTGGAGTTGAAGCCGCCGACGTGCGCGCCCTGCGGGCCGCGGTCCAGGCCGCCTGCGCGGCCCTCGTAGATGTTGCCGTACTTGTCCACCACGGCGTTGTAGCCCAGATCCTGCCAGCCCAGGCCCTGGTGGTAGGCCTGCATCGAGCGCATGATGCCCGGTGCCTGAGCTGCGGTGTAGTTGTTGGAGCCAGCAGTGTGGTGCACCGTGACGGCCTTGGTCGGCTCGGTGTAGCTCGTGCCGGTGGCGTTCTTCGCACCCCAGGAGGCGCGGGTGATCACCTTGGGCATACCGTTACTGTTGTACTGGGCCGGGGCGATCGCACCATCGACAGTGCCCTCGCCGCCGTCGATGAAGACGGCCTCGAGGTCGCTGGCGGTGGTCACCGGAGCAGCCTCGGCCGGAGCCTCGGCGGGGTCTTCATCGCCGTGCTCTTCGGCGCCTTCTTCGCTGAGCTCCTCGATGTCCGCCACCGGTGCGATGTCACCGTAGTTGGTCGGCAGCGCCGGTGCGTCGCCCATGACAGCGGGGGAGTCGGCGTCGGGCACGTCGGGGAGGTCGACCGGGTCAGAGTCGGGAAGCGCATCGTCCGGAAGCGGAACGTCAGGAATGTCGTCCTGGTCGGTGACTTCGGTTCCGCCAATGTTCAGGTCGCCGTTCTCGATGAGGTCCACGTTGGCCGTGGAGACCTGCACCTTCTTGGTCGGCTCGACGTAGATCGGCTCGGTGCCCTGGTGGGTGGCGTCCTCGGGGGTGGACAGCAGGTCCATCGGGTACCACTCGGACCAGGAGCCGTCGGCACGCTCGGCGCGGACGAAGGCGACAATGTCGCGGTCGCCTTCCCACTGTAGGCCGAACACGGAGAACTCCTCGTCGCGGGTGAACTCCTTGACTGTGCGGGCGGCGTCGCCTTCTGCGCCCTGCGTTGCGACGGCTGGGTCGTCGACGACGACATTCTCAGCGTCGGAAAGCGATGCCTGCGAGGTGGTCACCTCGATCTGTGCACCGGCGGCATCCTGGGTCTTGAGAATCTCGTTCCCGCCGTAAACACCAGCGGCAACAAGGGCTACGGAGGTGACGGCGGCGATGACCGGCGTCTTCCTGCGGGAAGACGGGTTCAAACGTGTACGTGCTTTCACGGTGATCGCTCCTGAGTTAATTGTGACAGCTGTGACTAATCTAGATCACAACAAAGTTTAAGTGGCTCGTGTGACAACTGGTGACATTGTGAATCTTCGGCGTGTCGCGTCTGTCCCTGCCGTGGCGCTCCGGCCCCACTACGCTGGAACGCATGACTTATGACCTCATCGTCGTCGGATCCGGATTCTTCGGCCTCACTATCGCCGAACAGGCAGCGTCTGAGCTGGGAAAGCGTGTGTTAGTCGTCGAAAAACGTGAACATATCGGCGGCAACGCCTACAGCGAGCCGGAACCGGAAACCGGCATTGAGGTGCACAAATACGGTGCCCACTTGTTCCACACCTCGAACGACCGCGTGTGGGAGTACGTCAACCGTTTCACGGACTTCACGGACTACCAGCACCGCGTCTTCGCCATGCACGACGGAACCGCGTACCAGTTCCCCATGGGCCTGGGCCTGATCAATCAGTTCTTCGGGCGCTACTACTCGCCGGATGAGGCGCGCGAGCTCATTGAGGAACAGCGCGAAGGCTTCGACCCCGCCGCTGCCACGAATCTGGAGGAGCGCGGTATTGCGCTCATCGGCAAGCCGCTTTACGACGCCTTTGTCAAGCACTACACCGCCAAACAGTGGCAAACCGACCCCACCGATTTGCCGCCGGAGATCATCTCCCGCCTACCCGTGCGCTACACCTTCAACAACCGCTACTTCAACGACAAGTACGAGGGCCTGCCTGTCGACGGCTACGCCGCCTGGCTCGAAAACATGGCGTCGTCCGAACTCATCGATGTGCAGTTGAACACCGACTGGTTCGATGTCCGCGAGAAAGTCCGCGCTGAATCGCCGGATGCCCCGGTTGTCTACACCGGCCCGCTGGACCGCTACTTCGACTACGCCGAAGGCCGTCTCGGCTGGCGCACCCTCGACTTCGAGCAGGAAGTGCTGGAAACGGGCGACTTCCAGGGCACCCCGGTGATGAACTACAACGACGCCGATGTCCCCTACACCCGCATCCACGAGTTCCGCCACTTCCACCCGGAGCGGTCCTCCTACCCGGAGGACCGGACGGTGATTGTGAAGGAGTACTCCCGCTTCGCAGAGGACGACGACGAGGTGTACTACCCGATCAACACGCCCGATGACCGCGCCAAGCTCGAAGCTTATCGACGTCTCGCTGCCGCCGAATCCCGCGACAACAAGGTCCTCTTCGGTGGCCGCCTAGGCACCTACCAGTACCTGGACATGCACATGGCGATCGGAGCGGCCCTGTCCGTCTTTGACAACCACGTTCGCCCGTACTTCGAGAACGGGAAGGCGATCGACCAGCCGCGCGGGCACTAGGGGGATATTTTGCCGAGACAACCCGGTTACTACGAATGGGACGATCCTGAGCTTCACCCGGGCAACAAAAAGGAGGGAGGTTGGCACCAAACTCTTTTTGATGCCGACGGAAAGCTCAAGGGCAATGCCCGGTTCGTGCCAATGGAAGAGTCAGAGCTCAAACCGGAAGTTATCCATGAAACCGTATACGTCACTAGTGACGCCAGGCGGGAGGAACTCCTCGATGATGAGATGAGGGAGGCTATCGCCTGGGCTCTGGCTGCTCTTGTAGTAAAGGGCGCTGAATTAGCGGCCCCCCGCGTCAAAGCGTGGTGGGACAAGGGGGCAGGGTCGTTCCGGCGCGTCAAGAGGCGATCTCTTCGTGCGCGAAGTAGGCCTACCACGAGCGAGAATCAAGATCGTGTGGAAGAAGCCCAGTCCTCCGATCTCGCTCAGAAGGACGAGGGGACTTCACGAGCGAAGATGTCGAGTGCGGAAGCGCAGGCTCGAATGATTGCCGCGGCGGCTGCGCGAGCCTTCGCAGAAGAACAGATGCGTTTGGTTACCGGTGCGGAAATCGTGGGGGCTACAGATCTGGACGAGGTCCGCGCGCAGCTTGCATCTATCCCGGAACACGAAATGGAGCAGCTCACCGGATTGCTTGTTCGCCAGCCCGATCTGCTCACTGACGACAGTCTGGCCAATCTCGCAGCTTCATTACAACTTCAGCACCTTGAATTGGAACCTGTTCGCAAGCGCGGGACAGGCGACGGCAGCAAATTTTAGAGAGGTATGCCCATCTAGCTACCGGCTTTGCTCGAGCGTCGTAGGATGCCCCTCCGTGGGAACCTTTATCGCAATCATCGGACTACTGCTCGCCACCGTCCTCGTCGCCGCGATCGGTGAGCGCACCGGCCTGCCGTGGCCGGCGCGTCTGACCGTGGTGGTCGCGCCGGTGATCTTCATCCCCGGCATCGACACGGTGTCCATCGATCCGCACTTGATCTTGCCGATTTTCCTGCCGCCGCTGCTGTGGCCGCTGGCCCGGTGCACGAGCTGGGGGCAGATCGGCTCCCAGCTCAACGTGGTGCTGACCATGTCGATCATCCTGGTGTTCCTCACCATCGCCGCGCTGACCGCTGCAGCGATGTGGATGCTGCCGGGGCTGAGCCTGGCCACCGCGATGGTGCTCGCCGCCGCGATTGCCCCGCCGGACCCGGTGGCCGTGGATGCGGTGGCGGGCCCGGCCGGTATCCCAAAGCGCATCACCGGCACGCTGCAGACGGAGGGGGTGTTCAACGACGCCGCCTCCATCGTGACCTTCAACGTCGCGATGGCAGCCGCGGTCGCGCACGGCGAGGTCGACTCTGGCAAGGGTGTTGCAGTTCCTCTACGCCGCCATCGCCGCGGTGCTGATCGGCCTGGTTGTGGGCAGGCTGGCCGCTGTCGTCGCCAACTCTGTGCCTGATTCCGTGATCCGCACGGCGTTTACCTGGGTGCTCCCGTTCGCCATCTACGCAGGCTGCGAGGCCATCGAAGCCCCCGGCGTCATCGCAATCGTCATCGCCGTGGTGGAGATGTCCTCGCGTTCCGCCATGACCGCAGAAGACCGACTGACCGGCCACTCCTTCTAGGAGACGGTGGAGCTACTGTTTACCGGCGTGGCGTTCGGCCTGATCGGCATGAGCGTGCGTGACGCGCTGGACACCGCGGGCACGCACATCTGGCAGGCGGTACAGGTGGGCGTTGTCCTGTCCGTCGTCGCGTTTGCGGTGCGCTTCGTGTGGATGTGGGTGCTGTACAAACTCAACGAGAAAAAGCACCGAACGAACGTCTCTCCGCTGCGGCTGCAGGAGGTCCTGCTCATGGCGTGGGCAGGCATGCGCGGGCTGGTCACGCCGGCGCTGGTGCTGGCAATCCCGGCGTCGGCGACGAGCTACCATCAGGAACTGTCGGTCATCGCGCTGACTGTGCTCACTTGCACGATGGTGGTGCTGGGGTTGTTGCTCCCTTGGCTCGTGGACGAGCTTGACCTGCAAAGCGGGCCTGGCGCCGACAAGGCGCTTGAGGAGCTGAACCAACGGGCGTACGCGGCTGCGCGTAAGGCGGTGCGCGAGCACGCTGAGGAGTACCAGCCTGAGGCGTACAAGATGGTGCAGGAGTGGCTGGACTCGATTGCGGAGAAGCGCTTGCAGGATCCGGAAGGCTCCGAGGAACGCAAGGAGGCGTTTCTGCGCGCCCGCGCTGGTGCGGTGCAGATGCAAGATGTGGCGTTGCGTGCCGCCGGCTGCGAGCTGCAGCGGGCGCGGCGCGAGCGCCGGTACAACCCGTCCGATGTCGACGCGGTGCTCGCTGACTTGGACCGCCTCATTCTCGCGCGCAACCGCAAGGCTCTCATCGGCCCGAGCAGCTTGTGGGAGCCGAAGTAAGGGGCTTTTGCTTATCGACGAGCTCCCGGCCCACCCCGTTCTCAAAATGCCAAGCAGAACGCTTTCAGAACGCCAAGCAGATCGCTTTCAAAACGCCAAGCAATCTGTTTTCAGAATGCCAAGCAGATCGCTTTCAAAACGTCAAGGAAGCTCCTTTAGCTGGTACTATACTGCCGTATGGTGAACGGGTATATTCCACGACTGGCGGATGCTGAATTGGAGCGATCGCTCCGCAGGCAGGGTGGCGTGCTCATCCAGGGGCCGAAAGGCTGCGGGAAGACGGAGACCGCGAAACAACAAGCCGCGAGTTTTCTCAACGTTGAAACGGATCCGGGCGTCACCCTCGCTATGGATAACGATCCGCTGCTGCTGTTTGAAGGCGCCACACCGCGACTCATCGACGAATGGCAGTTGCAGCCGAGACTGTGGGATTTTGCGCGGCACGTTATTGATGAGCGACAGGCGAAAGGGCAGTTCATCCTCACCGGTTCCACGGCCCCCGGGGCGGATGCGACGAGCCACTCGGGTGCGGGCCGGTTCGCCCGAATGACGATGTCGACTATGACGCTTTTTGAAACCGGGGAATCGGATGGGTCGGTTTCACTCGCTACGGCGGTTGCAGGTGACCCGTTGCCGTTTTCGACACCGGCCTTGACACTGCCGCAATTGGCGGAACGTGCGTGCCGGGGCGGCCTTCCTTACAACGTTGGTCTACCGACTGAAGATGCCTTGGAGAACGTCCGGGACTACGTGCAAACCGTTGCAAACGTGGACATCCGCACAGTTGGCGGTGTGAATCGTGATTCAGAGCGAGTGCTACGAATGATCCGTTCGTTAGCTCGTGGTGTGGGCACCGAGCTGGAGCTACAAACCATCGCCACAGATTCTGATACCTCACGGGAAACAACACGGGACTATCTCGATGCCCTTGCGAACATCTTTGTCTCTGTGGATCAGCCTGCTTGGTTCACGCACCTGCGCTCCAAAGCGACGTTGAGGAAAGCGCCGAAGCGCCATCTCGCAGACCCTTCTTTTGCTATGGCAGCGCTGGATCGAGGGCCGGAGCATCTACTTCGGGATCCGGCTTACTTCGGCCAACTTTTTGAGTCCCTCGTTGTGCACGAACTACGTGCGCTCACGGGCAGAACGGTTTACCACGCCCGGCTTAACACGAAGCTGGAGGTCGACGCGGTCGCGAACGTCGGCGGCCGGGACGTGCTAGTCGAAGTGAAACTGGGCTACACCCCAGAGGTGATCGAGCATGCGGCCGACACACTCAAGCGGTTCGCAGGGCACCTTGATGACGACCCAGCCTTGGTGGTGATCACCTCGGGAGGACCCGCACTCCGCCGGAACGACGGTGTCGCAGTGATTCCAATCGGGGCTCTGGGTCCGTAGGAGAGGTGCGCGCGGCGCACCTCTCCTTAGAAGGGAGGTAACCCTAGTGTGGCCTTGAGTTGCCACAGCTGTTCAGCGTCCTCAGCGCTTCGATGTCCAATCTGCTGTTGGAAGGCTGCATCCAGACGTTGTTTCGTGACTAGGTCGTCCCATGCCCGTTCGGGGTGAAGGGGTACTGATGCTTTGCACACTTCATTTGTTTCTTTCACGAGGTCCTCAATGTCTGGGATGGGATCGATGACCCGCAGGCTGATCAGAATCGAAGATGAATTCGCATGGAAATTGCCGATTTTGTCGATGTAGAGACCTTGAAAGACACCTTCGCGATAACCGACGGGCCAATCCTTGATTGAGTCGGATCTCGCACAATCTTCGACTCCATCTTCCCAAACGACGAATGTTCCCTGCATGCCGCGTCTTGCAACTGCGAGTCCAATCTCTCTCTGCTGCTTTGGCTCGAGCTTTTCGAGGTTAGCGTCCAACAGCCGATTCACCAGCCGCCCACGTGTGAAAGTGTTGTTTATTACTATCAAATCCCTGATTAGAACATCAGGCCGACCTTCTGCGAAATTGTCGATACGCGGAAGCGCCCAGTGGATCCACGAAAAGGCAATTGCGGAAAGAACCTCAACTGTGTCGGGCTTAATGTCGGGCGAGAAAGTTCGGCCGTGCCCAGAGCCCGATTGGTTTCGTATCTCGTCTAGGGAAAGAATCATCTTCCTTGTCTGCTCAAGGACATTTCTAGAGGGGCCCTCAAGGTTGTGCCCTTCAATCGATTGATCGAGCAGTTTGGCGTGGGCTGATTGAAAAACGACAGGAAATTTCGTTTTGTTGTTCGGAGATTCCCCTCCTAGTTCCAGAACGGTTTTCGAGATGCTTTCAATAATCGTCTTTAAGGATCCGACCACATCACCTAAATCCTCCGCTAGAACGGCCCTATCGAACCGTTGCTGCTCCAAAAGCAGTGCATCCCAATTGCTATCGTCGAAATGGTGAGGGCGTTCGAAATCGACTTCGCGATATTTGAGCAGCATTGTTGTCATCACGCCGCCTCCGACCACCGTGGTGCGAAACGCTCCATTTGCTCGAGCACGAGCACGACGGCTTCGTTGCGCTGTTCCGGCGGGTACTTGTGCTTGCGCAAGAGGGTTTTGATGGAGCGGCGCAACTTCGCGCGGACGTCGTCGCGTACCGTCCAGTCCGTCTTAGCGTCGCGCCGAAGCGTAGACACTAGATCACGGGCGATCTGCGCTAGAACGTCGTCTTCGAGTACTTCGCCGGTAGATCCGTCGGTGGCCATCACGTCGTAGAACGCGAGCTCGTCATTACTCAGCGGAGGGCTGAATTGTTCACCGCGATTGCTCTCTGCGACGATCTCCTTGGACAGCTCGATAAGTTCGGCGATCACTTCTGCCGAGGTGAGTTGCTGGTTGGTGTAGCGGTTCATCAGCTCGCGGATGCGCTCGGAGAACTGCTTTGCTCTCGCCTCGTTGTTGCCGGTGGCGTTGCGGGATTCTTGGAGGAGGGCGCGCCGGAGGGCATCGATAAGCAATGCAGTCTCAGATTCGTCCCTGGACTTGAGATTGAGCGCCTCGATGTTCAGGTCCTGCAAGTTGGGTAGCTTTCGGCCGATCTCACCGTAAACGTCGATGACCTCCGACGATGCGGTGGAATCGACAACGAGTTGACTCAGTAGAGTGAGGATCTCGTCGCTCAGCGGCTCCCCATTTGCACGACGATCTGCTGCCTCCATCTTGATCAGCTGGTTGCGCACGTCTGAGTAGAAGCGGACGTCACTGCGCACGTCAGTGGCGGACGGGCTACCTGATGCCAGCGCCCATGCCCTGGCAAGCTTGCCCGCAGTCGCGTTGAACTCTTTGGCTAACGGGTAGCGCCCGTTCTCATCCACCGTCTGCGGGTTGCGCAGCTTTGCCAACAACTGCAGGCGGGCTTTGCGCTGCTGGCCAGCGGCTTCGAGCTCGCGCCATTCTTTGCCAGCGAGAGCGTTCAGCTTGTCGACGAAGCTGCGAACGATCGACACAGCTTCCTCAATGTCCTGACCGATCACCTTTTCATCCTCTTCGGACGAGCTCTTAGTGAATTCGGCAATGGCTGCCTGGAGATTGTCGACGAGCGGCGCATAGGCGACGAGCAAGCCGCTTTCTTTCTGTCTGAACTTGCGATTCACGCGGGCAAGCGTCTGCATCAACAACGCACTCTTGAGAGGGCGGTCCAGGTAGAGCGTGTGCAGAGGGGGAGCATCGAAGCCAGTGAGCATCATCCCTTGGACGATCACGATCTCGAGTTCGTCGTCGGCATCTTTCATTCGGTCCTTGACCGCATCCATACGGCTCTGATTGCGGATGTGCTTTTGTAGGTGTGATGGGTCCGAGGCGGCACCAGAGTAAATGACCTTGAGCTTGCCCTTGAGGTCGTCATCGTCGTGCCAGGCTGGGCGCAGCTCGATAATTCGCTCGTACAGGTTGGCCGCGATATCTCGGGTTTGCACCACGATCATTGCCTTACCGGGCCCGCCGATGAATTGACGCATGTTCTCTCGGCGGTCCTCCCAGTGGCGCACGAAATCCTGCGCAAGAGTGCTTAGACGCTGGTCAGAACCGTAGACAGTATTCAGCACCGCGACGGAGCGCTGCGCTTTCTCTCGATCATCGTCGTCGATGTCCGCGAGAATCTCCGCAGCCGCTTCGTCGATGTCGTCATCTGTGACCCCTTGGATGCGTTCGAGCGGGATCAACCGCGGCTCGAAGTAGACCGGAACCACGGCACCGTCCGCGACAGCGCGGTTCATGTCGTACACGTCGATCTCTCCGCCGAAGACGTCGCGGGTGTTTCGGTCCCACTCATCAATCGGGGTACCGGTGAACGCGATCATGGTGGCGTTCGGCAGCGCGGTGCGGAGGTGGTGCGCATAGCCGTCCGCGTTCGTGTCACCGAACCCGTAGTGGGAGCGGTGCGCCTCGTCCGAGATCACCACGATGTTGTGGCGTTCTGAGAGCACAGGGTGTTCCAGCTCGCGTTCCTCCTTCGCGCCCTGGAGTCCGAACTTCTGCAATGTGGCGAAGTAGATTCCGCCGGATTGGCGCTGACTCAGCTGCTCGCGCAGGTCTTCTCTGCTGGAGATGTGAATAGGGTCCTCGGGCAGCAGGGTAGAGATCGAGAACGTGTCAAAGAGCTGCTTGTCCAGCTCGTTGCGGTCATTCAGCACAACAACGGTCGGCGAATCCAGGCGTGCATCGCGCATGATCTTCGCGGTGTACATCTCCATTTCCATGGACTTGCCTGAACCCGTGGTGTGCCACACTACGCCCGCCTTTTTATCGCTGCGGGCAGCCTGGATGGTTCTGCCAGCAGCCTTGGTCACGGCGAAGTATTGGTGTGGTTTAGCCACACGCATACGCAGTTCCCCGTCGATTTCATCGAACGCCGTGAAATCCACGAAGATCTGGCCGAAACGCTCTACGTTGAACAGGCCCCACATGAGCATGTCGAATTCGGTCATCTGCTCGCCGTCAACGACGACGAGGGGGCCTTGTTCAAATGGTTCCCCGTCGTCGTCGACACGCCATGTGCTCATGTGCTCGCGCGGGGTGAATGGCGTGCCGTAGATGGCATCAATGCCGTCGGATGCGACCACAATGTTGGCGAAGCGGAACGCCATCGGGAGCTCTTCAACGTAGGTGCGCAGCTGGTTGAACGCGTTCTCGACGGTGGCCGTGGAACCGGATTGCTTCAATTCGATGATCGCTAGCGGCATCCCGTTGACATACAGCACAACGTCAAACCGTCTCTCCTTATCCAGATTCCGGATGGTGATCTGGTTCGCCACGATGTAGTCGTTCTTTGACGGGTCGCGGGAGAAGAAGGTGATGGTCGGGTTCTGGCGCTTCCCGTTGGGGTCGTAGTACTCGATGCCGCGGTACCCCTCGACCAAGATCTCGTGCAGACGGCGGTTCTCAGCGATAGCGCTTTGCGATTGCGCAGTAACCATTTCAGCCATCGCCTGCTGCAAATACTCGTCCGGTACGTCGGGGTTGAGGTTGCGCAGAGCGTTGAGGAGACGACCGCGAAGCACGATGTCACGCCAATTTTCACGCTCACCGCTGCCGGGAGCGAGTTCTTTGCCGTTGACTGGCTTCCACTCGAGCTCGCCAAGCAAGTCGAGCGCGTCGAATTCGAATGCTGCCTCGCTGTAGACCATGGTGCTATGCCTCGTGCTCCTCACCTGCAATATTCACGCCAGCAGCGGCGGTTTCCTGTTTCGCTTCCCTCACAGTGATCTTTCCACTCATGAGCAGTGGAAGCAGCTCATCGCGGGTTTTAGCGAGGATAAAGTTTTGGCTTGTAAGAACCAGAGACTGGTTGTGCAACTTGGCAAGAAGATCATACTGGGATTGGTCCATCTCGATTTCTGGGATGAGCGCATTAGAAAGGTCAGTCTTGTTGATTGAAGCGAAGACAGTCCCATTGTCTTGGTGAGTGTTCCAGATCTTAGGGTGGGATCTGAGTAGATAAAATAGTGCGACGTGGTTATTTAGGCCACGTATTGCCGCCAAGCCGCGCCCGATTGCGGTGGGTTCGGAAGCGATGTTCACCTCTCCTACAGGTGCACGAACCGCGAATAAGATGTCTCCCGCTTCCGCTTCTCGTACTGGGTTCTCGGTGAAAACTCGTTTCTGAGGTGTTAGATCATCAAAGTCTCGCACACCTTGATAAAAAGGCAGACCACCGACTTCTTCTTTGAGATACTCGCCTTTCGGAGACGTACCCATGGTTATCCGTGCTACGTCACCTAGTCGGACTCTGGTCGACCGGATTCCTCTGTCCACAAGGCTTTCGGCCAAGGTGATAGAGGAGTTAATTACCCTGGTATTCGCCGCTATCTTGTCGTCGAGGGATCCTAGAATGGAGACAATGGAGTGTTGAGTCCTGAGATCAGGGATCGTGACCTGCGTAGCGCATAAAGCATCGATATCTACACGCTGGCGTCCAGACGTTCCGGTCATCAACGACACGGAAAGGTCATGGATATCCGGGGTCGTCGCGAAGTAATACGCGAAATCTGTGATGGTCACTCCGGGCTTACCTCGCAAGACAATGAATTCTGTCGAGCCCGCGGCCTTCTCAGCTGCATTTTCTGGGAGATATCGAGCGATTTTTCTGTTCTCCAGGCAAGGGGTAATTCGTGCCATGAGCGTGTCCCCGGCTTCGAACTTCGAACCGCTTGAGAACGCTCGTGTTTCTGTAGCTGTCACATCTCGATGTCCCGGTTTGAGGCGATCCATAGAGATAAACGGAACTTCGGTGCCCCGTTTAATCGATACACGCGGATTGACTTCAAACGCGTTCCCAATTGTTAGTATTTTCATCACCCCAACCTCCCCAGCTGCTCGCGGACGACGGCATCGAGGCGGGCCGACTCATCCAGCGCTGCAGTGAGTTCAGCAGTGAGCCGCGCGATCTTCTCGTCGATCGGCTCGTCGTCCTCCTCGGTCTCGGCGAAGCCGACGTAACGGCCCGGGGTAAGCGCATAGTTCGCCTCGCGGATCTCTTCAAGCGAAACCGACTTGCAGAACCCGGGGACGTCTTCGTATTTGCCTTCGGCTGACGAACGTCCCCTCCAGGTGCGGAACGTGTTCGCGATTTTCTGGATATCCTCGTCGGAGAACGTTCGCTCTTTGCGGTCGACCATGTGGCCGAGCGAGCGGGCGTCGATAAGCAAGAACTGGCTGCGACGATCGGTGGAGCCCTTCACCCCTGCGCTCTTGTCCTTGGCAAAGAAGGGTTAAACGACAAAATGTGTGTCTGGCTCGGCGTGTCGTGGGGGTTAGATCTGGCCTTTTTGGATGCCGATTGAGTGGTTGTAGTTGGTGTCGATAGCGTTGTCGTAGAGGGCTGGTCGTCCTGTTTGGTGGTCGGCTTGGTTCTCGTTGTGGGCCAGGGTTGTTACTTTGGCGAGTTGGTCCTGGCCCCAGTTGGACTGCCTGGCGATTCGTACGGGATCGCCAGGCAGTTCCGTTTTCAGGTAGAGCCACCAATCCAGCATTCGGCGTTGTCGTTCACCTGATCTGCCGCGGTGTGTCCTGGCGAGCAGTTTGAGCTGGGCGTTGATACCGCCTTCCAGACTGTTTGTGGTGGATTTGATCCGGTCAGGATCAAGGACTGTTTCTGGGGGCTTGAGGTAGACAAACAGCAGGTCGGACCGCCAGAGGTGGTTGAGACTGTTGTAGGCCTTGCGCACGTTGTGGTGTGTCCACACGCGAGTCCACGTACCGGTTTTGGGGTCTTTGACCGTGGTTTTCTCGTCCATCCAGGCTTGGTAGATCGTAGAGAATTCGTGCAGTTGCGCGCCCCATTTTGCTGCTCCATCCAAGGTGGTGATCCGAGTCAGTTTCAGCGCAAGTTGGTAGATGGTGCGCCCAGCATCTGTGCGCGGGCGTGAGGTGGTGTAGCGTCGCACGACGCGTTGGGCGTGGACGAGGCAGCGTTGAATTTTCGTGGTCGGCCAGCACTTTCTAATCGCGCTAAAGGCTCCTTGGCCGCCGTCGATCACAGCGATCAGTGGCGCTTCGATGCGTTCGAGCAGTCGCTGGTAGTCGCGGGTGGTTTCGTGTTTGCACCAGTGCCAGGCAATGACGTGATCGATGGTGGCAGCGACGATCAAACAGCCGCCGGCGGTGTAGGTGCCGTCTAAAAACACCTGGTCGTAAACTCTTCCACAATGTGCATTGGTGGGGTCGGGCACATCAATGAGCCAGAACGGTTCGAACCGGCGTTGCAGCGTACGGGGCGAACATCCCACGCGGTGGGCAACAGCATCGAGACTGGTGCCGGTGGTGAGATGATCAATGAAGGCGGTAAACACCGCTGCATTGGTGATGTCGCCGCGGTGCTTCACGCTGGATGCGCCGCATTGTTTGCACCGCCATCTGGTGGTGCCTTTGCTGGTGGTGCCGTTGCGTTTCATCTCGCCGCCGCAGTAGCAGCGTGGTTGGTTCTTTGGCATTGCGCCACCACACCACGGCGTACATAGCACACAGCGCTAGCCCCTCCGTGGATTTGCCGTCAGGAAGCCAGATATATGCCCCAGAAGCATATATTTTCCTGAAACCTCGTGGTTAAGCCCCGGAAACCGGCGATTCCGGACACACTTTTGAGGATGCGGACGTTTTTTGGACAGTTTCAATCTCACGCTACATTGACTTTTCGGTATTCGGCAATGCTCAAACCATCGAGGCTGATCTTGATTCGGTGATCGTTGTAGAACTCAATGTATGTCGCGATTGCTTCTTTGAGCTCTTGGGGGTTCTGCCAGGTTCTGCCGTAGTACATTTCGTTTTTCATTCGGCCGAAGAACCCCTCGCATGCTGCATTGTCGGGGCTACAACCTTTCTTCGACATCGAGCGAAGTATTCCGAACTTCTCGGTCATACTTCGCCAGCTGCTGCCTCGATAATGTGCTCCGCGGTCTGAGTGAATCACCAAGGAGCCATCCATTGCCGGCTTTTCGGTTGCGATTGCTGCGTACAAAGTTTCTTCTGCTAACTCCATGGTGGGATGAACACTTGTTTTTGCTGCCACGACCTTCCCGTCAAAACAGTCGATGATGGCAGACAGGTACACGCGACCTTGGTTAGTAGCGAAAACACTGATGTCAGTCAGCCACAACCGATTTGGATGCTCAGCATGAAAATTGCGGTTCACCAGGTTAGGTGGTGCGGGAGAAATTTCCCCTTGATAGCTGGAGTAACGCCACTTTCGTTTCGGGAACCAGGGACGAATTCCCTCTTCGTGCATGAGACGGCGGACGACCTTCTCACTGATAACGATCCCGCGATGGCGCAGTTCCCACCAAAGTCGGCGATAGCCGTAGGTGTTATTCGACTCAGAACTAATCTCATGAAGCAATTCGCGGATACGCGCGTGCTTATCCGGAGCAAATCGCTGTTGGAGTTGGTAGTAGAAGCTTGATGCCGCAAGATCAATAGCAGCAAGCAGCATAGATAACGGAAACTCGCCGCGTAACGCGTCAACCACTTCAGCCTTGTGCTTATTGCTGAGCTGACCCGGGATGACGCTGACGTCTTTTTTTACAAGTTCCAGCTCCTTTTCCAAAACAGCCTTGTCAACGAGCAGTTGAGCCATTTGCTTTTTCAGTTCTGCAGGATCATCGGCTAATGATTTCTCGAATGCTGCTCGGGTGGGCATGCGAGTGTGCTCTTTGCGTTCTCTTTTCGACATCAAACCCCATTTTCCCTCTTCACGGTGGCGTTGTGCCCAAGAATAGACACTCATCTTTGAGCGCAGCTCGCATTCCACAGCGATGTCAGCTGGCCTCCAACCAGCGTTGAAGAGCTCAACAGCACGAAGCTTGACCTCAAACGGGTAGCGGGTCAATGTTTTTGACTGTTTGCGGGGTCGACCAGGTTTGGCGGGTTCACGCAACCATTTGTACAGCGTCCATCGCCCTGGATAACCAAGTTCACGGACGGTCTTGGTCACCGATTGAGTGCGCTTGTAAACCTGCAGAGCTCTGCGTCGCTGCTCCTTGGTGTATGAGCGGTTCATGATGGAATCCTCCAAGATTCCGTCCGCATCCCCTTTTGTCGTTTAACCCGCAAAGAACCAGACGCATACCGGAATGCCTGTAGCCCGGAAAAGCTGAGCGGGCAGGGTGATCACGCAGGAGACAATGTCGTCTTCGAGCATGTTCTTGCGGATCTCGCCCTCACCCGAGGTGTTCGAGGTCATGGTGCCGTTGGCCATCACCACGCCCGCTTCGCCCTGGGGGCTGAGTTTGGAGATGATGTGCTGCATCCAGCCGAAGTTCGCGTTCTTTTCTGGCGGCACACCGTACATCCAGCGCGTGTCGTCGGTGTTGCGGACCCAGTCCTTGATGTTGAACGGCGGGTTGGCTAGCACGTAATCCATCTCCACGCCGGGGTGGATGTCGCGGGCGAAGGTGTCGCCCCAGCGCTCGCCGAGACCTTTGGCGCTCAGCGCGTGGATGGCGAGGTTCATGCGTGCCATGCGCCACGTGCGCTCGTTGAGCTCCTGGCCATAGATCGCGATTGCCGACGGGTCCCTGTCATGCGCTTCTAGGAATTTCTCCGCCTGGACGAACATGCCGCCGGAACCACAGCAGGGGTCGTAGACGCGACCCTCGGTCGGTTCGAGGATTTCCACGAGCGTGCGAACCACCGGGCGCGGGGTGTAGAACTCTCCACCGCGCTTGCCTTCAGCGGAGGCAAAACGGGCAAGGAAGTACTCGTACACTTCGCCGAGGAGGTCGCGAGCACGCTCCGGGCCTTCGGCGGTGAAGCGGGTGGTACTGAAGAGGTCGACGAGCTCGCCGAGGCGACGCTGGTCCACACTTTCGCTATTGTAGTTGTGCGGCAGCGTGCCCTCAAGGGAGGGGTTGTCGGCCATGAGGGTTTCTGCGGCTTCGTCGATAAGCTTGCCGATCGCCTTGAACTCGCCGCCAGCATCGCTGGTCTTGCCTTTGGAGTGGCGCTGCAGATAATCCCAGCGGGCTTTTGGTGCGACCCAGAACACGTTCTTTTCCAAATAGGCGTCACGGTCCTCCAGCTCCTCGAGGGTCTCCTCCTCGGTAGCGCCTTCCTCTTCGAGTTCGGCTCGAAGCTCCTGGCGACGCGCATCGAAGGCATCGGTGACGTACTTGAGGAAAACGAGGCCAAGAACGATGTCCTTGTACTGAGAGGCGTCCATGGAGCCGCGCAGTTTGTCGGCAGCTTTCCACAGTGTGTCCTGGAAATCCTTGATGGGGGTGGGGGTCATACCTGCGAGCCTACTTTGCAAGGAAGTCGGGGCCGCAAAAGGTGCCGCCAGCGTGTTCGCTTTCGCGCTCAAGATAATGTGCAGCAGATTCGGGCAACCCGTGAAGTTTCGAGGGCATCGAGGCTCGAGGTAGAGGTTAAGCAATCCGAAGTGAGGTTCAGCTTCACTCGACGTCTCGCCGCCGCCGAATCCCGCGACAACAAGGTCCTCTTCGGCGGACGCCTAGGCACCTACCAGTACCTGGACATGCACATGGCGATCGGAGCGGCCCTGTCCGTCTTTGACAACCACGTCCGCCCCTACTTCGAGGACGGCAAGGCGATCGACCAGCCGCGCGGGCACTAGCGGCCGTCAGCAATTCGGCCGACCCAGCGCCGAACTTGGGAACTCTCAGACAGTAGTGGTTCGGTTACTCGGGCCAGATCGCAAACTGTTCCAGTGCTTCGGATGCTTGGTGGGAGCGAAGATATTCACGCATGTAGGGCAGCTCGTAGTCGACGAACCCGTGTGATGTTGCCCGAATCATCTCCGCATCGATAAGTCGTTTGCGGTAGTTTCCGGCATACTGTGCGTCGACACCCATTCTTGCTGCGATGTCGGACATCCGGGAGGGGTTGTCATCGACGGACATAGCGGTAAGGAAAGTGCGATCCACCTCCGAGAGATCAGCAAGAGACGGCTCGTGAACCAGTTGTCCCAGTTTTCGTCGCGCGTCAGCGATGCCTCGATTGACAGCTGTTTCATCTATCATGTTTCCGGTTTGGTTCCGGAACGCGTGCTGCCCGACGAGTTGAATCATGAATGGGTAGCCGCCAGTTGCGCTCGCGGCAGTCTCAACTGCTTCCTGAGTCCAATCAACTCCGGCGATTGCAGATGTTCTCTGGAGTGCTACCTGAACGTCGGAGAGTGCGACCATACCCGTCTCGATCCGATTGGCGCGGCGCAGGAACGTGACTGGATTACGTCCCTCGTCAGCTGCCAGAAGGGGTTTTACTGCGCCAGGGATACCAGCCATCGCCACTGCGATCTCTCGGTCCTCCCGGACGAGGTGCTGAATCGTCGTCCCGAACTCGATTACCTCGTCCATATGGGCGTAGTGCAACTCGTCCAGCGTGATCAACACACCTACCGGTACTTGACCTAGCCGCATGTCTATCTCCCGTTGTTGGTCGAGCAACTCCTCCAACACGGAACGGAGGGTCGGCTCGGGAGAAAATGCGTCCACAGATTCCGTGGTCATGCCGAGGTTGAAGGGGCCAGTGATACCGCTTATCTGTCGCTGTGGTGCGTTCGAGATGTCTTCTAATAGACGGAACGCTTTATCCCTGATGCGCTCGTTGAAGCCCTTCGTCGTCGTTTCCGAAATGACATGCCAGGCATGCGATTTTGCGATGTTTTCGAACTCGTTCAGAAGAACCGTCTTGCCTATGCCTCTTGGCCCGGTAACAATCGAAATGCGTTCATGGCTTCCTGGGCCGTCGTAGAGTGCCGCGTCGAAATCGCGCAAGTAGCCTTCACGGCCTGCAAGAACTGGAGGGGTCTTGCCTACCGTTGCGGTGAATGGATTACGGGGGCGGGGTTCAGCGGTTGTCATGGCCTCTTTTTACAACTCCTTACTATCTTTACTATTTCTACTACTTTTCCGATCTTTGTGGGGGAAGTTTGTGCGAGCCTACTTGCGGTGCTTCCTGGGAGGCTTAGAGCTCTCTGGTTGCAATCGAAGTTGTTCTCGCGTTTTCGACAACTCCGAGGACTATCGTCGGGCGCATGCAACCACATACCGAGGAGATTTTCGTCCACCACCAGTGCCCCCACTGTGCAGGCGTCATCGAACAGTTCAAGTCTGACCACGATCGGTTCGGCGACGCCGTGCTTCTCGACATCACTGACATCCGCAATCTCAAGACCTTCCTCGAATACCGCGACTCGCTGGCGGGGTACAAAGAAATTGTTGAGCAGGGGAAGATCGGTGTGCCGTCGAAGGTCATCGGCGGAACAACCGTCGAGTTCTTCGACGAGGTGTGACTGTCCAAAATTTCGCAATGCAAAGTGAAACCGTTTCAGAATGCCAAGTGGGTTCTGTGACCAGCGGGAACCTGAAGTGTCCACTCCCTCCGCTACCATGATCGCGTGACCATCCTCCTCGCAATCATCGGCCTCCTTCTCGCCACCGCCCTCGTCGCCGCGATCGGTGAACGCACCGGCCTTCCGTGGTCTGCGTTGCTGACCGTCGTGGTCGCTCCGTTGCTGTTCATTCCCGGCATTGAGACGATCAGCTTGGACACGCACCTCATTCTGCCGATCTTCATTCCACCGCTGCTCTGGTCGCTTGCTCGCCGGACGAGCTGGGGCATGATCCGCGCACAAGTGCATGTGGTGCTTGTGATGTCGGTGATGTTGGTCTTTCTCACCATCGCGGCATTGACGGCCACGGCGATGTGGCTCATGCCGGGCATCGGCCTCGCTGCGGCAATGGTGCTGGCTGCGGCGATCGCCCCGCCGGACCCGGTGGCTGTCGACGCGGTGGCGGGTTCGGCGGGCATCCCCAAACGCATCACCGGCACGTTGGAAACTGAGGGCCTGTTCAATGACGCTGCCTCCATCGTCGCGTTCAATGTCGCGCTCACCGCGCTCGTCGCTGGTGGGGACGTGGATTTCAGTGAGGGCGCGCTCAAGTTCCTCTACTCTGCTGTCGTGGCTGTGGTCGTTGGCCTGATCGCCGGCCGTTTGGCGGCGCTGTTCGTCAACACCGTCCACGACTCCTTGATACGAAGGGCGTTTACCTGGGTCTTGCCGTTCGCGATCTTCATCGCGGCGGAAGAAATTCAGGCATCGGGTGTCATCGCCATCGTGATCGCGGCAGTGGAAATGAGCTCGCGTGCGTCGTTCACCGCCGAGGATCGCCTCTCCGGCAACGCCTTCTGGGAGACCATCGAGTTGCTGTTCACCGGCCTCGCGTTCGGTCTCATCGGGATGAGCGTGCGCGACGCGATTGACGACGCTGGAACAATGGTGTGGCAAGCCGTCGGCATCGGACTCGTTCTCTCCATCGTTGCCTTCGTGGTGCGTTTCGCCTGCATGTGGGTGCTGTACCAGTTCAAGAAGCGGATGAACCGGACTGACGTGGCACCGTTGCGCATGCAGGAAGTGCTGCTCATGACGTGGGCCGGCATGCGCGGCCTGGTCACCTTGGCGCTCGTGCTGTCCATCCCCGCTGGCACGACCAAGTACCACCACGAGCTCTCTGTCATTGCCCTAAGCGTGCTGACCTTCACCATGGTCATCCCGGGTCTGCTCCTGCCGTGGCTGGTGCGCCAAATGGACCTCGAGAATGGTCCCGACGCGAAGGGCGACCGGGTCAACGCCGAACTCAACCAACGCGCCTACTTGGCTGCACGGCGGGCAATCCAGGAGCATGGCCCGGAGCTCGCGCCGGAGTCTTATGAGATGGTCCAGGTGTGGCTGGGCGAGTTCGCCGAAAGGAGGCAGGTGGATCCGGAGGGGGCGAAGGAACGTCGTCAAGCATTTGCTCGCGCGCGGAAAGCCGCAGCTGATTTGCAACGCATCGCCCTGCAAGCTGCGACTGAAGAGCTGCAGAAAGCGCGCGGCGAGCGGCGCTATAACCCCGCCGACGTCGACGCGGTGCTCGATGAGATCGACCGGCTCGTGATCGCTAGCGAACGTGACGCTCTAGCATCTCCGGGGCAGATGGTCGCGTGGCAAAAGCCCACGCCGTGACGACGAAGGGGACCGCCAGAAACATCAGCGGCGGCAGCGAGTGCAGGATCAGGCTGTCGAATGGCCACGTCGGATTGGCGAAGATGACCAACATGAGCAGCCACATCGCCGGCCAATGCATGGGGGATTGCGGTCTGACCACGGTGAGAACCATCGGCAATAGCCAAATCGCGTAGTAGGTCTGCAGTAAGCCGCTGGCCATGAAGCCGCCAGCGAAGCAGACACCAAGCGTGACGAAGGCCCACATGACCTCGTCGACATCTCGCCAGCGCCAGAGCTTTACGACGGCTGCGAGCGTGGCCGCAACAACTAACAGTGTCAGCAGCGTGACTACCCACTCCGGCCAGCCGAACATGATGCCCAGGCCAGCGACGGAGCCGTTGAAGCGGGGGCGGGGCTCCGATAGATAAGGCACCAGGTTGGTGAAAAACAGCTCTGGCTGTGCAATGGTGAACCAGCCAATAGCGAACAGGACCGCGCAGGTGACCGCGGCGACAACGACCACCGCTGCTTGGAACAGCAGAACCGAGATGATCATGAGCACGCCGAACTGCGGTTTCACAGAGATCGCCAAGCCTGCGACGATGCCCGCCACGTACGCTTCCGGGCGGGTGAAATGCTCTTTCCAGTTGGCCCCGCGCAGGCGCAACGAGCACCAGACGAACACCACCATGAGCAGTAGCAAGAACCCATTGATGTTTGTCAGGGATAACGTCGCGCGAACCGGTTCCGGGGTGAAGAACACGACCGTGACTATGAGTGGGAAGACGTAATGGAAGTGGCGTTTGGCCACCATCCACGTTGCTAACGCCAGCGCCGCGATGATGCACAGTGCGCCAAGGGCCAGCATGACTAACCGGCCAGTGGACTCATCGCTGAAGACGCCGATCGGGGCGATCACCACCGTCCCGGCGGGCGTGTACAGGTAGTGCGGCATGTCGATCGTGTAGTCCGAGTCGAACACCGTCTGCCCAGCAAGATACTTGCGTGCTGCAGTCCACACCGGTGTGAAGTCAGTGCCGGGATTTTGGAAGGGGACGGTCACGGCCGCATGGAGGAGCGCGAACAGCATGGTTGCATACAGAAGCACGGCCCAACGAGGGCCTTCCAGGGCTATGGCCAGGCGGTTTCTGGTCGTTGTCGACACAAAAGGAGACTAACACGGCAACTGCGCCGGGCCGGGGACCTGAAATGCGAATGCCAGGTTAACAAACTGGATTGTTGGGTCGCGTCAAAGTTAACCCATGGTGAACAAGGTTGATGGGGCAACAATGCGCGTCGGCGTGTCGCGCCTTTTATGCTGGTAAACGGCGTAAGAATAGGTTGATATGAACCAAAGCTTGACTCCGACCAACTATCTGCTAAAGTTAACGGCAGGTTAACGCAGAGGGAACGAGAAGTTCACTTTGAACCTCGCCCGAGGAGGTCCCCCTCCACGGGCAGAACACATTCAACTTCATGGCAATCGCAAAAACTTGAAAGGAGGATGCCATGATCGCAATCAAGAACATTTCCCAGGACCTGCACGCCCGCTTCGGCGGTGCCGTCGACGCCGACGTCATCGACGCAGTCTTCGCAATGGCACTGGCTGAGCACATGGACCGTGCAACGGTGACCAAGTGGATCCCGGTTCGCGCAGAGCGCGCCGCTATCGCGGAGCTCACCAAAATCGCTGACGGCACCCTCGACGCCGCTATGTACGCGGACGCCGCGCTTGCTGCATAACCCCCCTCTAGCTAACGAAGAGTTGGCACCGAATAGCCCCGCTTCGGCGGGGCTATTCGGCATTTCTAGGCGGGGGTCGGCTCCACCTCCTGGAAGGTGTCTTGCCAGTTTTGGGTGGACCGCACTGGGTGGGGGGCGTTCCTGGCCCCTACGCGGCCCCCGCTGGATCCTCATGACCAGTCTGCGCTGCGAACTCCCTTGGGTTTTGCGGGGTCCGGTGACGCCAAGTGGGGCCAGAATACTGCTCGCTGCTTTCCGGAATACTGCTCAAGTAAACATGCAGGTCAAAAACGTGCGGTTTGGTTTATGTGGTCGAGCAGTATTCCGGGGCCTGACGGATTGCACTCCGCATTGCGGAGTCCCTGGGGTTTTGCGGAGGAAGTCCACGCTGCAGCGCCCCTGGGGTTCTTGGAACCGGCTATGCGCGAAGCTCACCTCAAGCTGAGATTCCTTACGGAATCCCCCAGCCAACCGCGCGCCAAGGGAGGAGTCGACCGGGCAGAACTATTACGCTGGTGTCGATAGGCCGACTAGTGAACTAGACGAAAGCGAGTCCCGTGGAAAACCCCGAGGATAAATCCGTCAAAGCTGTGGATGTGCTGCAGCGCATCCTGTTGCCGCGGAAGGGTGAGCCGCATGATGTGCGGATGCTCTACCTGATTGAGTCGGATCACAACACGCAGCGTGTGAGCTGGCCGGATCGCAGCAGGGTCGCTGTGCCGGAGGGGGCGGAGGTCTCGTTCCAGACGTACTTCAATGCGTTCCCGGCGAGTTACTGGCGCCGCTGGTCGCAGCTCAGCGAGGTCGTCCTGGCCATGGATGTGGAAGGCGCGGCGACGATTTCCGTGTACCGCTCCAAGCACGATGGCACGCGCATTTCGGTGGTGAATGTTGAGGCGCAGGACGAGCGCGTTGAGATCCCGCTGAAGCTCGCCAACTTTGAAGATGGCGGATGGTTGTGGTTTGACGTGAATGCGGAGTCGGAGGCGTCGATAAGCAACGCGGGTTGGTGCGCGCCTTGCGAACCGCAGGAGCAGACGCTTCCCGACGGCACCACCATCGCCCCGTCCGAGAAGAAGGTGGCGGTGGGCATCCCGACGTTCAACCGCCCCCGCGACGCCGTCAATGCACTGCACGCGCTCGCGGAGGATCCGCTGGTGCTCGGTGCGATCACGGATGTGCTCATGCCGGACCAGGGCAACCAGCACCCGGCGGATGAGCCGGACTTCGCCCAAGCGGAACAGAACCTGCAGGGCCGGTTGAAGATCTTCCCGCAGGGCAACCTTGGTGGGTCGGGCGGCTACTCGCGCATTATGTATGAGGCGCTCAACCAGACTGACGCGCCGTTCATCCTGTACATGGACGACGACATTGCGATTGAGCCGGACTCGATCCTGCGCGCGGTGCAGGCGGCGCGGTACGCGAAGAGCCCGATTCTCGTCGGTGGTCAGATGCTCAACCTGCAGGACCGCAGTCAGCTGCGCACCTCCGGCGAGCGCGTCAACCGCGCGGACTTCATGTGGGGTGCGGCGGAGCACGCGGTGTACGACCACGACTTTGCGAAGTACCCGCTGGGGTACGTCGGCACGGAGGAAGAGGACCTCGACCCGAGGAAGACGACGTCACGGCCGCTGCACAGGCGTATCGACGTCGAGTTCAACGGCTGGTGGATGTGCCTGTTCCCCCGCGTAGTGGCTGAGCAGATGGGCTTGCCGCTGCCGCTGTTCATCAAGTGGGATGACACGGAGTACTCGCTGCGCGCTGGCCGCGCAGGCTTTCCCACGGTCACCTGGCCCGGCGCCGCCATCTGGCACATGGCGTGGGCTGACAAGGATGACGCGATCGACTGGCAGGCGTACTTCCACCTGCGCAACCGCCTGATCGTCGCCGCGTTGTACCACGAGGGTGAGCCGGATGGGGTGCTCAAGTCCATGGCGAAGTCCACGTTCAAGCACTACATGTGCATGGAGTACTCGACCATTGCGATCCAGAACGAGGCGATGAAGGACTTCCTCAAGGGCCCGGACCAGCTCTTCGAGATTCTCGAGTCCTCGCTGCCGCGCATCCAGTCGATCCGCAAGGACTACTCTGACGCGCAGGTCATTGAGTCCGCATCGGATCTGCCGGGGCCGACGGGTGCGCCGGGTGTGCCGACGAACAAGATCGGCGGCCGCCTGGCCAAGGTGAAGAAGATTCCGTGGGCGGTCAAGAGCCTGCTGCACATGCGCAAGCCGGAGGATCGCGCGCATTGGGAAGCCCCGCAGCTCAACCTCACGGCCGAGGAGGCCCGCTGGTACACGCTGTCCCGCGTGGACTCGGCCACTGTGTCTACCGCGGGTGGCACTGGTGTGGCCTTCCGCAAGCGCGATAAGAAGCTCGCGGACGATCTCGTTGACCAGCAACGCGAGCTCCGTGAGGAGATTGATGAGCGTTGGCCGGAGCTGACCCGCGCCTACCGCGCGGCGAAACCTGACCTGACCAGCCACGAGAACTGGAAGAAGATCTTCGATGAGCAATAACTCGTTGAACTCGACGGAAGTAGACATCCTCCGCGAGCTTCAAAACGCGCTTTACGACGCCCCCGGTGTCCTTCCGGTCGCCCGTGGGTTGAGCTTGTTCGGCGAGCACGCTTTGGGCTGGATGAGCGTCGCGGCCGTCGGTGCCGTGGCGGATCACGAGAAATCCCGCCAGTGGATCGCGATGGGGGTCGGCGCGTTCACCGCGCACGCGACTTCGGTCATCCTCAAGCGCATCGTGCGCCGCCGACGTCCGCACGATCCGCGGGTCAAGATCGGTGTGGGTACGCCATCGAAGTTGAGCTTCCCGTCGTCGCATGCGACGTCGACAAGCGCTGCGATGGTGCACTTGGCAGACATCACAGGCTCAAACCTTCTGTACGCCGGAATTCCCGTTATGATGGCCTCCCGCATGGTTCTGGGGGTGCATTACCCCACGGACACCCTGGTGGGTGCCTTGCTGGGTACCGGGGTGGCCCGCGCCGCGATCAACATTGAGAGGAACACCCGTGACTGAGCCAGTTGATGAGCCGTTCCTGAAGTCCGAGCCCCACACCGAGGGCGTGGACTACAACCGGAAGAAGAATCCGCCGAAGAACCTCCCGGACGCGATGATCAAAGGTCTACGTCCAAAGCAGTGGGTCAAGAACGTCCTGGTCGTGGCGGCGCCGCTGGCGGCGGGGCTGGACTCTTTCACCTCGCGGACGGCCATCGACATTCTGCTGGCCTTCATCACGTTCTGCTTCGCGGCATCCTCCATCTACTTGGTCAACGACGCCCGCGATGTCGAGTCTGACCGCGAGCACCCCACGAAGCGCTACCGCCCGATCGCCTCGGGCATGCTGCCGATCGGCCTCGCGTACGGCATGTCAGTCGTGCTCATTGCGCTGGCCGTTGGCCTGTCCTTCCTGGCCACCGACGGCATTGCGCTGGCAGCTGTGGTCGGCGTGTACATTGCGCTGCAGCTCGGCTACTGCTTCGGATGGAAGCACATCCCGGTGATCGACATCGCGCTGGTGTCCTCCGGATTCATGCTGCGTGCCATGGCCGGAGGTGTGGCTGCTGGCATCGACCTGTCGCAGTGGTTCCTGCTGGTCGCCGCCTTCGGTTCGCTGTTCATGGCGTCCGGTAAGCGCTACGCGGAGCTTCTGCTTGCGGAGCAGACGGGAGCCAAGATCCGCAAGTCTCTGCAGGGCTACACCCAGACGTACCTGCGCTTTGTGTGGACGCTGTCCGCCACTGCGGTGGTCATGTCCTACGCCCTGTGGGGCTTCACTCTTTCCAACGGTGTCCCGCCGGAGCAGGGCCTGTGGTACCAGATCTCGATGGTGCCGTTCATCATCGCGATCCTGCGCTACGCCGCGGAAGTGGACAGCGGCAACGGCGGTGCACCTGATGAGATCGTGCTGGAGGACCGCGTCCTCCAGGCGCTGGGGGTGCTGTGGATCCTGACAATCGCCATGGCGGTCTATATCGTGCCTGCGTTCTCGTAGCCCCACCCGCAGGATAAGATCACTGCCATGCATGATCGCGCCCGCCTCTCCCTGCTCATCTCCGCAGCGATAGCGGGCGTTTTCGCATTCTGGGGCGGATGGACCCGCCGCTGGATGAGCGACGACGGGCTGATCGTCCTGCGCACAGTCCGCAACATCCTGGCGGGCAACGGACCGGTGTTCAACGTCGGGGAACGCGTGGAGGCCAACACGTCAACACTGTGGCAGTACCTCATCGCCGCCTTCGGCTGGATCCCTGGCGTGCGGCTCGAAGACGTCTCGATGTGGTTGGCCCTCATCTTCACCGTGACCGCCGCTGCGAGTGCGACGTGGGCATCGGGCCGATTGTGGGGGCACACAGTGCTGCCGTTCGGCATCATTATCTACCTGGCGTTGCCCCCGGCCCGAGACTTTGCCACCTCCGGTTTGGAGTGGGGGTTGTCCCTGGCGTGGATCGGCGTGTGGTGGGCGCTGCTCGTTGGATGGGCGAAACAGCCTGACACCCGTGTGGTGTACTGGCTGGCCTTCTGGGCAGGACTGTCGTGGTTGGTCAGGCCGGAGCTCGCGCTCTACGGCGGATTGACCGGACTGGTGCTGTTGTTCTTCTCCTGGCGGGATTGGCGGCGCATTGGCGGCATTCTCGCGGCAGCCCTTCCGGTGCCCGCTGCGTACCAGATCTTCCGCATGGGCTATTACGGTCTGCTCACTCCGCATACCGCGGTGGCGAAGTCAGCGTCGGACTCAGCGTGGGGGAGCGGTGCTGCGTACGTGTGGGACACGGTGCAGCCATATGCGCTGTGGCTGCCGCTGATCGGTGCGGTGGCGCTCGGCGTGTGGTTCGGCCTGCGGTTGCAGTCGCGCGAGGTCGTCGTAGTCGGGCTTGTTCTCGTGTGCGGGCTGTTGCACATGCTGTACGTCATGCGCGTCGGCGGCGACTTCATGCACGGGCGCATGGTGTTGTTGCCCCTGTTCGCGTTGCTGCTGCCCGTCATGGCAGTGCCTGCCACCTTGGTCAGTGGAATCGGGCTGGGTGCCCTGGTGGTTTGGGCGGGCATTGTCGTCTACCGCGGCCATGACCTCGGCTTCGAAGTTTTCGTGGAGAGCCCGGAAAACCTCGTCGTCGTGGACGAGCGCGAGTTCTGGACGGCCGCAATGATGCGTGAATCCGGTGATCCGCCGCGGTATGCGGAGGACTTCCTCGTCGCGGACTTGCTCAACGGCTGGCCGGAAGGCCTGGAAGAGTCGCGGCGGCAAAACTCCGGTGCGCTGACCATCATCCGCTTCGACGACAACTCCCGCCACTACACGTGGGTGCCGCGCGCCCGCACGACAGCGGACACTGACCTGCAGGACATCCCGACCACGGCGTACCTGATCAACCTGGGCATGATATCGGCGAATGCCCCGCTCGACGTGCGTGTGCTCGACTCGGTCGGCCTGGCCACCCCGCTGGGCGCCCGCCAGCCGCGCGACCCGGACGGACGCATCGGACATGACAAGAACCTGCCTCTTCACTGGCAGCTGGCGGATTCGGCTGTGGGGGAAGAAGGGATGCCGGATTACGTCGATAAGCAAACGGTGATGCAGGCACGAGCTGCGCTGCGGACGCCTGAGCTCAATGAACTCTTGGCGACGTCGCGTGAACCGATGAGTCCAAAGCGTTTTTTGAAGAATATGGCGTATTCTTTAAGAAACGGACGCACTCTGGAAGTGAGCGATGACCCGAAGGTGTACCTGGATCAGGAAACTCTGGACCGCATCGCCGCAGGTGAGGACGTGGGTTTGCAGGGGCCGCGGATCTTCTGGCCAACGGCACGGCTGGAACAGAAAGTAACCGGTTGATAACATATCGATCACGATGAACGATGAACTCAATTGAGTCATCCTGATTTTTTCTAGTGATTGGTGAACCGATGAACGCGACTCTTTCCGTGCGCCGCGCTGTGGTGGCGCTTGTCACGGCATTCGCTGCCGCGATGATGCTGCTCGTTGCCACCCCCGAGGCTGACGCGAACCCGCGCGGTTGGCTGCGCCCCGACGCAACCGGCCACTGCACGTGGGACCCGGTGAAGTACTGGGTGCAGCGCTGCGACGTGTACTCCCCGGCCATGGGCCGTAACATCCCGGTGCAGATCCGCCCGGCTGCCCGCGGCGGCAACGCTGGCCTGTACCTGCTCGACGGCCTGCGCGCCACCGAGCAGACGAACGCTTGGGTGCACGACGTCAACGCTGCGGCCGTCTACGAGAACGCCAACATCACCCTGGTCATGCCGATCGGCGGCGAAGGCTCCTTCTACGCTGACTGGCAGCACGACCCGAAGTACGGGGGCGGCAAGCCCTACAAGTGGGAGACCTTCCTGACCCGTGAGCTGCCGGGCTACCTGCAGCGCCACTTCGGTGTCTCCCCGACGAACAACTCCGTCATCGGCCTGTCCATGGGTGGCACCGCGGCGATGAACCTTGCGGCGAAGAACCCGCAGCAGTTCCGCCAGGTCCTGTCCTTCTCCGGCTACCTGACCACGACGCTGCCGGGCATGCAGACCATGCTGCGTGTGGCGCTGCTCGACGCTGGCGGGTACAACCTCAACGCTATGCACGGCTCCATGGTCAACCCGGAGCGCTTCGCCAACGACCCGTTCTTGAACATGAACGGTCTGCGCGGCAAGGACATCTACATCTCCGCCGGACCGGGCATCCCGGGACCGCAGGACGCGAAGTACCCGAATGACCAGAAGCTGGCGGGTGCCGGCCTGGAGTTCGGTGCGATGGTGACCACCCGCGTGTGGGAAGCGAAGGCTCGAGCCGAGGGCCTGAACGTCACCTCGGATTACCCGCCGAACGGTCTGCACAACTGGGACCAGTTCGGTAGCCAGCTGTACAAGACCAAGGGCCGTGTGCTGAACCACATGAACGCCTGGTAATCACGGCACCGGCACAACATGGCCCCTGGGAAAATCCTCGCCCAGGGGCTTTGTTGTAGCATCACGATTAGGTCGTGGACACTCGGCGTGTCACTGACCTAAAGTCTCAAGTTAAACTTAAACTTTGCCACAGAAACCGAGGCCCGGCCTGGGAGAGGGGAAACTCCTGGGGTGGTGAGCTGAACCGGTCTTTTCGTCATCCGAGATTTTAAGGGTTCAACCACATGCGCAAGCTTTCTAAGGGCCAGCTCCTGGCGGCCATCGCTGCACCAACCGTCATCGCTGCCGGAATCGCCGTCGTTCCTGCCGAAGCGCAGAACGCCTCCGACCTGTCTTCTGCCATGTCGTCGGGCCGCGGCATTTCCGACGGCATCCGTCCGTCCGATCCGCCGCCGCGCACCCCCATTGAGGTGGACAACAACCCGCAGGTTGAAGGCCTGCCGGAGGGTGTGTCCGTGGACCGCATCGAGTGGCTCACCCAGCGCCGCGTGGCTGTGTACATCAAGTCCGCCGCGATGCCGGATAAGCCGATCCAGGTGCAGATCCTGCTCGCCCGCGACTGGCACTCCAACCCCCAGGCGAAGTTCCCGGAGGTGTGGGCACTTGATGGTCTGCGTGCACGCGAGGATGAGTCCGGCTGGACCATTGAGACGAACATCGAGCAGTTCTACGCCGACAAGAACGTCAACGTGGTGCTGCCGGTGGGCGGCGAGTCCTCCTTCTACTCCGACTGGCAGAAGGCGGACAACGGCAAGCACTACAAGTGGGAGACGTTCCTGACCAAGGAGCTCGTGCCGGTGTTGGATAACGAGTTCCGCTCCAACGGTTCCCGCGCTGTCGTCGGCCTGTCCATGGGCGGTACCGCCGCGATGAACCTGGCGGAGCGTAACCCGCACCTGTTCAACTTCGTCGGCTCCTTCTCCGGCTACCTGGACACCACCACGACCGGTATGCCGACGGCCATCAAGGCCTCGCAGATGGATGCTGGTGGCTACAACTCTGAGGCCATGTGGGGCCCGATCGGTTCCCAGGACTGGATCGACCACGACCCGAAGCTGGGCATTGAGAACCTACGCGGCAAGACCGTTTACGTCTCCGCTGGTTCTGGCCAGGATGACTACGGCCAGCCGGACTCGGTGGCAAAGGGCCCGGCTGTCCCAGCGGGTGTGGGCCTGGAGGTCATCTCGCGCATGTCTACCCAGACCTTCGAGCGTTACGCGAAGAAGGCGAACGTGCCGATCATTACACGCTACCGCCCGTCCGGTGTCCACTCCTGGGAGTACTGGCAGTACGAGATGACACAGGCATGGCCGTTCATGGCGAACGCGCTGAACGTCCCCGAGGCCGACCGCGGGGCAGAGTGCAACGCGGTCGGCGCCATCGGTGAAGCGACCAAGAACGGAGCGGTGGGTTCCTGCGTGAACAACGAATACGACGTCGCCGGGGGCAAGGGCAAGGCCCAGGAATTCCGCAACGGCTCTGCGTTCTGGTCCCCGGAGACCGGCGCGCAGGTGCTCTTCGGCTCGATCCTGGCTAAGTACAACGGTCTGTCGGGTCCGGCAGGTTGGCTCGGCTTCCCGAAGACTGGCGAGCTGAAGACGCCGGACGGCAAGGGCCGCTTCGTCCACTTCGAACGCGGCTCCATCTACTGGACCCCGCAGACTGGCGCGCAGGCCATCCCGGGCGACATGTTCGCCGAGTGGGGCAAGTCCGGCTACGAGCGCGGCCACCTCGGCTACCCGGTCGAGGAGGCACAGGCTGTCGGCGGCGGGTACGTGCAGAAGTTCGAGAAGGGCTACCTGACCCGCAACCCGGACAACAAGGGCCACTACCAGGTCTTCGGCGCTATCGGCGCGAAGTACGGCGAGATGGGTGCTGCCCGCTCCGACCTGGGCTTCCCGAAGTCGAATGAGCGCAAGATCAACGGCGGCTTCTTCCAGGAATTCGAGAAGGGCAACATCTACTGGTCCCCGAAGACCGGCGCCCATGTGATCTACTACGGCGAAATCTTCGACCACTGGGGCAAGAAGGGCTGGGAGCAGGGTGAGCTCGGCTGGCCCGCCTCCGACATGAAGAAGATCCCCACCGGTGGACTGACCATCACCTTTGAGAATGGCACGGTCGAGCAGGTCTTCGGCAAGGTGCGCGAACGGAAGTAAACCATGAAGAAACTCCTACCGGCTGTCCTCGCTGCGGCAGGGCTCACGCTCGCCGCGTGCGGCGGCACGACAGTGGACAGCGACGACGTCACTGCGACTCAGTCAGCACCGTCCACAACCGCAACGGAAACAACGACGGACACGGCGAAAACGACTGAGACCTCTTCGGAACAGTCGGACGAAGCTGATCCGGCACTGGACAATGAGGGTGCGGCCAGCGAGGTCGAGGCCCCCGCGGACGAGCCGATGCGCCCGGCAGAGGAGGAGGCGTACCTCGAGGCGCTGCGCGAAGGCGGCGTCAACGTCGACGGTAATGAAGAACAGCTCGTCTCCACTGCTCGCACCATCTGCGACGGCAGCATGATCACGCGTGACGCTGTCGCAGGTCAGCTGGTTGAGCAGGAACAGACGAAGCTCGACGCCGATAAAGTCGCAGAGCTTATTGACGCCTCCGCCAACGACCACATTTGCAGCTAATGAAAGCACGCAACGTATTGACGGTGATTGCCGTCATCGCAGTCCTCGCCGTCATTGCGGTGGGGGCTGCGCAATGGTTTGGACCCGGTGAGGGCCCCCTTGAACCGGGTAAGGATCCCGCGCCGCCGTCGGCTGAGGAGCCTGGTTGGTGTCCTGCGGTGGAGGTGATTTCGGCGCCGGGGACGTGGGAGTCGTCGAAAAGCGATGACCCGTTCAACCCGACGGCGAACCCGATGAGCTTCATGCTCTCGATCTCGAAGCCGCTGCAGGAGCAATACGACATCAACCACGTGCGTGTGTGGACGCTGCCGTACACCGCGCAGTTCAAGTCGATCCAGTCGCGCAAGGAGATGAGCTACGACGACTCGCGCAATGAGGGCACCGAGCGGCTCAATGCGGAGCTGAAGTTCGTGGCGGATACGTGCCCGTCGACGCAGTTCATTCTCGCCGGGTTCTCCCAGGGCGCGGTGATTGTCGGCGATATTGCCAGCGACATCGGCAACCACCGCGGCGTCATCCCGCCGGAGCGGTTGCGCGGCGCGGTGATGATTGCCGACGGCCGCCGCGAAAACGCGGTGGGCATCAACCCCGGCGTACCGCTGAACGGCATCGGCGCGGAGATCGCGCTGCACCCGCTCAACTCCGTGGTCCAGGCAGTCGTGCCGGGCGCGACGATGCGTGGGGTGCGCGATGGCGGTTTCGGCGCCGTTAATGACCGGGCGATTGAGATTTGCGCGCCGGATGACTCGATCTGCGACGCCCCGCCGAATGTGGGCGATGCGCTGGGACGCGCCCGCGAACTCGCCGAAGCTAACGGCGTGCACGCGATGTATGCGTCCAATCCCGATGTGATTCCCGGCACCACGACCAGTCAATGGACCGTAGAGTGGATTCGCGAGAGTATTGACAATATGTAAGGAGAGCCATGGACCTCGAGCAACTGCTCTACCAGTTCTACGACGACGACAAGATCGACCTGCCGCCGGAACTGTCCCTGTTCCAGTTGTGCGAGATGCTCTACCAAGGCAGCGCAGAAATGGGCACGGGCGACCTGCACCAGCTGCGCTACTGGGACTACTCGGAAGACCGCGAAGGTGTGGCCGTCGATTACACCCGTGAGGATGTGATCACCCGCATCAAGGCTGTCGGTGCGCGCTTGCAGCAGACCGGCCAGCCCGGTGACCGTGTGGCCATCATGGCGAACAACTCGCCGGAGTACCTCTTCGGTTTCATGGGTGCCGTCTACGCCGGCCAGGTGCCGGTGCCGCTGTATGACCCGAATGAGCCGGGCCACGGCGAGCAGCTCACCGCTGTGCTGGCGGACTGCGGCGCGAAGACCGTGCTGACCAACAACCTCGGCGCGAAGGCCGTGCGCGAGTTCTTCGCGGAGACCCCGAAGCCGCAGCGCCCCCGCATCATGGTGGTGGACTCCCTACCGGATTCCCTGGCCGAGTCCTGGGTCACCCCGGACGAACCCGAGGGCATCGACCCCGTCGACCAGGTCGCGTTCCTCCAGTACACCTCCGGTTCGACGCGTCTGCCGGCCGGTGTGGTGCTGACCAACCGCGCGATCCTCACCAACGTCCTGCAGATCTATGACGCAGTGGAGCTGAAGATGCCGCTGCGCTTGTCGACGTGGCTTCCGCTGCACCACGACATGGGCATCATCCTCACCATCTTCGTGGCAATCATGGGCATCGAGTTCGAGCTCATGGGCCCGAAAGACTTCATTCAGCAACCGAAGCGGTGGACTGATCAGCTCACCTACCGTGAGGGCGACGAGGAGCAGTTCACCTACACCGTCGTGCCGAACTTCGCCCTCGACCTGGCCGCCCGCTACGCAGCGCCGGAGAACCCGGGCGACTACGACTTCTCCAATGTCGACGGCATCATCGTCGGCTCTGAGCCCGTGACCAAGGCGGCCGTGGAGACATTCGTCGAGGCGTTCACGCCGTCCAACCTGGACCCGAAGGTGCTGCGCCCGTCCTACGGTCTGGCAGAGGCGACACTCATCGTCTCCACCCCGCAGACGGAGGAGCGCCCGCACTTCGTGCTCTTCGATCGTGAGAAGATCGGTGAAGGCACCGCCGTCGAGGCCGAGAACGGCATTCCGTTCGCCTCCAACGGCCAGCCGGTGCCGGACATGCACTACGCGGTCGTGGACCCGTCGACCCGTAATGAGGTGCCAGAGGGCACCGTCGGCGAGCTGTGGATCCACGGCGACAATGTGGCCGTGGGCTACGAACGCCGCGAGGAAGAAACCCAGCAAACCTTCGGCAACACTCTCGGCGAACGTCTGGCAGAAGGCTCCACCGTCGCCGAGGACGCTCCGTCCGAGGGTTGGCTGGCCACCGGTGACCTGGTTACTTTCTACAAGGGCCACCTCTACATCACCGGCCGCGTGAAGGACCTCGTTGTCATCGCCGGCCGCAACCACTACCCGCAGGACATCGAGGCGACCGTCATGGAAGCTTCCGACCACGTCCGTGCGGATTCGGTGGCGGCGTTCGCGGTGCCGGGTGAGGACGTCGAAAAGCTCGTCGTGCTCGTCGAGCGTGCCGAGGGCGCAGACGCTGCTGCCGACCCGATTGCCGAGGACGCGATCCGCGGCGCGATCTCCCACACCCACGGCATTAGCCCCGAGGTCATCCGCTTCTACGCACCGAATGACATCACCCGGTCTAGCTCTGGAAAGATTGCGCGACAGGTGAACCGCAACAAATTCATCGCGGCCGACGATAAGTAGACGTGTCCGACAACAGAAAGGTGCCCATGACGGAGAGTGAACTCGTAGCGTGGCTGCAGCAGTGGATTGCTGGCGCGACGGGAGCTGAGGACGTCGACCCGACCCTGCCCCTGGAGAACCTCGGGTTGTCCTCGCGCGACGCGGTCATCCTCTCCGGCGAGCTCGAGCGGCTCCTGGACACCAAGCTCGACCCCGCCATCGCGTACCAGTACCCGACGGTGGAAGCGTTGGCGCAAGGTTTGCTCGCGCCGAAAGCACGCTTGTCGACGACATCCGCGCCGGCCACCCGCCGTGCCGGGACCGGTTCTGGCGATGTCGCCATCATCGGCCGGGCGGGGCGTTTCCCCGGTGCGTCGGACGTGGATAAATTCTGGGACCTGTTGGTTGCGGGCCAGTGCGTGACCGGCGACCTGCCGGCGGGCCGCTGGTCTGAGTACTCCGCCGACCCGGTGATGAGCTCGAAGATGCGCGAGCAGAACGTCCAGGGCGGCTACCTGGATGACATCCGCAGCTTCGACAACGAGTTCTTCGGGCTGTCGCCGCTGGAGGCGACCAACATGGATCCGCAGCAGCGCATCATGCTGGAGCTGGCGTGGGAGGCTCTCGAGGATGCTCACCAGCCAGCCAATGAGCTGCGCGGTACGCCCGTCGGTGTCTTTGTCGGCTCGTCCTCAAACGACTACGGCATGCTCGTGTCTTCTGACCCAGCAGCAGCGCACCCGTACGCGCTCACCGGCACGGCCAGCTCCATCATCCCGAACCGCATTTCGTACGCGTTCGATTTCCGCGGCCCGTCCATGAATGTGGACACGGCTTGCTCATCGTCACTTGTGGCAGTGCACCACGCTGTGCGCGCGCTGCGCGACGGGGACACGAACCTCGCCCTGGCCGGCGGCGTGAACATTCTCGCCTCCCCGTTCATCTCCACTGCGTTCGCTGAGCTAGGAGTGATTAGCCCGTCCGGGCGTATCGCGGCGTTCTCTGACGACGCCGACGGTTTCGTCCGCGCTGAAGCAGCCGGCTTCATCGTGCTCAAGCGCGTCGAGGACGCGATCGCCGACGGTGATGAGATCCTCGCCGTGATCAAGGGCTCCGCCACGAACTCCGACGGCCACTCTAACGGCCTGACCGCCCCGAACCCGGAAGCGCAGGTGGATGTACTGCTGCGCGCGTATGCCGACGCCGGTGTCGATCCGGGCACCGTCGACCTTGTTGAAGCCCACGGCACGGGTACGGCGCTCGGCGACCCGATCGAGGCGTCCGCTCTGGGCGAGGTGCTCGGTGCGAACCGCCCGCTCGCGGAGCCGATTCTGCTTGGCTCCGCCAAGTCCAACATCGGCCACACGGAATCAGCTGCTGGTGTGGTGGCGATGATCAAGGTGCTCGAGGCCCTGAGTCACGACACTGTTCCACCGTCTGCGAACTTCACCGAGGGCAACCAGTACATCGACTTCGACGCCACGCGCGTCGAGGTCGTTGAGGACCCCCGCGAGTGGCCGCAGTACTCCGGCCGCCGCGTTGCCGGTGTGTCCGGCTTCGGCTTCGGCGGTACGAACGCGCACGTCGTGGTCACGGACTTCGACCCGGCTGACTACCCGACGTCGGCAGACTCTTCCGAAGCCCCGGCCGCGGGCGGTTTGGTCGACCCAGAGAACCCCAACCTGGTCCTGCTCCCTGTCTCCGGGTTGTTGCCGTCGCGCCGCCGCGACATGGCTGCGACGATCGCCGAGACGCTGAGTTCGAAAACGGATCTGCGCGCCGTTCAGCGCACACTGGGTGGGCGCAACCACGGCCGCTCCCGCGCCGTCGTCACAGCGAGCTCCGTCGAGGAAGCAGTCAAACGGCTCAGTGCGGTTGCTGAAGGCAAGAACGCGCCGGGCATTGCCTCTGCGGTTGCCCCGCAGACTAGCGGCCCCGTGTTCGTGTACTCCGGTTTCGGTTCGCAGCACCGCAAGATGGCTAAGCCGCTTATGGAGCACTCGGTCTTCTTCCGCCAGCGCATCGAGGAGCTGGACAAGGTCGTCGGCTTTGAATCCGGCTGGTCCATGGTGGACCTCATCATGGACGATGAGCAGACATATGACACAGAGACCGGCCAGGTCACCATCACCGCCATCCAGATCGCGCTGACGGATCTGCTAGCCAGCTACGGCATCACCCCGGCCGCCACGATGGGCATGTCCATGGGTGAGATGGCCGCGGCATACGCCGCTGGCGGTCTGTCCGCCGAGGACGCCATCGTCATTGCCTGCGCCCGCGCCCGCCTCATGGGTGAAGGCGAGCAGCAGGTTGCCGGCACGGACGGTGAGGGTGCCATGGCGGTGGTGGAGTTGAGCCGGGAGCAGTTGACGGAATTCGTCGATAAGCACCCGGAAGCTCAGGGCGTGGAGCCTGCTGTGTACGCAGGGCCGGGCATGACGACGGTCGGTGGCCCCGGAAAGGCCGTCGACTACCTGGTCGCAGCGCTGGAGGAAGAGTCGAAGTTCGCCCGCAAGCTGCAGGTGCGCGGTGCGGGCCACACGAGCATGCTCGACCCGATCCTGGGTGAGCTCGCCGCGGAAATCGCCGGCACCCAGCCGCGTCCGCTGCGCATCACGCACTTCGGCTCCGTCGATGGCACGCACCACGCGGGCGAGACGATTCACGACGTCGACTACTGGGTCCGCATGACGCGCCAGCCGGTCATGTTCCAGGACGCCACCGAGGCCGCGTTCGCCGCCGGCCACACGACGCTGGTGGAGATTTCCCCGAACCCGGTGGCCATCATGGGCATGATGAACACGGCGTTTTCCGTGGGCAAGCCCGATGCGCAACTGCTGTTCTCCCTCAAGCGCAAGGAGAACGAGGTTGCGACGCTGCTGGACCTGGCCGCGAAACTTTACGTGAACGGCATGCCGGTCGATTTCGCCGCGCTTGCGGGCGAAGGTCCGCGCGCAGACCTTCCGCACACCCCGTTCCACCGCAACGAGCTGTGGACTGACGCACGGCCGTCCAGTTCCGGTTCCGGTCCGCTGGGTGCGCGCGTGTCGCTTCCCGACGCCACCTACGCCTACGCCACCCCAGCCGACCAGATCTTCTCCTCGATGCAGTTGGTGGAGATCGCCGCAGCTGACGTGGACCCGGAGGCCCGCGTCGTTGCTGCAGAGGAGCGCGCGCCGCTACCGGCTTCGGGCGAGCTGACCACAATGGTCCGCCGTTCTCTCGGTGGTCTCACCGTGCATGTCTACAACGGGGCAGTGCTGGTCGCGGAAGGATTCGCGTCCACGCTCAACCTCGCGGAGACGAGCCTGCCGGGCGTGACCAACGCCCCGGAGGCCCCCGAGATGGCCGCCGCCCGCGAGAAGATGATCGCCGGTGCGAAGGCTGATTCCGAGATCGACGCCGTGCGCTGGGACCCGGCCACTGAGACGGTTGAGCAGCGCTTGCGCTCTATCGTCTCCGAGTCCATGGGTTACGACGTCGACGATCTCCCGGTCGAGCTCCCGCTCATTGACCTGGGCCTTGATTCGCTGATGGGCATGCGCATCAAGAACCGCGTGGAGAATGACTTTCAGATCCCGCCGCTGCAGCTTCAGGCGCTTCGCGACGCCTCCGTTGCCGACGTGATCACGATGGTCGAAGACGCGGTCGAAGGCCGCCCCGAAGAACCGCAGCCAATGGCGGAGAATGACCCGAACCGCGATCCGGGCCAGGCCGCCGCGAAGGCGAAGGGTGTCGGCGTGGCCCCGCGTGACGCGTCCGAGCGCATGGTCTTCGGCGCGTGGGCCAAGTACGCCGGCGCGGCTGCCGCGGGTGTGACCAGTGAGTTGGATCCGATCACGGACGAGCAGGCGGCAGATATCGCCACTCACCTGAGTGATCGTTCCGGCATCGAGGTCACCGCCGAGCAGGTCAAGGAAGCTGAGACTCTCGAGCCGTTGGCCAATATCGTCCGCGAGGGCTTGGAGACCCCCGTCGAGGGCAACGTCCGCGTGTTGCGCGAGCGTACCGACGACACTACCCCCTCCGTCTTCGTCTTCCACCCGGCTGGTGGGTCGAATGCGGTGTACCAGCCGTTGACGCGTCGTTTAGCGGACAACGTGCCGGTCTACGGGCTGGAACGACTCGAAGGCTCGCTCGAGGAGCGCGCTGCCGCCTACATCGAGGACATCCGTGAGTTGTCTGCAGGCCTGCCGATTGTGCTCAGCGGCTGGTCCTTCGGTGGCGCGCTGGCGTACGAGATCGCCCACCAGCTGCGTGGCTCCGATGTAAAGGTCAAGTACATCGCGCTGCTGGACACCACCCAGCCGTCGAACCCGACGCCGGACACGCCGGAGAATGTGCGTGCCCGCTGGGACCGCTACGCGGAGTTCGCGAAGGACACCTACGGGCTGGACTTCGAGGTGCCGTACGAGCTGCTCGACACCGCTGGTGAGGATGCGCTGTTGAACATGCTCGGCGAGTTCTTGGCCTCGACCGACGCCTCCCAGCACGGCCTGGCGGCGGGTGTGCTTGAGCATCAGCGTGCCTCCTTCGTGGACAACCAGATTCTTGCGAAGGTGGACATGCAGCGCTGGAAGGATGTCGACGTTCCCGTCCTGCTGTTCCGTTCTGAGGGCATGCATGAGGGCGCGATCATGCTGGAGCCGGCCTACGCGGAGATTGATCCGGATGGTGGCTGGGCCGCTATCGTGGACGACTTGACCATCGTTCAGCTGCCGGGTGATCACTTGGCGGTGGTGGATGAGCCGGCGGTGGGGATCGTCGGCAAGCATATGCAGGAGTGGATAGATGACAACCGCTGAAAAACTCGCTGAACTGCGCGAACGCCTCGAGCGTGCGCAGGACCCCGGCTCCGAGCGTGCGCGCAAGAAGCGTGATGACGCTGGCCAAACCACCCCGCGCCAGCGCATCCAGGCGCTTCTGGACGACGGGTCCTTCGTGGAAACCGGCGCCCTGGCCCGCACCCCCGGCGATAAGGACGCGGTCTATTCTGACGGCGTTGTGACGGGGTACGGGCGGATCGACGGCCGACCGGTGGCCATTTACGCCCACGACAAGACTGTCTACGGCGGGTCGGTCGGCGTGACGTTCGGCCGCAAGGTTGTCGACGTCATGGAGTTCGCCATCAAGATCGGTTGCCCAGTCATTGGTATCCAGGACTCGGGCGGCGCGCGCATTCAGGATGCAGTGACGTCGCTGGCGATGTACTCCGAGATCGCGCGGCGCCAGCTGCCGCTGTCGGGCCGCTCGCCGCAGATCTCCATCATGCTGGGTAAGTCCGCCGGCGGTGCTGTCTATGCGCCGGTGACCACGGACTTCATTGTCGCCGTTGAGGGCCAGGCCGAGATGTACGTCACCGGCCCGGCTGTGATCAAGGAGGTCACGGGCGAGGCGATTTCCTCTGCTGAGCTCGGCGGTGCCGTCCAGCAGGAGCAGAACGGTAACGTCACCGTGACGGTGACCAGCGAGGATGAGGCTTTCGAGTTCGTCCGCGACTTGCTTGGCCACCTGCCGACAAGCACGTTCGACGAGCCGCCCGTTGTCTGGGCCCCAGCGGACGAGGACCTTGACGACTCCGCACTCGACGACTTCATGCCCGACGACACCAACGCCGGCTACGACATGATGGACCTGCTGGTCCAGCTTGGTGACGACGAAGAGATCCTGGAGATCCAAGAGAACTACGCCCCCAACTTGATCTGCGCCATTGGGCGTATCGACGGCAGGCCTGTCGGCTTCGTAGCCAACAACCCGATGCACTTCGCCGGCTGCATTGATGCCGATGCCGCTGACAAGGGTGCTCGGTTCATCCAGACCTGCGACGCTTACAACATCCCGCTCGTCTTCGTCGTGGACACTCCTGGCTACCTGCCCGGTGTGGATCAGGAGAAGGTCGGCTTGATCCACCGTGGCGCGAAGCTCGCGTTCTCCGTTGTGGAGGCGACCGTGCCGAAGATCTCCCTGATCGTCCGCAAGGCCTACGGCGGTGCGTATGCCGTGATGGGGTCGAAGAACCTCACGGGTGACTTGAACTTCGCGTGGCCGACTGCGCAGATCGCCGTCATGGGCTCGGCCGCTGCGGCCGTGATGATTCAAGGCAAGCAGCTCGCCGCGATTGACGACGAGAACCAGCGTGCTTACATGAAGAAGGTCTTCATGGACTTCTACGAGGAGAACATGACCTCCCCGTACGTCGCGACCGAGCGTGGTTACCTCGACGCGATGATCCAGCCGTCTGAGACCCGTCTGACGTTGCGCCGCGCCCTGCGCCAGCTGTCCACCAAGTACGAAAACGACCTGCCGAAGAAGCACGCAATCCGGCCGCTGTAGATCGCTGCGCTGCGTCTTTTCCCTTTTTCGCCGAAACTGTAACGTTTTGGTCACGCTCGGAGATACAGATTGAGTAATGCTTTTACCCAAACTCTTTCAGGAGGTTTTTCCATGCTGAGCAGCGCAATCGACATCGTCGCTGAAATTGCCAACTACTTGAACTGGATTGTCCGCAACGTCCAGCAGGGCAAGTTCGACATCGGGTTGTAAATCCCCGCCTGTTTCCCATATCCCCGTCGGTTCGCAGCAAGGCGTTGACCGGCGGGGTTTCCCTTTGTCGAAAGCGGTGAGGTCACTGGGGGGATGACGGATAGGGTTCGTGGGCCGTTGTTGTGCCTCGATTCAGCGTCAGATCCGAGGCAGATTGGATGTAAAAGAAAAGTCGGTGACTCTCCGTAGGTCGCCGACTAGTTCGCTCTTACTATCGGGCGAGCACGCCAGAGATGCCGCGCCACCCCAACATCAGTAGCGCCGACATCACGCACGCCACGATGACGAAAGACCAGTGCGGCAGTGCCTGGTTCCGGATACCCCAGATAGCCAGTCCGGTGACGACGGTGACCAACCAGATCAAAGGGCCGTGGCCGGTGGCTTTGGTAGTCCCAGTGTCTGCGGACGGTTCGGTTGTGCGCAGGCCAAACTCCACGATGACCCAGCCTAGGGCGACTCCGATAGCGAAAGGCCACACAGTGGAGGCCCAGCCGGCAAAGTTGAACGGCATGTCGTCTGACTGGTGGGCCAACCGGGCGAGCAGAGCGAAGATGGCGATAGCGAGGAAATCCAGGGCGACGGCGGTCGGCTTAGTGATCTTCATGTTCTCGACTCTAGCCCCCTGAAAGCATGCATTCGGTTTGCGTGCCTGGCAAATATGGGCCTGAACAGTGTTGCTCGATGCAAACGGTTCGAAACATGTGGGGGGAGCTAGGCTGCTTGCCTGATGCGGCGGGCGGGTTAAAAGACGGAGTCGTTCCACCAGCGGCGTTCGGGTGTGCCGGCGCGTGAGCCGTCGTGGGCTAGTTTGATGCCCACGATTTGGTGCAGCTCGACGACATCATGTTCGAAGCCCCATTCAGAACCGGCCATGTACATTCCCCAGAGTTTGGCGGTGTTTTCCCCGACGAGCTCGACGGCCTGATCCCAGTTGGCCTTGAGGTTCTCGCACCAATCGCGGAGGGTGCGCATGTAGTCGAGGCGGATGTTCTCTTCGTGGAAGACCTCGAATCCGTGATCCTGCATGTTCTTGACCACGGTGCCGGAGCCAGTGAGCTCACCGTCGGGGAAGATGTAGCGGTCCATGAACTCGCCGCTCTTTGTCTTGTGGTTGTCGGGGTAGGTGATGCAGTGGTTGACTAGGACGCCACCGTCTCGAAGCTTGCCTGAAAGGAACTCGAAGTAGGAGGGGTAATTGTCCACGCCGATGTGCTCGAGCAGGCCGATCGATGAGATCGCGTCGAAATCGGTCTCGTCGACGTCGCGGTAGTCGAGGTAGCGGACCTCCGCGAGGTCGGCGAGGCCCTCCTCCTCAATCGTGGCCTGTGCCCACTCGGCCTGTTCTTTGGACAGGGTTACTCCGAGTGATTTCACGCCGCGGCGGGCAGCATAGCGCACCATGCTACCCCAGCCGCAGCCGATGTCGAGGTGGCGGTCGCCCGGTGAGAGGTGCAGTTTTTCAAACACGAGGCGGAATTTGTTCTCCTGCGCATCATCCAGGCTCGCATCAGGCGTCGGATAGTAGGCGCAAGTGTAGGCCATGGAATCGCCGAGGAAGAGTTCGTAGAACTCGTTGCCGACGTCGTAGTGGGAGGAGATAACATCCGCGTCGCGTTCTTTCGAGTGGCGGGATAACCCTTGGCGCACGCGGCGCTCGAGCCATGACGCCTGCTCAGCTTCGGGGATTGGCTGAATCTGAATCGCACCCATGGAGCGCAGCGAGCGTGCGATGCGCAGGCCGGTGGCGACATCGGGGCGCTCGAAAGTGTCGTACAGGGTGCGCAGGTCATCGAAAATGCCGTAGGGGTGCGCGAGGTGCTCGCCTTCGACGGTGAGTCCACCGGTCACCCACGCCCGTGCTAGACCTAAGTCGCCCGGGGCGGTGGCAATATAGGACAACCCCTCGGGGCTGCTCACGCACACAGTGTGATCGGCGTTTTCGGGGCCGGTGGCCGATCCGTCGAAAGCTTCCCAGCGGAAGGGGTTGCCGGTGGGGAAGAGGGTGTCCACGATCTCTGCGACGGTCATGGGGGTGAAAGAGCTGTGCAGATTGTCAGTGATCATGGTGTCCTCCTATGCGTTGTCAATTGTCTTTTCGTACAGGCCCGGGAACCTCAGCTCTGGGTCGTAGCGCTGCTTCATCTGCTCCGGCAGATCACCGCCATAGAGGTTCTTGAACTGGGAGCGGCTGTAGAACGCCTCCGAATACAGTGATTTGTGCCCGCCCAGCTCTGTGACTTTCGCTTCAATGATCTTGTTAAAGGCACCCGGTTCCTGTTTGTCAGACACGTGGTCGGCGGGCACGCCTGACCAGAACCCGACGTTGACCCATGTGGTTCCCGGTTTGAGCGGGTACAGCGGCCACGGTTCGGATTCGCTGAATCCGACCCCGGAGAGTTCCTCCACGCCTGCGCGGAGGCGGATCGGGCATAGCCACACCGGTTCGATATCGCTGGCGCTGAAGAACCAGGAGAGGAACTCGGCGACGTGGTCATCTGTGACCTCGATGTCTTGGACTACTCGTTCAGTGCGGGGCAGACCTTTCGGCTTCTTCAGGAACCGGTATTCGAGGTCGTATTTCTTGTCCGCGCCCACCAGTTTCCAGTAGAAGGAGCTGCGCCGTAGCTCCCGCGGCCACACCGCGCGTACCTGCGGATGTTGGGCACCGAATGCTCGGGAGCACCAGAACCAGTCGGTGTCCCAACGCCAGATGTAATCGCGGATGGTCAGGTAGTCGTGTTTCGTGCCTTCCGGGTGTTGGATCGAGCGGTAGTAGATCCCTTGCCGGGTGTAATCGGAGGTGCCGGCAGCGGTGTCAACCTGAAACGCCAGTACCAGGTACTGCTCTTCGGGGGAGAAAGCAACGGCATCGAGACCGTGCAGGTCGCGGCCTCCCCACTCCCCCGACGTGGCCAGCTGCGCCAGCGCCGCCTGGAACGTGTCTAGGTCGCTGTAGCGAACATGCTTTAGCTCAATGAACGGGGCAACCTCCTCCAGTTCGATCTTCAGCCGCACGGCGTAACCGAGAGACCCGTAGGAATTCGGGAAGGCACGGAACAATTCGACGTTGCGTTCGCGCGAGCACGTGAGGAGCTCTCCGGTCCCGGTGATGACGTCCATTTCCAGGACGGACTCGTGCGGCAGACCGTTGCGGAAACTAGTTGATTCCACGCCCATTCCAGACACCGCGCCCCCGAGGGTAATGGTCTTCAACTGCGGCACGACAAGCGGTGCCAGCCCGAACGGCAGTGTTGCGTCGACGAGGTCCTCGTAGGTGCACATTCCTTGCACATCGGCAGTTTTTGCGACGGGGTCAACCTCGATGACACCCCCGAGGCCGCTGACGTCGAGACCGGTCCCGCCGCCAGCGCGCGAACGAAAGAGATTCGACGTGCGCTTGGCTAAGCGCACACGCTGCCCGCCGGGCACGGCATCGAAGCTGCTCGTGAGCGTATCGACGCTTCCTTGATGCGCATTCCACCCCACCGGCTGAACGCGCCGTCCGTCCATGCGTGGGGCGCCGGCAATTCTCGTCGCTATGTTTGCGGCGGCATTTGTGATTACCCCCGCTAGATTGAGCAAGCCCGGAGTAGCACTCATAGTTGCCACTGTAGACCCTTTCCTTACGTCGTGCGCAGCAAGCACGAGGGGCTTGGGAACCACAGGGTGCTCACGACGGGAGCGGGAGTACCGCGACGCCTCAATCGGGCCCGTTCGCCTGCGGCCTGCCGAGCATGAAGCCTTTTCCGGCATAGACCAGCAGGTAAATTACCCAGCCGATAAGCGTGATGAAGGCGAAGGAAATGATCCGGTAGACCAGCGTCGCTGCGGTGGCATGGACGAGGGTCAGGCCGGAAGCGACCAGTGACGCCGTGGCGACGGGTTCGACCGTGCCCACGCCGCCGGGGGTGATCTGGGCGGCGCCGGCGAGCTTGGTCATGATGAACGCCAGGGCGACGCCTTGGATCGTGGTCTCATCCGGGCCGGTGGTGAAACCGGGGGCGGACAAACCGCTGGCGGCGGTGACGGCCCAGACGGAGAAGTAGAGGGTGGCTACGTCGAAAAGCTGGTTGAGCAGAGAGAACGTCGTGGCGGCGACGAACTCGGGCACCGTCATGCGGATCGCGGAGAGCTGGTTGATCACGGTCAGAACCCGCAATTCAACAGTCGGCGGAAGGACCCGCGCCCACCGGGTCAGCACACCCGGGTTGAACGCCGCCCAGAACACCAGACCAATGGCCACTAGCGCCACCACGAGCGAGCCGACAAGCGCCCACACCGACAATCGCGCGCCGAGGAAGATCACGGCGGCGATGCCGATGACCACCATCCACACGGTGGACAGTGCCCCGGAGATGACGAAGAACCATCCGCACCGTCCGGTCGAAGCTCCCCAGGACCTATGCACCCGGTAGGTCAGCCATGCGGACAGTGCGGGCCCGCCGGGAATGGAGGTGGACCAGGCGTTGCTGGCCAGGGTGATGGCGGTGCAGTTGGGGAGGGTGGAGCGGACGCCATCGTCGATAAGCAAAATGCGCATGACGGCGGCCATGGCCACGATCGCGAGCAACGAGGTGACCACCGCCGCGCAGATGGGGGCGGGGTTGGCGTGGCGCAGCGCGGTGAACGCGTCGCCGAGGAAGTCCAGCTCGTTGCGGAAGGCGAACAGAAGGACCGCCAGCACGACGACTGGCGCAATCCATCCGATCCACCGCTTATCCATTCAACCGCCGCATCAGCTCGTCGAAGGGGATGAGGTCCGCGTCCTGGTCGACGGTGACACCGGAGCGCACGTGACGGTTCGCGGCGACGGTTCCGCTGACGGGAATGTCACCCGTGTACGGGTGCGTGTGCGCGGTCGGGGTGGGATCTGAACCCTCGCCGAAGGACTCGTAGACCTTCTTCACCCAGCGCGGCGCCCACCAGTTGTCCTCGCGCAGCTCGTGCATCACCGCAGGCACAAGCAGCAAGCGGATCAGCGTCGCGTCGAGCGCCAGCGAAATGATCATGCCGTAGGAGATGTACTTCATCATCACGATCTCGCTCAGCGCGAACGCCGCAGCCACAACAATCATGATCAGCGCCGCGGCGGTAATGATGGAGCCTGTGTGCGCAGTTCCATATTTCACGGCATCGCTTGTCGACGCCCCCTTGTGCCGCGCCTCCACCATCCGCGACACCAGGAACACCTCGTAGTCGGTGGACAACCCGTACAGAATCGCGATGATGAGGACGAGCACCGGGCTCATCAGCGGCCCGGGCGTGAATCCGAGCAGGCCCGAGCCGACGCCGTCGACGAAGACGAGGGTGAGGAAGCCCAGGGTCGCGCCAATGCCCAGGACGTTCATGATCACGGCCTTGATCGGCAGAATCATCGAGCCGAACAGCACCGCCATGAGCAGGAACGTGGCCGCGACCATGTACAGCGCCATCCACGGCAGGCGGTTCAGGAGTGCCTCGATGGACTCGACCTCCATCGCCGGCGTGCCGGAGACGTAGAGGTCCACGCCTTCCGGCGCTTCGATGTCACGCAGCTGATCGACGACGTCTTGGCCGCCGTTGCGGTCCGCCAGCGTGCCCGACAGGACCGTCGTGCCGTCCTGCGTCGGCTTGGACGGTGCGAGTGGGGACGCCAGGCCGGTGACACCGCGGGTTTGCATGACGACGTTGACAAGCTGCTCGTTCGACGCACCCGTGACCACCAGCTTGACGGGGTCGGTGCGGAAGGCGGGGAAGTCCTCGTTGAATTCGTCCTGGGCCTGGCGGACCTCGTTGCTGGGCGGGAGGTAGCTCTCGTTGATGCCGCCGAAGGTGATGCCCACGATCGGGAGGGTGAGCAGCAGCAATCCGCCCGTGACGGCAACGATGACAGCCTTAGAGTGGCGCATTGCCCAGGCGGGGATCTTGTACCAGATGGTGTCTTCAAGCCTGCGGGCCGTGCGGGATGCGCGGCGGACCGACCACTTATCGATGCCGCGTCCCAGCATCCCGAACAGCGCCGGCAACACCGTCACCGAAATCACGGCGGCGAGCACCACCGCGCAGATCGCGCCGTACGCGACCGATTTGAGGAAGGCCTGCGGGAACATGAGCAAGCCGGATAGAGCCACGCCCACCATGAGCGCCGAGAAAAACACAGTCTTGCCCGCCGTGGTGGTTGTCTCCGCGACGGCATCTTCTATATCGGCAGGCGTGTTGCCGCGCCGGTCGAGCTCCTCGCGGAAGCGCGAGACCATGAACAGGCCGTAGTCGATGGCCAGGCCCAAGCCCAGCAGGGTGATGACGGACTGGGAGAAGACATTCACCTGTTGGAACTGCGCCAGAATAGACAAGATCGACATCGAGCCGATGATGGACAAGATGCCCACCACCAGCGGCATGCCGGCCGCCACGACACCGCCGAAAACGAACAGCAGGATGACGGCCACGAAGATGAGGCCGATGCGCTCGGCCCGGGCGATGTCGTCGGCCATGCCTTGGTCAAGGGCATCGGCTACAGCGGTGGCGCCGGCGACCTGGACGGTCGCGCCGGGGACCTCGATCGCTTCGAGCTGCTCCTCGAGCGCGCGGTAGTCCTTCAAGGTTTGCTCACCGTCGCCGGCCAGGCCGATTGCGGTGAAGGCCTTCGTGCCGGTCGCGTTAGCCAGCTGCGGGTTCTTCGCGTCGAAGTAGCTGGCCATGTGGTCGACTTCCGGGCGGTTCTTCAGCGCGTCAATCTGCGTCTTGGCGGAGTCGAACACGGCCGGGGAGGCCACGCCTTGCTCTGCCGTGACCAGCAGGATCACATCGCCGGCGTTATCGCGGCCGAAGGTCTCTTCCTCGATCACAGCCGCGGTGGTGGAGTCCGCGTGCGGGTCCTCCCACCCCTCCTGCGACAGGCGGTCGCCCAGCTTCGAGCCCCACAACACCTGCATGAGCAGGATGATGGCGATGACTACGACAGGGATGATCCTCCGGTGCCGGTAGGCGATGCGGCCCCACGTGTAGAACAAGAAGCCTCCTAACCTTTGTTGAGCAGAGCGGAAAGCGGGCGGAAAGGCTGCAGCCAGGCGCCGTCCTCCGGCAGCTGGTCAAGGTTGACGCGCGGCAACGGCTCGCGGAACACGCCAGGAATGTCCTCTAAGTCTACGAACGTGATGGCAGGGGAGGTGACTGCCCAGCTGGCGTGTTCGTGGAAACCTAGGACGGTGGCGGGCAGGCCGTCGGCGGAAAGCTCGTCGAGAAGCTCGTGGAAGTTCTGGCCGTCGGCGGACGCAACGACCACGCCTTGCAGTACTCCTTCTGCGCGGCGGCGCTCGATGTGCTCGATCATTTCGCCGTCGACGTCGGAGTCGTCGTCAGCCTTCGGCTTGGCAAAGACCGCGAAACCGACATTGCGCAGCGCCTCGACCCACGGGCGGACCACGTCGGCCGAGCCGGGGGAGACGTTGGTGAACACGGTGGCTTCCGGCTCGATGCGCCGGCCCGTGCGGGCAGAAAGATCTTCGGCTTGGTGGACCAGCCAGCGGCCGATTGCGTCGAAACGCGGGCGGTGCGAGGACGTGGGCCGCCCGCCCAGAATCGCACCCAGGCCCATGTCCAGGTTGGGGGCGTCCCACACCAGCAGCAGGCTGTCCGGACCCGCCTCTGCGCCGGGCGCGTAGGGGTGGGTCATGTTGTGAAGGTCATTCATTTTTCTTTTCCCAGAGGTATTCGCGAATAACGTGTTCTTTATCCAGGCCTTTGCCTTCGAACTTCGTAATTACTTGACGGTTCGTCAATATGGGTGCATTCTCCCACGGCCACCCCTTGTATTCGAGCATTGGCTCTACATTGACCAGCTCATCAATCCATTCTGCGTAGTCCGCATGATCGGTCGCGACGTGCAGCACACCGCCCGGCTTGAGCCGTGTGGCAATGAGATTGAGCGTCCCCGACTGAATAATGCGCCGCTTGTGGTGGCGCGCCTTCGGCCACGGATCCGGGAAGAAAATGCGCACGCCGTCGAGCGACTCCGGCGCGATCATCCGCGCCAGCACCTCCACGCCATCGCCGCGCACCATGCGTATATTCTCAATCCCGCCGCGCACCACCGACCCCAGCAGCTTCGCCAACCCCGGCTTATACAATTCGACGGCGATCACGTTCGTGTCGGCTTCCAGCGGCGCCATCGCGCTTGTCGACGTCCCCGTCCCCGACCCAATCTCCACCACCGTCGGGTGCCCAGCGCGGCCGAACCACTCGTCGTAATCGATGTGCTGCTCGTCTTCGGTGTTTTCGAGAACAACGCCGAGCCGCGGCCACCATTCGTCGAAAAGCGCTTGCTGATTCTCAGTGAGCGTGCCTCGGCGGAACGTCACCGACCCGAGGCGCGGATAATCCAGCCCCGTATCAAATTCAGTCTGCGGAGGGCGGCCGTGCGGAAGTTCACCAATAGATTCAGTCACGCTGACATTGTCCACTATGGCTGGTGAAAGCCCGAAATTTAGGCGCCACCTTATTTCGGGGGTGTGTAATCTGTGCCAACAACGCGCTTAAATGCGAGGTTCGCAACTGCCAGCGCAATCCTACGATCGTCGGATACGCTGGGGTTAACAAAAAGTTCATTTTGTAACGCCGAGAACAGTAACCGCCGAGTGTGAGGAGAGTACATGGCTACCGCAGTGAAGGGCCTTGAGGGTCAGGCCCCCACCGAGAACGAGCAGCTGATTGCGTGGATCAACGAGGCAGTAGACCTGTTCCAGCCGGACAACGTGGTTTTCGCGGACGGCTCCCGGGAAGAGTGGGACCGCCTCGCCGCTGAGCTCGTGGAAAAGGGCACCCTGATCAAGCTCGACGAAGAGAAGCGCCCGAACAGCTTCCTCGCCCGCTCCCACCCGTCCGACGTGGCGCGCGTGGAATCCCGCACCTTCATCTCCACGCCGACCGAGGACGGTGCCGGCCCGACCAACAACTGGGTCGCTCCGGACGAGCTCAAGGCCGAGATGACCGAGCACTTCCGCGGCTCCATGAAGGGCCGCACCATGTACGTCGTGCCGTTCTGCATGGGCCCGATTTCCGATCCGGACCCGAAGCTGGGCGTGCAGCTGACCGACTCCGAGTACGTGGTCATGTCCATGCGCATCATGACCCGCATGGGCCAGGAAGCCCTGGACAAGATCGGCCCGGACGGCGACTTCGTCCACTGCCTGCACTCCGTCGGCGCTCCGCTCGAGCCGGGCGAGGAAGACGTCGCATGGCCGTGCAACGACACCAAGTACATCTCCCAGTTCCCGGAGACCAAGGAGATCTGGTCCTACGGTTCCGGTTACGGTGGCAACGCCATCCTGGCGAAGAAGTGCTACGCCCTGCGCATCGCGTCCGTCATGGCGCGTGAAGAGGGCTGGATGGCTGAGCACATGCTCATCCTCAAGCTCACCGACCCGGAGGGCAAGAACTACCACATCACCGCGGCATTCCCGTCCGCGTGCGGCAAGACCAACCTGGCTATGATCACCCCGACCATCGAGGGCTGGTCCGCGCAGGTCGTGGGCGACGACATCGCATGGCTCAAGCTTCGCGACGACGGCCTCTACGCCGTCAACCCCGAAAACGGCTTCTTCGGTGTCGCCCCGGGCACCAACTACGAGTCCAACCCGATCGCCATGCGCAGCATGGAGCCGGGCAACACCCTGTTCACCAACGTCGCCCTGACCGACGACGGCGACGTCTGGTGGGAGGGCATGGACGGCGAGGCTCCGGCCCACGCCATCGACTGGCAAGGTAACGACTGGACCCCGGAGTCCACCACCCCGGCCGCCCACCCGAACTCCCGCTACTGCGTGCCGATCTCCCAGTGCCCGGCCGCTGCCCCGGAGTTCGACGACTGGGAGGGCGTGAAGGTCGACGCGATCCTCTTCGGTGGTCGCCGCCCGGACACCATTCCGCTGGTCACCCAGGCCCGCGACTGGAACCACGGCACCCAGATCGGTGCCCTGCTGGCGTCCGGCCAGACCGCCGCGTCCCTGGAGGCCAAGGTCGGCTCCCTGCGCCACGACCCCTTCGCCATGCTCCCGTTCATCGGCTACAACGTCGGCGACTACATGCAGAACTGGATCGACCGCGGCGCCGAGGGCGGCGACCGCATGCCGTCCATCTTCCTGGTCAACTGGTTCCGCCGCGGTGACGACGGCCGCTTCCTCTGGCCGGGCTTCGGCGAGAACTCCCGCGTCCTGAAGTGGGTTGTCGACCGTATCGAAGGCCGCGTCGACGCCGACGAGACCCCCGCCGGCCTGGTCGCTCGTGCCGAGGACCTCGACCTCACCGGCCTCGACACCGACATCGAGGATGTCCGCGAGGCCCTCGCCGTCACCCCGTCCGACTTCGAGACCGAATTCGCCGAGGGTGAGGAATACCTCAAGACCCTGGGTGACCGCGTCCCGCAGGAGATCTTCGAGGAGCTGGAGAAGTCCAAGTCCAAGATCTAGGGGTCGGCGCGAGCCCGGGCCTGATTTAGGCCCGGAATGATCGGCCACTGCGGAAAAGTTGACAAACTCGATTTCGCTCTAGAACGGCAACCGCTGGTCACAGCGGTTTCCGTCTTTTGGGCGGGGTCAGGATTGTCAACTTTTCCGCGTTCTCGGGGGCGAGTCCTGCACACGTTGACAAACACCAATCCTGCCTAGAAACATCCGTGCAGGTCAGGGCGATTTCGGTGAGTAAATCGAAATCGAGTTTGTCATCTTTTGCAGCGGGGGCTCGCGCGGCGGGGGCCGTGCGCCGGACGCGCCAGGCTACCGCGGTTGGAGGACCAGTACCAGGTTGGAGACTGCGAACTCGCGCAGGCCGGGCACCTTTGTCACCCACCAGGCCCAGCTCGGGTGGTAGCGGGGAAACGCGAGTAGTAGGTCGGCGACGCCGGCTTCGGTTTTCTGGTGGGACCAGGTGAGGCCCCAGGTGGTGGGGACGTCGAAAAGCGAAGTGCCCCAGACGTTCTTTGGGGGATGGCCGTGTTTCTTCTCGTAGCGGCGGCGGGCGAACTCCCCGCCGACGTAGTGCTGCCACAGGCCGGTTTCGTGGCCGCCGAAGGGGCCCAGCCACACCGTGTAACTGATGATGGTCAGCCCGCCCGGCTTGGTCACGCGCAGCATCTCGTCGCACATCGCGTCCGGGTCGGGGATGTGCTCCACGACGTTGGACGAGTACACGATGTCGAAGGACCCATCGTGGAAGGGGAGGGCGGTGCCGTCGCCACGTACGGCGCCGTGGCCGGTCAGCCCGGCCGCTGACATCTCGGACACGCTCGGCTCAAGGCCGACATACCACGCTCCGGCCTGCTCGAACTCGGTGGCGAAGTAGCCGGGGCCGCCGCCGACATCCAGCACGGATTGGCCGTGGAGGGGGCGGTTGGTGAGGTCGTGGGAGAGGGCGTCGATAAGCAGGCGGGTATCGCGCGCAAGCCCCCCGTAAAAGATGTCGGGACGTGACTGCTCGTGGCGAAATGACCGCAACAGCCCGAAAGAGCGCCGAAGCGTGGCCAGTCTGCGTGTGCGCGGTGCCTTCATTCCCGCCACTCTAGCCACGGTAAGGTGGACGGGAATGAAGATCCTCCTGCTCTGCTGGCGCGACACCACCCACCCCCAAGGCGGCGGCAGCGAACGCTACCTCGAACGCGTCGGCGCCTACCTGGCTGAACAGGGGCACGAGGTGGTGTATCGCACGGCGTCGCACACAGACGCTTCACGACGTTCGCTTCGCGACGGCATCCTCTTCCAGCGCCTCGGCGGCAAATACTCCGTTTACCTGCTGGCCCCGCTCGCGATCTGGCGGCAGCGGCCTGACGTGATTGTGGATACGCAAAACGGGATCCCCTTCTTCGCGCGGCTATTCACCCACCGGCCGGTCGTCCTGCTCACGCACCACTGCCACGAGGAGCAGTGGCCGGTGGCCGGACCTGTGATTGGCCGGCTGGGGTGGTTCCTGGAGTCGCGTTTGGCGCCGCGGGTGTACCGGGGTGCGCAGTATGTGACGGTGTCGGAGGCGTCGCGGGCGGACCTGGTGGCGTTGGGGGTGCGCCAGGATGACATTGCGATCATCGAGAACGGTGTCGACCCCGTGCCTGATGACCTTCCTGTTCTTGGCGGTTCCGGTTTGCGGGTGGTGGTGTTGTCGCGGCTGGTGCCGCACAAGAGGATCGAGCAGGCCATCGATGCTGTGCGGTGGGTCGACGGGGTGACACTCGACATCATCGGTTCCGGCTGGTGGGAAGACGAGCTGCGAGCTTACGCCGCCGAACTTGGCGACCGCGTCGTCTTCCACGGCCACGTCAACGACACCTACAAGCACGCCGTCCTCGCCCGGGCATCGCTGCACCTGATGCCGTCGCGCAAGGAAGGGTGGGGGCTCGCCGTGACCGAGGCCGCCCAGCACGGCGTGCCGACCGTCGGGTACCGCTCCGCCGGTGGCCTGTGCGATTCCATTGTGGACGGCGAGACCGGTGTGCTCGTGTCCACTGAGCAGGAGTTTCACACGGTGGTGCGTGGCCTGCTGGCCGACTCGGATCGGCGGGAAGCGCTGGGTTCGGGTGCCCGTACCTTCGCAGCGCAGTTCTCCTGGCAGGAGACCGGCCGGAAGTTCGCTGCGCTGCTGGAGAGGGTCGTTGGGGGCGGTGCCCGGGGGCGGTAGAGCGGCGAGCGGCTGCTGTCGGATGTGATCGGCTGGGGTGGACTGGGGCTTGAGAGGGTTTGAGCCGGCCGATACATTTTTAGTATCGCCTTCTAGGCTTCGCCTGCGGCGTTTTCCCAGGTGGGATTTCACCCGAGACGTCAGAAGGCGATACTAAAAATCTATTCCGGGGGTTGAGTGGCGTGAATCTGCCTCGGGCAGTCGCCTGCGCCGAGCAAAAGCATCCCGGGGAGAAGTGCCGCGGGCGGCGATTCCGAGGAGCGGCACTGCGAACCAGAGCGCCAGCAAGCCGAGACCAAGCCCATTGCGTTTGCGGGCCGGAAGACCGGCGTCTTCGACAGTGAACCCGTTCGCGTCGGGGCGAACGACCAGGCCGACTTCGGGGTCGGAGTAGTAGCGGGCCGTGGCGGGGTCGTACTCGCCGGCCTCTGCACCTGCGAAGATCTCGTTTGCGGTGCGCCAGCGGGGGGAGGGGATGTCGGTTTCGGTGCCGTCGACGACGAGGGATCCCGATTCGACCACGTTCATAGCCTTCGTGGCGGGGTCGATGACCGGGATGCCGTCGGACCTCGTCAGGAGTGTTGGCCGGTCGACAAAGAAGACGTCCCGGCCACGGTGATCAATCTCGGGAACGGCGACCTCTACTGGCGCGAGGAGCGCCACCGCCCGTGGCGCGTCGGGGACCTGGAGCAGGGCGAGCACAAGAGCGACGGCGGGAAGGCGCGGGTCGACCACACGCAGCGAGGCCGCCGCCACGATGAAGGCGGGGAGGGCGAGGGCAGTGAACTTTTGGGCATCGCGGAGCAGTCCGCCGCCCGGAATCGTGGACACGAGCCACCCCATCGCGCCGGGGAACAGCCACGACACCAGAGAGACAGCGAATCCAATGCCGGCCAGGATGAGAAGCGGGCGCGGCACTCGCCGGGCGGCCACGCAGAGCAGCGCGAACAGCAGAACTCCTACCAGCGCAAACCCGACCTGCCGGGAAGCGGGGGCCGCGTCACCGTTCCAGATGCCGCCGAGCCCCATGAGGGAACCGAGGGTGCCCGCGTAGGTCTCTGCACGGGGCGCGAAGGCGGCTGCGGAGGCAGCGGTCGCGGTGGTGGTCCCGGATCCGAGGCTCAGCACGCTCGGCACCACCCATGGCAGGCAGCCCACCACGGCGACAGCTACATGCCATCGCCGGTTCACAGCGAGCCCCGTGAGCAGCGCGAATAACCCACCCGTCGGGGTGAGAGAGGCACCCCACATCGCCAGAATCTGCCCCGGCCCTCGACACAACGCCACGGCTGGCAGAAGCCACGCCGCCGCAGCGAGTGACCATTGGCCCTGCAGAAGACGCTCCACGACGAAGGGGTTCCACACAGCGATCGTCATAGCGGCGGCCGAGGACCACAAGCCGCGGCCTGAACGTGCGCCAACCCACGCCGCCGCACCAGCCGCAGCCACCATGAACAGCGCCACGAACCATGTCGCCGGCACGACCGCTCCCACCACGGCGAGGACCGCGTCCTGCGGCGCGTTGCGCCCCGGCAGGTCTCCAAACCCCAGCGACGCGTGGGTCAGGTAGGGCCGCGGCAGCACCATCATGTCGCGCAGGGCCAAGGAACCCCCGCCGAAAACGAGCAGGAAAGGCCAGGTCAGCGACCCGACGAGGAACACGCCCCAGGCGACAAGCAGTACCCGCGCGACGGGGAAGCGTGCACCGTTATCCCCGCCGGACAAGGAACACCGCCCCGGTCACAGCCGCCGCCAACGCCACGAGCCGGGCGACCACGGCTAGCAGCTGCAGCCACCACAGCACCCGCACCTTGGATTGCGCTTCGGCCACCTTCTCATTGCGGGTATCGGGGGAGAGGCGGGCGGGGCCGTTGGTGGCGTCGATAAGCGTGCCCGTGCGGCGCTCAATTTCGTACGTGCGCCCGTCGCCGCTGAAGCGCAGCGTGCGTATGCCGTCGACGGTGCCGGGGCCGACGTAGTCGACGCGTGTGCCGTCGTAAATGTCGTAGCTGCGGCGGTCGGGTTCCCACGGGAAGAAAATGACCTGACCGCGGTTGGTTTCGCCGGAGTCGCGCGAGATTTCCGCGTCGATGCCGTCGCCGGTGATGCGCGCTGACTTGCGCGGGCCGGACACCTCGAACGTCTCTGTCGAACCATCGTCCCAGCTCAGCGTGTAGGTCCCGTTGTCGATCAGCTTCATCGCGCCGATCACCGGCGGCGCCACTAAGTTGCCCAGCGCGAGCGCGATGACGAACACCGCCAAGCACCACCACAGACGTTTCATGGGACTCCTCTACAATTTCGGTATTACGAACACTAGCAAGCTGCCGGAGCTCGAGGGCCTGCGCGCGGTCGCCGCCCTCGGGATTGTGGTCACGCACGTTTCGTTTCAGACCGGGTTGGGGTCGCGGTTGCTGGAGCGTTTCGATTATTTCGTCGCTGTGTTCTTCGCGCTGTCCGCGTTCCTGCTCGCGCGTGGCCCGCGGCGGCGGGGCTATTATCGACGGCGCTTCGCCCGCATCGCTCCCGGTTACCTCGCGTGCGTCTGCATCGTCATGGCGGCGCTGCCCTCCCTGACCGGGTTGTCGCCGTTGCAGGCGGTGGCGCAGGTGTTCATGCTGCAGATCTACGTGCCCGAGGGGCTTGTTCCGGGACTCACTCAGCTGTGGAGCCTCTGCGTTGAAGTGGCGTTTTACCTGGTCTTGCCGCTTTACCTCGTGCTGGGGCCCCGCGCCCGCGGGATCCTGCTGCTCGCGGTCGTCGTGTTCGGTTTGAGTTGGCCGTGGCTGATCACGCTTATCGACGCTCCCGTCAACCTCCAAATCTGGCCCCCCTCCTACGCACCATGGTTTGCGGTCGGCCTGCTGTGCGCAGAGTTCGAGCGCTTATCCGCGGCACAACCGCTAACCCGATTCACCAGCTTCCGCTGGGTTTTTCCGGTCGTGGCCCTCGTGGTCGCTTGGGTGTCTGGCCATCTCGGCCCGCCGGGGTTGGAGCACCCCACGCCGGCCGAGTTCAACGTGCGGATCATCCTGGGGACGGTCTTCGCCGCACTGTTCGTCGTGCCGTTCGCGCTGGCGCCGTCGACCGGGGCCGGCCGGCACTCCAAGCCGCCGTTCTTGGCCGGGCCCGTGATGGGCGCGCTGGGGAAGTGGTCCTATGGGATCTTCCTCTGGCATGTCGCCGTGCTGGAGATGGCATTTCCAGTGCTGGGGGTGGACTTGTTCAGCGGCAGTGTTCTGGACTTCGCCACAGTGCTGGCATTCACCGTTGTCGTGTCTGTGGCAGTGGCGTACATCAGCTACGTGCTTGTCGAAGCCCCCGCCATGCGCCTCATCCTCGGCCGCCCACCGACTCAAGCGGCGGGTCAGGGCAGGCGGGCTAGGCGGACTGGGCGCGGCCGCCGGCAGTAGCAACCCCAGAGCCCCGCAGAATACTGCTCGGCCGTATGCACTCAAACGCATGTTTTTGACCAGCGCGTTTATGTGAGCAGTATTCCGGAAAAGGCCGAGCAGTATTCCGGGGATTGGGTGGGTGCTCGTTCGCGGGGTCTGCGGCCACTCCGCATTGCGGAGTCCCCGGGGGTTTTGCAGACTACTTCCGCCGCCACCACGCGCCGGCAAGGCTGGCGATGGCGACGCACCCGGCTATCGTCACCAGCACCGAGTCACCCGCGTAGTTGGCGGCAGGCCAGGGAGCGCGGGCGAGCCAGAGACCCATGAATCCCACAGCGCCGGCTGCGAGCGCCCACCCGGGAATCAAGGTGAAACGGCGGATGAGCAGGGTGACCAACCATGCGCCGACCCCGTACCAGCCACCGACGAGGGTGGTCGCGGCGAGCGTGGCCAGCGCGGTCACTACCTGGGAGGCCCACGCGGCGGGGGCGGCGGCAACATTAGCCGCGAAAGGTGCCGCAGCCGAGCGCGGCCGGCGCGAGTCGATCCACAGGCAGGCGGCAACTCCGAGCAAGCTGAGCGCCCCGCCGAAAACAAGGCTGAAATAGAAGAATCGAGACCCGGCGAAGGACATGCTGAACTCGCCGGCCAGGCCGGCGGGGACGGTGAAAGCTTGCATGCCGGAATCGATGCGCGTCGGCTCGAGGGGGACGTCGCCGATGAAACCGCGCAGCCCGGAGTTGTAGGCGCGGGCGGTCATGATGATCCGATCCCGATCGGAAGCAGGACCGGAAGCAGTGACGGTGCCGTCGAAGGGCTCCCACGGCGAAGCAGCAGCGCCGGATTCAGCACCCGCGCGCGTCAAGGCCACGGTCTCGGATTTGGTCACAATGGTGTGGCGGCCAGCGCTGAGGGTGACGGGGCCTGGGGGGCGGGGTGTGCCGTCGATAAGCGCGCGGGTGGACAGCTCGAATGTGCCTGCCTCTGTCTCGAAGGAGCGGTGCAGAAGCTCGGTTGCGGGGAAAAGTCGCTGGAAGAAGTAGGTGTCGGCGATGCCGTCGACAGTGACGATGCGGCGCACGCCGAACTCGAGTTCGCTGATACCGACGGGTTCGGTGAGCTCGATGGTGACCGAGTCGCCCTTGATATCGACCGCTTCAGGCTCGTCGGCGCGTAGCTCGAGGGTGCCGCTGTCAAGGGTGCCGGACCAGTGCACGGTCGTGTCGTCGGTCGCGGTGATCGTGAACGCGCCGGGCTCACCGTCGGCCACGGCCTCGATCCACGGGTCGCGGTCACCCGGCGCGGGGTGCCACGCGGTGTCCTCAATGCCGTCGAACGCGCTGTTCAAGGACTTGGATGGTTTCGCGCCGCCGAATGCGTCGACGTCCGCGGCGCTTGACGACGCCCGACCAATCCCCTCCTCACTCACCCCCACAAGACGACCCTCAGAGGGGTAGTCGGGGAGACGGTTGTGCACGTCGCCGCCCTCCCAGATGTCGTCCTCGATGGTGCCGTAGGGCAGGTGCGCCGTTGTTGGACCCTTGAGCGTGCCGTAATTGCGTTTCACCAGGGCAGGGGTGTCGGTGATGATGTCGGCGTCGGCAGGCGAGGCGGTGAGGGTGCGCGGGGAGTAGCCGAATTCGCGGTCGAGCAGCGGCAGGACTTCGCCCCCGCCGGCGACCGCCGCGGGGTCAGCGCCGATCATCATGCTGCGCTCGCGGTCGAACAGGTAGACCGAGAGGTCACCGAAGACCTTGGGCTCTCCGAAGCCTTCAGCGAGCTCAGGCAGCTCGGGGTCGGCAGCGAGATCCCCGCGCACCACGACGGCTCCAACACCGATCGAACGCAGCGCCTCTGGGTCGAGCGCGGCGACCTGGCCGTCGAGGCCGCGGATGGCCTCTGGGTCCACAAGCGGGATGGCATCGCGGACGGCGAAGGGGACATCGGTGAGGGCCTGGATCGGCTCATCACGCGTCCAGCCCCAGGTCTGCCGCGCGAAGGATGTCGCCGGCACGACGAGGGTGCGGGTTCCGGCGGCCTCCTCATTGAGGAATGCAGCGGCGGTCTGCCAGTCCTCGGAGACCTCCGTCCACGTGCCTTCCGGCAGCAGCCGCAGCGTCCACGCCGGCGCGACCGCGATCACGGCAACGAGCACGACGGCCACAACCCCCGGCCCGCGCGGTTTCATCCGCGCTACCGCGTACCCCACGCCGAGGCAGATGGGCAGCCTGACCAGTGGATCGAGTTTGTGCAGGTTGCGGAAGGGGGCGAGGGGGGCGTCGAGAAGCGAAAGCCAGATGCTGGCATGCGTGCCCATGAGCGCAACGCCGAGGCACAGCAACACGATGGGGTAGCCGCGGCCTTCGAGCGCGAGCCCGGCGATGCCCAGCGCGGCGATCGCGAGCGTGGCCAGCACAAACACAGGTTCGGTGACCAGCAGATGCCCCGCGACGCGCTCGGTGTCCACGAACGGCGACCACGACGTTGTGCCGCGCAGCAATTCGGCGAGGTTGAGCCAGCGCGTGGTCACGAATGAGGACTCGATGAAGTCCGTGAACGGCGGCGAATAACGGCCGAGCACCAGCAGCGGCCCGATCCACCACGCACTGACCGCCGCGACACCGACGAGCCATTTCGCCAGCGCAGGCCACGCGCGCAGCCAGATGAGCAGCACGAACGCGGGCAAACACGCCATCATCGTCGCGGTCGCGTTCACCGCGCCCATCAGCGCGACGGGGATGACCGCCGCCGCGACGTTCGGCTTGCGCTGCATCAGCGGCACCAGCGTCCACGGCACCAGCGCAACGGGCCACGCCTCCGACGAGATCGCGGTCAAGGTGGTCAGAATCCGTGGGCTCAGTGCGTACAGCGCCGCGCTTATCGACGACTCGCTCAACCGGTACATCCCCGAAAACGCGACCCCCATGACAACCGTCCACCACAACCGCTGCGCCACCCAATCCGGCAAGGGTTCCGTGAGCAGGAAGAATAAGCCGTGGGGGAAGAGGTAACCGTAGGCCTGGTTCTGGATCTGGCCCAGTGTGAACGTGTCGGTGTAGGCCTGTGTGGCCTGGGAGAGGAAACCGGCCGGGTCCGCCGACAAGTCGAACTTCGTGTCGGCGGCGGTGCGGCCTGGGGGTTGGAGGAAAGAAATGAGAGCCAGGACGATCCAGCCAATGATGTGCGTGCGGGCGTCAGGGCTGATTTCGGCGAGGGGATGTGGGCTGGTGCGGCTAGCGTGGGGGCCGGCAGTGCCGCTGGTACCGCGGCGGGGAATGCGCAGCGTGCGCATGGCGCCCTCTACTGTCGGGACCCGTACTCCGGCCCGCCGAGGACTGCCTGGTCAGCGGGAACGGCATTGCCCGCCGGGACCTGGTTCTGGCCGGAGAAGCTAGCGATGCCGATCACGCCCACAATCCCCAGCACAACGCCAGTGACAGTGCTGGCCAAAACCGGGCCGATGGAGCGGCGGGGCCAGGAAGCGAATCGGTTCGTCATGGTCATAGACCCTACCACGGCAGGTGTGCGAGGCCAGAGCCGTTGTGCAAGTGCGGCTGGGGTCTTCTCTGGGGTCCGGCAGGTGTCTGTGCAGGCCCGCTGCGGAAAAGTTGACGTCCGCCGCCGTTTGATGGAAAGGCCCCACTTTTTGACCTGCATGGACGGACCAATAAGCGGGTTCGCATGTAAAGTTTTCCGCAGTTTTGTCTCCAAGGGTCAGGGGCTAAGATTGTCTCGGCAATCAACCGGCCCCGTCCGGACCAACCCAAGGAGCGACCTGTGCACGTACGACCAGCAGCGGCCATCGCAGCTGTCGCGTTGACGTGCGCCGCATGCGTTCCGGGAGGTCAGCCCAGCAACGAGGAGGCTCAGTCCGAGCAAGTCCAGGTCACCGCAACGGAAACGAACGTGGTCACCGTGACACCTGTGCCGGAGAAGACCGCGGCGGAAGAGCGCGTGCCGGAGGACCTGCGCATGCGGGTGGCCTCGCTGATGGTGGTCGGTGCGGCGGATTATGACCAGGCCCGCGCCGCGCTAGAGCAGGGAGCTGGCGGTCTGATCATTCCCAGCTGGGCCGACCCGAAGCTGCTCACGGAGCCGGGCCGCAACATCAATGCGCTGCGCGAGGAGTTCGACCGCCCTTTCACGGTGGCCATCGACTTTGAGGGCGGCCGGGTGCAGCGCCACTCGGACGTGCTCGGTTCCTTCCCCGCGCCGCGCGACTTGGCCAATCAACCGCCGGAAGTCATCCGCGGCACCGGTTACGACATCGGGGTCACGCTGCGCAAGCACGGCATCAATGTCGATTACGCGCCGCTGCTGGACTTGGACGTCACGGACCTGGACATCGTCGGCGACCGCGCGTTCGGTCAGACACCGGAGCGTGTGTCAGAAGTCGCGACCCTTTTTTCGCAGGGGCTTGTCGACGCCGGAGTCACCCCGACCTTCAAGCATTTCCCCGGCCACGGCCGTGCCTCAGGCGACACCCACCTCACTTTGGCGGTCACGCCGCCGATCGAGGAGCTGAACGCCTCAGACCTGGTCCCGTACGGGACGGTGTTGCCGCAGTTTCCTACGGGGTCTGTCATGGTGGGGCACATGGTGGTCCCGGGGGTTGGTGAACCGAACACGCCGTCGTCGTTGAACCCGGCTGCGTACCGCATGCTCCGGGAGGGCAACTATCCAGGTGGGAAGCCTTTTGCGGGTGTCGCGGTGACCGATGATCTTTCCGGCATGCGCGCCATCACGGATCTCATGCCCACACCGGAGGCGGTGCGCCGCGCGATTGCGGCTGGGGCGGATCAGGCGCTGTGGTCGTCGGGAAGCGATCTGGGTCCGGCGATCGATGCGACGGTCGGTGCGGTCGAGCGCGGCGAGATTCCGGAGGAGCGGATCAACGCTGCTGCTGCGCGTGTCCAGCAGCAATTTATTGATGCCAACCTGTGAGTTGCTCGGCAGTCCACTAACCTTATGTGGGTGAGTTCTATAAACGCAGCTGGAAACGGGCAACGTAGCGGTTCGCGGACCGGCCGGATTGTGGCCGGATTCCTCGTCGGCATGCTCGTGCTGCTGTTGGGTCTGTACCTGGCAGACGTGGCGTTCAACCGGGGGCATGTCCCGCGCGGCACGACTGTCGGCGGTGTGGAGATCGGCGGCATGGAGCCGGCTGCGGCCGTCAGCAAACTCGAAGACGAGCTTGGCGGCGTCAGTTCCCAGCCTGTTAAAGCTGTCGCCGGTGAGCAGAGCACCGAGTTCGTCCCCGAACAGGCGGGGCTGAGCGGTGACTGGCAGCGCACGGTGGATGACGCCGGCGTGGAGTCCCTCAACCCGGTCTCCCGCCTGGCTGGGTTTTTCCGCAATAAAGAGGTGGACATTGTCTCCACGATCGACCACGACAAGCTGGTCGGTTCCGCTGAGCGCGTGGCTGGCGATCTGACCGTGAAACCGGAGGACGGTGCGGTGGCCCTCGAGGGCGGCGAAGTCAAGGTGACCGACCCGAAGGATGGCCAGGACGTCAACCGTGAGGAGCTCGAGCGCGCGATGTCGCTGACGTGGCTCAACCCGGACGGTGTCGAGGTCGAGCCGCAGGTGACGCAGCCTGCGATTAACGACGATGTGATCAAGCAGATCGTCGACGGCCCCGCCGACAAAGCCCTGAAAGGCCCGCTGACGCTCAAGGGGGAGCAGGACACCAACGCGGTGATCGAGAAAGACCGGATGGGTGAAGTGGTCACGTTCCGCAACGACCCCGAGGCGAAGAAGATCATCCCTGAGGTCCACGGCGCCAAAGCACAGGAGATCTTCGCCGAGCAGCTCAAGGACACTGTGACCAAGATGGAAAACGCCACGATCAGCGCCTCCGGCGAGGTCACTCCGTCCAAGGACGGCAACGAGATCAAGTGGGACGAGACGATGAAGGACTTCGACAAACGCGTGATCGGTGACGAACCGCGTGAGTGGGAGGCCAAATACGAGGCTGTCCCCGCCACCTTCAAGACGGAGGATGCGGAGAAGGCCACTTTCAACGAGGAGGTCGGCTCGTTCACCACCGGCGGGTTTGAGTCGGCGTCGGGGCACAACATCAAGATCGTTGCGCAACAGGTCAACGGCGTGATTGTCAGCCCGGGCCAGGAGTTCTCCCTCAACGGCTTCACCGGCCCGCGCGGTACGGCGCAGGGCTATGTTGAGTCCGGCATCATCATCGAGGGTCGCGCCGGGCGCGCGGTCGGCGGCGGCATCTCCCAGTTCGCCACGACCTTGTACAACGCGAGCTACTTCGCTGGCATGACGGACGTGGCGCACACGCCGCACTCTTACTACATTTCCCGTTACCCGCCCGGCCGCGAGGCCACCGTCTACGAGGGCGCGATTGACCTGGTGTTCAAGAATGACACTCCGCACCCGGTGAAGATTGCCACGGAGTTCGGTGGCGGGCAGATCACGGTGAAGATGATGGGCGTGAAGTCGCGCGAGGTCGAGTCCGTCAACGGCGGCCGCTGGGCGCAGACATCCCCGCAAACGCAGTCGTTGTCAGGCGACGGCTGCATCCCGTCGGGTGGAGCCCCAGGCTTTACGACGTCCGACACCCGCATCGTCCGCGACCTTGGCGGGTCCGAAATCTCCCGCGAAACCACAACGACTGTCTACGACCCGCAGCCGATCGTGCGCTGCGACTAGAGCCGGTTAACTGGGCGCAGTCTCACCCGGCTCGCGCTCTAAACCCCACAAGGTCAGCTCGGCCGTTTCCCTGTCGCGCGGCATGAGGGGATGCAGCGGGGCGCCGGGGATTTCCAGGTTGACCACGTCGGCGCCGTCGATAGGCGTGAGGATGGAGGTCTCCACAGGCGTGACCACGTGGTCGCGCCGGGAGTACAGCGAGGTGTACATCACGCGCGGATTGGTATCGGGCACAGTGGCGAGTTCGTGCGACCATTCCGAGCCCGCGAGTTGCTGTACTGCGCTGGGGCTGGCCATGCGTTCCCAGAACTTCGGGTTGCGGCCCGTGATGGGGTTGATGCGCGCGGCGTATCCGCGCAGGTCGGTGCCGTGGAAGTTGGCGCCCATGGCCACGACGCGCTCGACTCGTTCGGCCCCGCCGGCAGCGATGAACAGTTTGGTCAGCAGCCCGCCCTGGGAGTGGGCCACTACATTCACCTTCGATGCTCCGGTTTCACTCAGTACGTGGTCGACGTTCTCGCCCAGCTCGTCGACCATGTCCTCGATCCGCCCAGTCCCGGCGAGACCGGGGATGAGCATCCTGCCGTAGTCGTACCCCCAGACCCAGTGGCCGTGGGAGGAGATCAGGCGGGCGTTTCGTCGAAAAGCAATGGTGCGGCTGTTGATGCCGTGCACGTAGAGGACAGGTGTCGCGTGCTGGGCGTCGAAGCTGGGGTCGTTGAAGAGCACGCCCCTAGTTTAAATACCGCACGTGGAGGGAGGGTGGACCCCGGCTCGGTGGTGCCGGAATACTGCTCGGCTTTTTCTGGAATACTGCTCGCAGATTCGTGCTGGTCAGAAACATGCAAAAGCGCTAATGTTTGCCAGTAGTATTCCGGCCGCGGTGCGGCGGCGGGCGCCAGAACGACGAAAGGCCCAGGCGTGTGCCTGGGCCGAGAGTGGAGCCGGCGACGAGAATCGAACTCGCACTCTCAGCTTGGGAAGCTGATGTTCTACCACTAAACTACGCCGGCATGCTTTCTACCAGGTTAAATGGTGCCTGATGTGAAGCAGGCTCAATCGTAGCACCGCCACCGTGCCCTACGGAAAACGCCCGCATCTAGAATGAAGCCGTGCTTCTTTCAGACCGCGACATCACGACAGCCATCAGCGACGGCCGCCTGGGTATCGACCCCTTCGATGAGGCGAACATCCAGCCCAGCAGTATCGACGTGCGCATGGACAACCTGTTCCGCGTGTTCAACAACTCGAGGTACACGCACATCGACCCGAAACAGGAGATGCCGGATCTGACCACCATGGTCGAGGTGGAAGAGGGCGAGCCGTTCGTGCTGCACCCGGGCGAGTTCGTGCTCGCGGCGACGCTGGAGACCTTCTCGCTTCCCGACGACCTCGCCGGCCGCCTCGAGGGCAAAAGCTCCCTGGGCCGGCTGGGCCTGCTTACCCACTCCACCGCAGGCTTCATTGATCCGGGTTTTTCCGGCCACATCACCTTGGAACTGTCGAATGTGGCCAACCTGCCGATCACATTGTGGCCGGGCATGAAGGTGGGGCAGCTCGCGCTGTTCAAGATGTCGTCAGCGGCCGAAACGCCTTACGGTTCGTCGAAGCTCGGGTCGAAGTACCAAGGCCAGCGGGGGCCGACGCCGTCGAAGGCGTACCTCAACTTCCGGTGACCAAGGGATAGCGCTGGATTACCCGAGGTATACGGGCTGGGCCGCTAACTAGCACGTGTGCCTCGGGCCAAAGGCTATTGAGAAGCCGGCTTGAAACTCGGTGCCAGTGACGCAGCTGCTGCAGATTGAGGAGCGGTTCAAGGTGCGAGGCCCGGTTTCGTGCTTGCCTCAAGGTTTCAGCCCATGTGTAGGCCTGGTAAGCCGACGCTTTGAAGCCTTGGCTGAGAGCGTCCTCCCAAAGGTCGACGCGAGGGCCCGAACGCTGGCCGTTTAAGGAGGGCGGTTTCGGGATGAGCTGCAACCAGGTGCCGAATGATAGAGCCGCGACTAGGTCATCGTGGTTGGGGTTATCTTTAGTGCACCTTTCACGTGCTTTGGTTTCCCACCAGTATTTATACAGGGGCCGCTTGGTAGTAGGGCGCCATGAGCGTGGTGGAGTGCTCCTGACGATGTGCGATAACGGAACCGCTGGCTTTGTAATCCAATCCTTGGTGCCGATTTTTTCCTGGTTCCATATCCTCAGCTGCTGGTCGATGCAGTCGCGTAGGGCTACTTCCACAATCGATGTCGTGCTGGTAACTGCAGCCGCCGCTTCGATGTTCCATAAGTAGAGATCCAAGGCTGTGTAGGGGTTTGGTCCTTGCCCAGAGTCGGTCTCTGCCAAATAGGTTGCGAACCTGGGTGCCGGGATCCGGCTTATTACGTCATCCGCTATGCGTTTCTTCAACGTCCCCCCCCTTGCAGTGCCGCCCGATCAACCGTTATAATCCACAGTACAGCGCGGGAATCACCCGTATAGGATTTCAAACAAGCGGTCTCTTCTGGGGCCGCTTGTTTGATGTTTGGCGCCTAGGGGGGGTTAAACGACAAAATGTGTGTCTGGCTCGGCGTGTCGTGGGGGTTAGATCTGGCCTTTTTGGATGCCGATTGAGTGGTTGTAGTTGGTGTCGATAGCGTTGTCGTAGAGGGCTGGTCGTCCTGTTTGGTGGTCGGCTTGGTTCTCGTTGTGGGTCAGGGTTGTTACTTTGGCGAGTTGGTCCTGGCCCCAGTTGGACTGCCTGGCGATTCGTACGGGATCGTCAGGCAGTTCCGTTTTCAGGTAGAGCCACCAATCCAGCATTCGGCGTTGTCGTTCACCTGATCTGCCGCGGTGTGTCCTGGCGAGCAGTTTGAGCTGGGCGTTGATACCGCCTTCCAGACTGTTTGTGGTGGATTTGATCCGGTCAGGATCAAGGACTGTTTCTGGGGGCTTGAGGTAGACAAACAGCAGGTCGGACCGCCAGAGGTGGTTGAGACTGTTGTAGGCCTTGCGCACGTTGTGGTGTGTCCACACGCGAGTCCACGTACCGGTTTTGGGGTCTTTGACCGTGGTTTTCTCGTCCATCCAGGCTTGGTAGATCGTAGAGAATTCGTGCAGTTGCGCGCCCCATTTTGCTGCTCCATCCAAGGTGGTGATCCGAGTCAGTTTCAGCGCAAGTTGGTAGATGGTGCGCCCAGCATCTGTGCGCGGGCGTGAGGTGGTGTAGCGTCGCACGACGCGTTGGGCGTGGACGAGGCAGCGTTGAATTTTCGTGGTCGGCCAGCACTTTCTAATCGCGCTAAAGGCTCCTTGGCCGCCGTCGATCACAGCGATCAGTGGCGCTTCGATGCGTTCGAGCAGTCGCTGGTAGTCGCGGGTGGTTTCGTGTTTGCACCAGTGCCAGGCAATGACGTGATCGATGGTGGCAGCGACGATCAAACAGCCGCCGGCGGTGTAGGTGCCGTCTAAAAACACCTGGTCGTAAACTCTTCCACAATGTGCATTGGTGGGGTCGGGCACATCAATGAGCCAGAACGGTTCGAACCGGCGTTGCAGCGTACGGGGCGAACATCCCACGCGGTGGGCAACAGCATCGAGACTGGTGCCGGTGGTGAGATGATCAATGAAGGCGGTAAACACCGCTGCATTGGTGATGTCGCCGCGGTGCTTCACGCTGGATGCGCCGCATTGTTTGCACCGCCATCTGGTGGTGCCTTTGCTGGTGGTGCCGTTGCGTTTCATCTCGCCGCCGCAGTAGCAGCGTGGTTGGTTCTTTGGCATTGCGCCACCACACCACGGCGTACATAGCACACAGCGCTAGCCCCTCCGTGGATTTGCCGTCAGGAAGCCAGATATATGCCCCAGAAGCATATATTTTCCTGAAACCTCGTGGTTAAGCCCCGGAAACCGGCGATTCCGGACACACTTTTTGTCGTTTAACCCCCTAGGGGTTCGCATAACCTCACAATTTGGTCACAGCGGGCCTCCGTCACAGCGCGGAGGTCAATCTGTCACTACCGTGGTTTTCAAGAGGTTTTCACCAACGAAAAACATTTTCGCTAGGGGAAACCGGATGAACCAACATTTAGGAGTGACATCATGACCAGCCCATTCGATTCCGAGAACCGCACCGGTGACATTGACAACGCAGATAACGCACCGGACCGTAGCTACGCCGACACTGATCGCCGCAACGAGGACCTGCACGACTCTGCACGTGACACCTCCACTGAGGAGCACGGTGTGCGGCGCGACGGCAGCGTGGACACGCACCTGCGCGACGAGCGCACGCTTGACGACGGCCGCGTGGTCAAGTCCGAGCCGGTTGACCTGGGCGTGAAGGACGTTCACGCGGATGGCCAGGGCTGCACCTGCGGTAACCACGGTGAAGGCTGCACTTGCGGCCACCACAAGACCTGCGACTGCCCTCCCGGTGAGTGCCACTGCCATGGCCACGCCGGTGAGCAGGGCGCGCACCGCAATGAGGGCGCGCACCGCAATGAGGGTGGTGTTCCGGACCACGGCGACTGCGCGTGCCAGCAGTGCCAGGAGCGCCGCCGCGACAACAACAGCGAGACCCGCGACAACGGCGAAGAGAAGGACTTCACCCACCCGGACACGGTGAACGAGGACGGTACGAACCCGGCTGTCCGTACCGTCGATAAGGCGGAGGGCTACAACGAGAACGCATCCTGGAACGACGGCATTGAGCCGGCACAGCGTCAGGAGCCGCGCTCGTACGAGAACGAGGACGAAAGCGTCAACTAAGCCTCTGGGTCGCTTTGTTCATTACTTATTAGACAAGGCTTAACCGTGAAAGCCTTTTACATGCGTGCTGAGTGGGCATAATGGCCCCCATGCGCATGACTGTTATTGGCACTGGTTACCTCGGAGCAACTCACGCCGCCTGCATGGCGGAGCTGGGGCACGAGGTGCTGGGGATTGATGTTGACCAGGCGAAGATCGACGCTCTGAAGAATGGCAGGGTGCCGTTCTTCGAGCCGGGGCTTCCGGAGGTGCTGGAGCGCAACATTTCCAATGGGCGTCTGAGCTTTACCACGGACTACGAAGAAGCCGCTCAGTTCGCCAACGTCCACTTCATCGGAGTGGGCACTCCGCAGCAGCGCGGGTCCTATGCGGCGGATACGACCTATGTGGAGGCTGCCGTCGATAGTCTCGTGCCGCACCTTGAGGGTGACCACGTGATCCTGGGCAAGTCGACCGTTCCCGTCGGCACGGCGGCGGCACTGCAGGAGCGTGCGGACAGGCTCGCCGAGCAGGCGGGCAAGGGCGCCAGCGTGGAGATCGCGTGGAACCCGGAGTTCCTCCGTGAGGGCTACGCCGTGCAGGACACGATCACCCCGGACCGCATCGTTTTGGGTGTGAACACCCAAAACGAAGGAACATCGACGGCAGAAGCTGTCGCCCGCGAGGTGTACGCGGAGCCGCTGAACAACGACACCCCGTTCATCGTCACGGATCTGCAGACCGCTGAGCTGGTGAAAGTCTCAGCGAACGCGTTCCTGGCCACGAAGATCAGCTTCATCAACGCCGTGTCAGAGGTCTGCGAGAATGTCGGCGCGGATGTCACGCAGCTTGCCGACGCCATTGGTCACGACGACCGCATTGGCCGTAAGTTCCTCGGTGCCGGCCTGGGCTTCGGCGGCGGCTGCCTGCCGAAGGACATTCGCGCCTTCATGGCTCGCGCCGGGGAGGTCGGCGCCGATCAGGCACTGACGTTCCTGCGCGAGGTCGACGCGATCAATATGCGCCGCCGCGAGCGCGTGATCGATCTGTCGCGGGAGATTCTCGGCTCACTGATCGGCAAGCGGATCACGGTCCTCGGCGCGGCGTTCAAGCCGAACTCCGACGATGTCCGCGACTCGCCGGCCCTTGCCGTCGCCGGCCAGCTCAATCTCTCCGGTGCCGCCGTGCGCGTCTACGACCCGCAGGCCATGGACAACGCGCGCAAGGTCTTCCCGACGCTCGATTACGCCGCGTCGCTTGATGATGCCCTCACCGGCGCTGAGCTGGTCATCCTCGCCACCGAATGGCAGGACTTCAAGGAGCTCGACCCAGCTCACGCCGGTGAGCTCGTTGCGGAAAAGCGGCTTATCGACGGGCGCAACGTCCTCCCCGTCGACGCCTGGCAGGCCGTAGGCTGGCAGCTCTGGGCGCTCGGCCGCACCCTCTAACGGAGGTCCGTTCGAGGGGGGAAGCATTTTTATTCAGGATTGTTTACAACATTCTGTGTTGCAGGTAGTCTTTCGTTGGTTAATCAGTACAGAAACGTTAGGCGAATCCTCCCAATGACCCCCCTTAGCTCTGTGCAGCCCTCTGGCCTGCGCATTTCCGTTACCAAGCGCGCCGTCAGTGCCGCCACGGTCGCCATTATTGGATTGTCCACTGTCCGGGTAGTTGCCCCCGATTGGGGCGCGCTTCCTGCTGCTTCGGCGGAACCCCAGACCGTAAACGGCCAGCATTACAACGACCAAGCTCCGCAAAACGTGCCGTGGGGTGCGGTAAAGAATGAAAATCAGTTCAGCGGAATGTTTTTAAGCCTCGATGCAATTTCGAAGGAAAAGGCTAAGACAGGCAAGTACGGCAACTGGGGTAGCTCAGTACCGCTGACCATCTGGAGCAAGCAAGATAAGACGGACTACAAGAACGTCTTCTCTGGTCTCGATCGCCCGGTGCCGTTCAAGGGTTCCAACAGGCTTGCAACTCCGCTGGGCGAGTGGTCATACACCTCCGAATTCAATGAAGTGTTCTCCGTCAACTGGACTCCCGCTCCGGGGTACATCGGTTACGCCCCGCCGCTGCCGATCCAGATCGATCCCTTTAAATCGAAGCTCAAAAAGGAGTACCACTACGCCACCGTTGACCTGCCGGGCAAAGGCACGACGGATCTGACATCCACGGGCGCCTTCGGTGCCACGCAGACTGCCCAGGCATCTGCTGGCTTCAACGGTGTGAAGGACGGCATGGGCTGGTCCGGGTTCACACCGAAGTACGCCTTCCAGGTGGATAGGCAGGACGCAGTCGCAGGCAAGGTCGACGGCGCTCTCGACTACAAGACTGACGCTGCCACCAATTACCTCGGCCACGTCACCACCGAGCTGAACACCAGCGAAGGTAAGTACTCGATCAATCCGGACACTGGTGAGGTCTCCTTCACGCCGAGCCCGATCTTCTTCTCGGATGCCGAGGTCAAGGATGCGAACATCACGCAGAAGTCGGCGGCACCGGTGCGCGTCGTCGTCAGCAACATGACCACGAATACGATCGGGAAGAACCGCCGCGTCATGGCGTACGGGCAGACTCGGCCGGCGCACACAATCAACCCGAATAATGCTTCGTATGCGGAGGTCACCACCCTTTACACGCCGAACGTCGTCAAGCCGACGGTCGGCCTGAACAACGCGGAAGCGAATGAACTGGCCGGACGCGACGTCACGCTGAATCCTGATTTCGCGCAGTCCAGCGGGCAGGCGGCGATCGATAAATCCTCAGTGGCCTTGATCAATGCCACTGGTCAGGACGCCGGGCGCGAGCTGACGGTCGACGGCGAGGGCACGTGGAAGGTCAACCGCAACGGCTCGGTGACCTTCACCCCTGAGCTCGGTTTCGTGGGCAACCCCACGCCGATCCAGTACACCGCGAAGAACGAGCACGGTGTTCCCGCGGGCAGGGCTACCCTTTCCGTGCGGTACGACGTGCAGGACGGAACGCTGGCGACGACGATCGAGGAGCAGGGCAAAGCTCAGAAGTCCACGGACAACGGTAAGGGCGACTGGGGCCTGACCGCCCAGAAGATGTTCCCGGGTTACCCGAGGTCGTGGTACGGCGAGTTCACGTACGGCCTGGTCACCCCTGATGGTGAGCTGGTCACGCAAGATACTTCGCTGCAGATTGCGAATGTCGGCCGGTACAGCATCAACAAGAACACCGGTGAGGTCACATTCACTCCGGAACCGTCCTTCACGGGCGCTGCTCCGGCTGTCGGCGTGCGCATCACGAATCTGAAGACTGCGAATGGCCAGCCCCGCCCTGCGGACGGTCACTACCGGCCGATTGTGTCGACGACGAACATGATCCTGCGGCCTGTGTCCGCCACCGGCGAGGTGGGGGAGAAGCTCACTGCGGCTCCGAAGTACGGCAGGGGTATGGTCCCGGGCTCCGTTCAGATCGACGGTGCTGACGCGGACAGCAGCGGCAAAACGAAGACTATCCCCAACCAGGGTGCCTGGTCCGTTGACCGTGAGGGCGTTTTCACGTTCACGCCTGTCGACGGTTTCTACGGCACCCCGGACCCGGTCGATTACACCGTGGCCAACGCTGAGGGTGTGCGCTCGGAGCCGGGCACGGTGCTGGGTGAGTACAAGGCTGTGAAGACGTCGCCGTCGACAAGCACTGGCGATGCAAACCAGCCGCAGAAGTCGAAGTCGGGCAAGGAGATGTTCCCGTCCTTCCCGAGCGACTGGACTATCGCGTACTCGCTTGCGGATGCTGCGGACAACGTTCTGACGAGGAACGAGGGCACCTACACTATCGTCCCGACCACCGGCGTGGTCACGTTCGAGCCTGCCGACAACTACCGCGGAACCCCCGGTACCGTCACTGTGGAAGCAATGACGAAGACCGGCGCGAAGGAATCCACCACCTACCAGGTGTCGGTGACGGGCCAGACTACGGCGACGAACACGACGACGTTGCCGCCGGTGACGGAGACGGTCACCACCGAAGTTCCGACCACTGTGACTACTGCGGTCCCCACCACCGTGGGCGGTGTTCCGACAACGGTTGAAAAGACCGTCACCACGACCGTGACGTCGAAGTCGACGTACCAGGTCACGGTCACGACGACCCCGCCGCAGGCAACGATTACGCAGTTCCCCGCGCCGATGACGGAGACCATTTCGCCCAGCCCGGTCACGGTGACGCCTGCCCCGATCACCACAACGGTGAACGTCACGGGTGAACCGACGGCGGTCACTGCCACTCCGGAGGCCATCACCGCGACGGTGCCGGACGTGGTCACGACGGTCAGCGGCACGCCCGTCACTGTGGCAGTGCCGCCGGTGACGGTGACCCCGAACCCGGTCACCGTGACTGTGACGCCGCGTGTTTCTCCCACCGTCACGGTCACGCCTGAACCGGCAACGGCGACTCCGGATCCCGTCACTACCACGCTGACGCCGGCTCCGATCACTACGACCTTGGACGGCAACAGCCTCGAGATCAGCGATTCCGTTATCAAGGTCACTGCACCGACGGACAACCCGTTCTCTGTGCAGGTGGACGTGCCGGAGATGGAAACAGGCTCCCTGAAGTTCACCGGTGTTGGCGGTGTCGACCTCCAGCCGGAGATCACCCCGGACATGCGTGAAATGAAAGTTCCGGGCCAGGGTCGCTGGATTATTGACAGCGCTACGGGTGAGATCACTTTCTTCCCGAATCCGAACTTCGGCGGTAGGATCTCCCGGGCTGAACTCGCCTACAAGCGTAAAGACGGTTCTGAGCACAAGTTCACTATCCAGGCTTCCTACCCGAAAACGGAGGAGCCGGAAGAGCCGAGCAATACGGGCACGCCGAACAAGCCGACTGAGCCGAAACCGTCGGGGAACTCGCGCGATGCTCTACTGTGGTTGCTGCCGTTCGGTCTGCTGGCTGCGGGCCTTGGTTTGCTGGGTATGCCGACGATCACCTTGTACCCGGAGCAGATCAAGAAGAGTCTCACGCGCCAATAAAGGTCAGGGGGCGGGCAATAAACGTTGTCGCTTATCGGTGCCCCCTAGCCCCCACGCTCCTTAGTGCTGGTGGTAGTCGCTGAGGAAGTTGCCCAGCCGTTCTATGGCGTTCTCCAGCTGGGACGCCCACGGCAGCGTGACCACGCGGAAGTGGTCCGGTTTGGGGTAGTTGAAGCCGGAGCCGCCGACCATGAGGATCTTTTCGCTCTTGAGCAGGTCGAGCATGAAGCGTTCGTCGTCGTAGATGTGGTACATCTCGGTGTCGATCTTCGGGAAGGCGTAGAGCGCACCCTTCGGTTCGACGACAGAGACGCCGGGGATTTCCCGCAGCTTCTTGATGGTGATGTCGCGCTGTTCCTTGAGTCGGCCGCCTTCACCGGTGAGACTGAAAATGGACTGCCGGCCGCCGAGCGCGACCTGGATCGCGTGCTGGCCTGGCACGTTGGAGCACAGGCGCGTGCCGGCGAGCAGATCCAGGCCCTCGACGAATCCGGTGGCGCGGCGCTTCGGGCCGGTAATCATCATCCAGCCGGCGCGGTAACCGCACACCCGGTACGCCTTCGACAGGCCATTGAAGGTGCAGGTGAGCAGGTCAGGGGCGACCTCCGCCATGGAAATGTGCTTGGCGCCGTCGTACAGGACGCGGTCGTAGATCTCGTCGGCAAGCACCATGAGCTCGTGCTCGCGGGCGATATCCGCGATGCCCTCGAGGATCTCGCGCGAGTACACAGCACCCGTGGGGTTGTTCGGGTTGATCACCACGATCGCCTTGGTGCGGTCGTTCACCTTGGAGCGAATGTCCTCGAGCGAGGGGTTCCAGTCGTCTTCCTCGTCGCAGATGTAGTGCACGGGAGTGCCGCCGCTTAACGACGTCGCCGCTGTCCACAGCGGGTAATCGGGAGACGGGATGAGGACCTCGTCTCCGTCGTTAAGCAATGCCTGCGTGACCATGTTGATCAGCTCGCTGACCCCGTTGCCCAAGTACACGTCGTCAATATCGAATTCTGGGAAACCGTCGATCTCCTCGTAGCGCGTGACGACGGCTCGCCGCGCCGGAATAATGCCCTTCGACGTCGAGTACGCCTGCGAGTGCGGCAAGTTGGCGATGATGTCGCGCATGATCACATCGGGAGCATCGAAACCGAAGATGCCGGGGTTGCCCGTGTTCAGCTTGAGGATGTTGTGGCCGTCGCGCTCCATTTCCTCCGCCGTCGCCGCGACCGGTCCACGCAGGTCATAGGCCACGTTCTTGAGCTTGTCCGCCTGATCAAAATGGCGGTGTTTCTTCAAAGGCTTGCGCTGGGGGTTCTCATTGGTGTCGTCGCTCATGGGGCCATTCTATTGAGAATTCGCCGCGGTTTTCACCGCTTGAAGCGGTTAATCGTGTCTTGCGCGTAGCCCATCACGTCGCCAGTGAGCTGGTCGCGCTGCGCTGCACGCAAAGCTTTACGACGTTCCTCCTCCAGCCGGCGGGCCGTCCTCATATCCCTGAGTCGCTTGCGCTCAAGCTGTGCCGGACTTGGGGTGTACCAGCTATCCGGGCCGACCTTCATGATGTAGAGGAGGATGAACAGCGTCGGAACAATGAAGACTGGCATCATCGCCCATAACGGTGCGACAGTTTCCGCCAGCACGATGCCGCCGCTGAGCGACAGCAGCGTGCCCAGGCCGAACATGCCGAGGCGGATGTTCTGGCCACTCTTGCGGGCAGTCGCAATCTCGTGGCGGGTATAGACGTCGAGTTCCTGGCCGTGCGCCGGCTGGTACTGCTGGTATGCCTCTATCTCCTGAGACTGCTGCTGCGTGGGGAGGTCCCGGAACAGCGGTTCCAGGTCACGGTGGGTGGCGGCCTGGGTAGCGGCATCGCACCGCTTGTCGTACTCCTCCGGATCCAAGCGGCCCTCGCCGTACGCGTAGGTCAGCTGGGCCAACGCGTCCGCACGCTCCGCGTCAGACAGGCGAAGGTCGCGGGCCGGGGGCTTAGGGTACGGCTGATTACTCACGCCATCCATCTTAAACCCGGTTCATCTCGCGGCGGCGTGTTCATGCAACGGGGCACGTTAAGCGCTGTCTACCCCCTTGGTGCAATCTGAATAATGGCTGAACAATGCTTCGCTTGAACTCGCATATTTTCGCCAACACAATATGATAGCCCTTATGACCAACCCCAATGATCCAAATAACCCGTTCGGCGGTCAGGACAACAATCCTTTCGGCGGCGGCTACGGAAACAACAGCAGCAATTCCAACAACCAGAACCCCGCTGACTCGACCGGTTCCACCTCCTACGGGCAGGGAGGCTACGGCCAGTCCGGCTCCAGCTCCTATGGCCAGAGCAGCTATGGCCAGGGCGGCTCTAGCGCCTACGGAGAGGGCTCCTATGGCCAGGGTGGCTCCAGCGCTTACGGTCAGTCCGGCTCCGACCAGTTCGGTTCCACCTCGAACTCCGGCTACGGTGACTCCACCTACGGTCAGTCTGGCCAGAACGGCTACGGTCAGTCCGGCTCGGGCTACGACCAGTCTGGCTCCGGCTACGGCGCCTACGGGCAGACACCGGGTCAGGACGGTTACGGACAGAACTCCTACGGTCAGGCCTATGCTCCGGGGCCGGGTTTCCAGCACCCGGAGAATGACCCGAACGCTTCCGAGTCGGGCCGCCCGCTGCAGCCCACCGGCGGCTCGCTGCCGATCGTCGAGTCTATTCCGTTCGCGTTCAAGCGCCTGTTCAGCAAGAACTGGCACGTATACATCGGCTTCACGGTGCTGATGATGATCGCCTCGATCGTTGCGCTGCTCCTCATCATTGTTCCGGTGATCGCGGCGGCGACCAACGACCCCAATGCTGGCAGCCCGAACTACAACCTGGCGGAGGAGCATCCCTTCGGGATCATCGCCGGGTACCTGGTCATGATAGCCATCATGTTCGTGATGTACATCGTGCTGTACAACACTGCATTGCGCGACAGCCGCGGTGAAGAACCGAGCTGGGGCAACCTGTTCAAGAACATCCGATGGGGCCAGGTCATCTTGGTCCACGTCCTTCTCGGATTGGCTGTGTTTGTGATCTATGTCGTCTTCGCGCTGCTCATGATCTTCTTATCTGAGGTACACGTCGCGCTGGGCATCATCGTCTTCCTGCTCATGATCGCAGCAATGATCGCCGCTGCTCCAGTTCTCAACCTGGCGCCGTTCTACGTGTACGACGGCCGCACCAACGCCGTCGGTGCCTTCAAGATGGCGTGGCAGGATGCTAAGCCCCATTTCCTGCTGATCGTGGTTTCACTCTTCCTCATCAGCATCGCTTGCAGTGCATTCGCAATCGTAACGATCGGGTTCGGCATGTTCGCTCTTCCAGCGCTCCAGGCCCTCGCCTACGTCTTCATCTACCGCTGGATCAGCGCACACCGCGACCAGCCCAACCAGGCTGGCCCGCAGCACCCTGAGTCCCCCAACGGCTACATGAGCATGTACTAAAGCTCACCCGGTGTAACCCTCAGCGTGCCGCCTGCATCTAACAATGGTGCTGGGCGGCACGCTTTTCATCTCTTAGCAGCAGGTATGAAGGAGCCAAGATGACCACGGTGACAGTCACCGAGCCGATCGGGTTCGGGTTCAAGCGGGTATTCGACAATTTTCTCGTCTACGCCGGGATCAACCTCATCTTCACGGCTATTGTCATCGCCACGTTGATCATGGGTGGGGTCACGGGGGTTCTCTCCGACGAGGAGATCGTGACCAACGAAGACCTCATTAAGGCGCTCGTTTTCGTCGCTGTTCTCGGCTTCATCTGGTTGTGGTGGCAGGTCGCACGCACCCGCGTTGCTCTCCGCGATGTCGCCGGCGAAGGAGCCCGCTGGTCCAACGCATTCACTGGTTTGCCGATCATCGGGGCGGTGGTGGCGTACTTCTTGACCGCCTGTTTCGGGGTGATCGTTGTCGGTCTGCCTATCGCCGGAGCGGCCCTGCTTTTCGACGTCCACCCGGCCTTCACCGTTCTCCTCGGCATTGCTGCTGTAGTGCTCGCGTTCCTGGTGTACCCGGTGGTCGTTCTGGTGCCGGTGTACGTCATCGATAGGGCAGCGAACCCATTCGAGGCCTTTGGCCGGGTCTTCAAGGACCTCAAAGGGTGCTACTGGACGGTTCTGGGGTCGATCACTCTGCTGCGCATCATCAACTCGGTGCTTTCCTTGTTCACGCTCAACCTGTCGCTGTTTGTCACCTACCCGGCCGAGTCTTTGGCATTTGCCCGCATTTACCAGCTGATCCGCTCCGACTACCCTTACGTCCCCACGTACGGCGTCGCGCGCGGGATGCAGCCGCCCTACGGCGATCCCATGTACCCGGCTGGTTCCTACCCGGCTTATCCGGCCCACCCGTACCCGTCTGCATACCCTGATTCCCCGTATCCGGCGCCTTACCCGAGCCAGCCGTATCCTAGCCAGCCCTACCCGGGCCAGCCGTACCAGCAGCCGCCGTACCAGGGTCCGGGCACACCCGGCTGGTAACAGAAACTGCAGCTCCCAACTGCTTCGACTGTGAAGAATGACTAAGAGGGTCTGACCCCCGATTCAGAATCGGAGTCAAACCCTCTTAGTTGCGGCCGGGCCGGGCTGCTTGCCAGCTAGTCCGGGTTTATGCTTGCCAGCGCTCGTCTGCGCCGGTCTTGCGGTCAGCGTAGCGCTTCTGGGCGCCTTCGTAGTCCTCTTCCGGGAGCTGGTAGAAGTACACGCGTGGCATGACAGCCTCAGCGTGCTCGAGGTAGGTGGTGACGAACTTGTCCACGTCCTCGCGCTCGGCCGACTTCTTGCTCACGTAGATGAACAGCGGACGGGACAGCGGGTAGTTGCCGTCCTTCGTTTCCTCAGCGGTCGGTTCGACACCGCCGACCTTCACGTTGTCGATCATGCGCTGGGCATCTTCCTCAGCGGAGAGGTAGTTACCGATGCCCATGAAGGACAGAGCGTTCGGGTCATCAGCAACCCACTGGGTCAGCTCATCGATGTCGTCGGTGGACTCGTAGTCGTCGCGGATCTCGTCACCGTCCAGGACCAGGTCCTCGAACACGCCGAGGGTACCGGAACCCTCCGGGCGGCCGTAGAGCTTGATCTCCTCGTCCGGCCAGGACGGGTCGATGTCGGACCACTTGGACACCTCGGACTCCTTCGACCAAATGTCGTGCAGCTGCTCGACGGTCAGGTCGGTCGCGAAGTCGTTGTCGCGGTGTTTGACGATGGTGATGGCGTCCAGACCGATCGGCAGCTCAATGTACTCGACGTCGTTGTCGGCGCACTGCTTCTGGAAGTCGACCTCTGCGCCGTCACCCGGGATAGGCGTGGAGGCGTCGTTGATGTCAGCTTCGCCGTTGCAGAACTTCTCGAAACCGTCGGTCGAACCAATGGCCTCTACGTCGACATCGAAGTCGTAGCGGTTCGCCATGTAGGAGGTGATCGGCTCGATGGTGGCGGAACCGGTGGTCTTGATCGGGCCCCCAGCGGCAGCGTTGGTCTCGCTGCCGTTGTCGCCGCCAGAGTTGCTGTTGCCGGAGCTGCCGTTCGAGCCGCTGTCAGAGGAGCAGCCGACTGCGAGGACGGTCATGCCCGCCAGGATGGCTGCGGTGATGGACTTGCGGGCTTTAGCCATTGGTCTTGCCCTCCTGCATCTCAGCACGGAACTCGCGCAGCAGGCGGAAGAGGTTCTTCCAGGAACCCTGGGAGTTGCTCCAGTACTTGGCGAAGTTCTCGTCGAGCTCAGCCTGCTGTTCAGGCGTGACGTTCGGGTTGATCTTCTTGTGCTTGCGGGTGCCCTCTCCGGTTGCAGCAGCAGCCTCACCCTCCTGGTCAGCGGCTAGACGGTCCGCGTTGCGGCCGCGGGCGTTGAGCTCGACGCGCAGCTCTTCTGCGGTCTCTTCGAGCTCCTCGAGCAGGGCTTGCAGTGCCTCATCCGGAGCCTCGTTCTGGATGAGCTCCTGAGCCATCGGGGACAGGTCGGGGGTCTCGTTCGGGTTAGTCATTGAAGACTCCTTACATCAAAGTGTTGGAAATGAAGACGGCTAGCAGCGGGATAGCGAAGAACACGCCACCGATGTAGATGAAGACGTAGAGCTTGTTCTTCTCGGCCAGGCCAGCGAGCCAGTCCGAGCAGCGCGGGGGGATGTTGCGCAGGAACGGGATACTCAAGATGAGAATCGCGGAGAAGAGGTTGAACAGCATGTGCACCAGCGCACCGGACATTGCTGCCTCTGCTTCTGCACCGGATGCGGAGAACGCAGCGATGAGGCCGGTGAAGGTCGTACCGATGTTCGCACCGACCACGAACGGGAACAGGGTGCGCACTTCGAACTTGCCGGACGCAGCCAGTGGAACCGTCAGGGCGGTGGTGGTGGAGGAAGACTGAACCAGCGCGGTGATCAGGGCGCCGGAGAGCGCACCGATGAAAGCGTTCTTACCCAGTGCGGCGTAGAGGATGTCCTGGGCCTTGCCCACCAGCAGAGCGTTGAGGACCTTACCGATGAACTGGATGGACACCAGAATCAGAGCGACACCGATCAGGGCGAGAATAATGCCGCCCCACATGTCACCGAGTGGCTCGACGAGGCTGCTGACCAGCTCAACGAGCGGCTCTGTGATCATGTCAATGAAGTCACCGAAGGCCTCGAAGCCCTTCGAGATGATGCTGTCGCCGCCACCGGCCAACGACGGTGCGATGGCAGTTGCGGTCTTGCCTAAGAATCCGGTGAGGATCTCCAGCGGGAAGAAGACGCCGATGGCGATCAGGTTGAAGAAGTCGTGCACGGTCGCCATGGAGAAACCGTTCTTGAACTGCTTCTTGTTACCGGCCAGACCCAGGGCGACCAGGGTCGAGGTGACCGAGGTACCCATGTTGGCACCGAAGAGCATCGGGATGGCGATGTTCAGCGGCAGACCACCGGCGATCATGCCCACCACGATGGAAGTGGTGGTAGAGGAAGACTGGATGATCGCCGTGGAGACGATACCGATGGCCAGACCCACGAACGGGTTCTCAGCGAAGGAGAACAGCTCTTTAGCCTGGTCGCCGGCGACCATCTTGAAGCCGTCACCGATCATGCCGACGCCGTTGAGGAGCAGCCAGATGCCGAGGAAGACGGCGACCCAGTTAGCTACCTGCTTTGCGGTGCCTTCAAACGGGAGGAAACCGAGCGGGTCGTTTTCCTCGGCCTTGTCTTCGATGTCGTCATCGATATCGGAGGAGTCGGTATCGGAGGAATCAGTGGTCGTGGTGTTCTTGCCGTCGACATCGACCGGCTCAGAATCTTTCACGTTCCGGTCGATGACGCGCACGTCTGCCTCGTCGGGCAGATCGTGCTCACCAGCTGGATCGCGGGGGAGTCCCTTTTTACTCATTAGCGCTCACTTCTAATTAGGGGCGAATATGGGCGCTCGTCAGGCTAATCTAAGGAACTGGACAGGCGAGTAACAGAAGATGAACGCTTGTTGAACTAGAAGTCGCCCGCAGCTCCGTCTGGTTGCTGCATACGCCAGTACACCCCGCGGCGCGCCATCAGCTCGTCGTGGGAGCCCTGTTCGACGATGCGGCCGGCCTCCATGACCAGGATGGTGTCGGCGTCGCGGATCGTCGATAAGCGGTGAGCAATAACGAACGCGGTGCGCCCAGAGCGCAACGACCCCATCGCTTCCTGCACGAGAACCTCGGTGCGGGTGTCCACGGACGACGTTGCTTCATCGAGGATGAGCACCGACGGCTGAGCAAGAAACGCTCGAGCAATAGTGATCAACTGTCGCTCACCGGCAGAGATGGCGCCGGAATCCAGGTCGACGACCGTGTCGTAGCCGTCGGCAAGCGTGCGCACGAAGCGGTCGACGTACGTGGCGCGCGCGGCGGCGATGACCTCCTCGTCGGTGGCGTCAAGATGCCCGTAGCGAATGTTCTCCATGATGGTGCCTTTGAACAGCACAGCGTCCTGCAGCACCATGCCGATCTCGCCGCGCAAGGCCGCACGAGGGACGCTTCGCGTATCGACGCCATCGAGCCGGATCTCACCCCTATCGATGTCGTAGAACCGCATGAGCAGGTTGACCAGTGTCGTTTTTCCGGCGCCCGTGGGGCCGACGATCGCGGCGGTCTGCCCCGGTTCGACGCGCAGGGTCAGGTCTTCGATAAGTGGCGTGTCGGGGGAGTAGCTGAAGGAAACGTCGTCGAATTCGACGAGTCCGCGCGCGGGTGTGGCAAGGATGCCGTTGGCGTCGGTGCTCTGCGCGGGCGCGTCGAGGAACTCGAAGATGCGCTCGGCCGATGCGACACCGGACTGCAGCATTTGCAACATCCCGCCGAGCTCACCGAGCGGCTGGTTGAGCTGGCGCGAATACTGGATGAACGCCACCGCCGAGCCCAGCGTGATGTGCCCGCCAGCCACGCGCAGAGCACCGACGACCGCGATGACCACATACGACAGGTAGGTGATGAACTGCATGGTCGGGAAGATCGTGCCCGAGAGGAACTGCGCCTTGAACGCGGAGCCGAACAGCTCGGCGTTGCGGCGATCGAATTCATTCTCCATCTCGTCGGTGCGACCGAAGATGAGCGCGACCTCGTGGCCGGTGAACGCTTCCTCGACGTGACCGTTCAGCGCGCCGGTAGAGCGCCATTGCTGACTGAACTGCTTTTGCGAGCGCGTTCCCAGCACGGCGATGACCAGTCCTGACAGCGGCACAGCGATGAGAGCGACGAGGGCGAGCTCCCAGGAGATGGAGAACATCATCACCACGATGCCGGTGAGCATGATCGCCGAGTGAATCAAGTGCCCCATCGCCTGTTGCAGGGCTTGCTGCACGTTGTCCACGTCGTTCGTCGTGCGCGACAGCAGGTCGCCGCGCTGCCGGGTGTCGAAGTAGCTCAACGGCAGGTCATGAACTTTCGCCTCGATCGACGCGCGCAGGTCGTACACCGCCCGCATGACGGCCCGGTTGATCACCGCGCCTGAGGCCCAGTCCGCGAACGATGCGCCGGTGTAGATGACCAGCAGCCACATCACAACGTCGCTCAGCCGCTCCATGTCGCCGCGCGCGATCACGTCGATGGCTATGCCCAGCACCGCCGGCCCGGCCACCATGAGCAGCACCGAGACCACATTGAGCACCACGCCGGCACCGAACGCCAGCTTGAGCGGCCCCATGAGCTTCAGCATCCGCCAGGCAAAGGGCCAGAACGCTTTTGCTTGTCTGCGTCCCGCCTCCCCGGTCTTTTCCTCCAACTCCAGGAACTCTTCGTCGGTCAAGTCTGTCTTGGCACTCATGCGTCCACTCCTTCCTGGGACGCAACGATCTCTTGGTACGTCGGTGAGTTGGCCAGCAGGGATTCGTGGGTACCGCGGTCCACAATCCGGCCGGCTTCCATGACCAGGATCTGGTCGGCGTCGACAATCGAGCTGACCTTCTGCGCCACGAGAATGGTCACCGCACCGGCCGTGTATTCGGCCATGGCCGCCTGCAGGTTGGATTCGGTGATGGGGTCAAGGGCGGAGAAAGAGTCGTCGAAAAGCAGCACCTTCGGATTTGCTACGAACATGCGCGCGATGCACAGACGCTGGCGCTGCCCGCCCGAGACATTCGTGCCGCCTTGGGAGATCGGCATGCCCAAGTCCTCGACGAAGTCCGCCTGAGCGACGCGCAACGCCGCCCACAGTTCCTCATCAGTGGCGTCCGGGTTGCCGAAACGCAGGTTCGTCGCCACCATGCCGGAAAACAGGTACGGCTTCTGCGGAACCATCGACACGGTGCTGGTCAGGTATTCGCGGCTCAGCTCCGTGGTGGGCACGCCGCCAAGCGACACCACGCCGGAGCTGGGTGCGCGCAGCCGTGGGATCAGGGACAGCAGCGTCGTCTTTCCCGCTCCAGTCGACCCGATCACGGCCGTCGTCGTGCCTGGGCGGGCCTCGAAAGAGACGCCCTCCAGGACCGGGGCATCCGCGCCGGGGTAGCAGTAGGTGACGCGGTCGAATGTGACGGTGGGGTCAGTGGTCGGGGTGGTTGGGGCGTCGATAAGCGAGGGCGAGTGCGCCAAGACTTCCGCAACACGGCGTGCGCACACGAACGCGCGGGGCAGCGGAATGATCATCGCCGCGCCCATGACCACCGCAATGAGAATCTGCAGCATGTACTGCATGAATGCCGTCAACGAACCGATCTGCATCAGGCCTGCGTCGATGCGTTGACCGCCGAACCACATCAACGCGGCGATCGCGGCGTTGAGGATCAGCATGACCACAGGAAACAGGGTCACGAACACACGCCCGACGTTCAGGCTCACCCGCGTGATGTCCGCGTTGGCCTCGGCGAAGCGTTGCGTTTCAAAGTCTTCGCGGCCGAACGCGCGCACCACACGAATGCCGCTGATCTGCTCGCGCAGGACAGCGTTGACGGCATCGAGGCGCTCTTGCATCTGCGTGAACAGCGGCAACAGCAGCGCAACGACTGCCGTGACCACCACCGCGAGAATCGCCACTGCGACCGCGACCAGCCATGACAAGCCAGCGTCCTGCCGCAACGCCATGACCACACCGCCGATCGCCATGATCGGCGCGGTCGCGAGCATGCCCAGTGTGAGCTGCATCGCGACCTGAATCTGGTAGACGTCGTTCGTCCCGCGCGTGATCAGCGTCGCCGGCGGAAACTCCGCCATATCCTCAGCGTCAAAGCGGTTGACGTGCGCGAACACGTCCTTGCGCAGCTCACGCGCCACGCTTGTCGACGCCCACGCCGCCAACCACATCACCCCCACCGCCGTGACAATCTGCACCAGGGCGGCGATGAGCATGATCCCGCCAGTGCGCCATATATAAGGTATGTCGCCACGGGCGAGACCCTTGTCGATGATGTCCGCATTCAGCGACGGCAACCACAACGTAGCCAGCACCGACACGAGCTGGAGTACCAGCACGCCCGCGATGGCGGCGGCGAAGCGGCGGTCTGTGCGGAACACGCTGCCGATGAGGCGGATCAGATGGGGGAGGTTCACGGGGCAATCATAGGCCTGTGCCGTTTCTGGAGCATAGTGTCGCCATTCGGCCGTATATACTTGGAGTTATATCCGTAGTGACGGTGTTGATAGTGCCAAAGGAGGAAGTTGTGACGAAGCCCGTTGAAACCACCGTGTTCAAATCCGGAAACAGTCAGGCTGTCCGCATTCCGGTGACCCACCGACTCGTCGTCGAACGAGTGACCGTCGAGCACGTCCCCGAGGGTCTGCTCCTCCGTCCCGTCGAAGAGACAATCGGTGACGCGCTCAACCGGCTGCGCGCCTACCAAGCCGCAGAAGGTATCGAAGGGGGACTTCTCGAAGAAGTCGAAGACCTTCCACTCGAACCCTCACCTGACTTCGACGACAGGTCCTGATAGACCATGCGGTATCTGTTCGACACGAACGTCTGGATTGATCTTGAACGGGGCAGTTATCCGCACGTGCTGGACCGTGCCTCGAGCTGCACACGAGATCAAGTAGGCGTCTCCACAGTGGTTCTCGGAGAACTGTATGCAGGTGCTTTACGGTCGATGGACCCTATTCGAGCGCGACAATCCATCGACACGTTCTTGGCGGGCTGGCCGAGGATCGGTGTGGATGAACGAACTGCAGAGATCTACGCGGAAATTCGAGCGGCCCTGCAAAGTCAAGGACGAGTTATCGGCCCCAATGACTTATGGATCGCGGCTCAGGCATTGCGCGAGGATGTGGTCCTCGTGACGGCCAACGACGATGAATTCTCCCGAGTGCCATCGCTTGAGGTTGAGAACTGGCGATAGCCCGCACTGCGGAGTCCCTGCGGTTTTGCGGCAGCCCGGTGAGGTGGCGCCGGGCTGGAATACTGCTCGGGCATTTCCGGAATACTGCTCACGTAAAAGTACTGGTCAGAAACGTGCGATCTGGCTTATAAGGTCGAGCAGTATTCCGGGGGTCGGGTCGGGTCCGATGGAGCGGACTCCGCATCGCGGAGTCCCTGGGGTTTTGCGGGGCTAGGGTGTCGCTGGAACTGCATTCGCTGCAGACAGCAGGGTCGTCCACTGAGCCACCGTGACGACGCCAGGCGCAGACGGGCCGGATGCTGACACCGCGGAAACGTCCGCCCAAGCCGGCCGGTGCCAGCCTTCCCACGTGGTGAAGGGGAGGCTGCGGGACTCGAGAAGGGCGACGATCGCCCCGGGCTGGTCAGCCACCTGCGGTGAAGCGACGACGGGGGTGCGGCTGAGGGCAATCGCGGCATCGGCGAGGCCGGCGCCCGAAAGACCGGCATCGGCGGCGGACGCGGAGAGCGCGTCGTAAACCTCGGCCGCGCCAGGAGATGTGCCGATGACCACGACGGACCCGGCGGTGTCACCGGCCCCGGCGTCAGAATCAGACGCCACGACAATCGTGTCGTAGTAGTGGGTCAGTTCGCCGACGGTCACGTCAGTTCCGATGGTGAGGTTGCCGAAGAGTCTGAGGCGGGGGACGTCGATAAGCGAGCGGGCGCTGCGGTGCGATGAGCCGAAGCGGATGAGGGATGTGGGGGCGGGGGAGGCGTCGAAAAGGTCGACGAAGTAGCTGCGGCCGGGCATGCAGATGAGGAGGTCCGATGCGTGGATGCCGGTGGGGCCGGCTCCAATGACGGCGACGCGGGAAACGCGGTTGGTCATGTGAGGCTCCTTCTGTAGCTAGGTAGACCGCTTGGTCTAAAAACTTAGCAACGATTAGTACGCAGTCAAGGCTCAAGCGAGATTTACATTCATATGAACGTGCAGACCAGCGAGCCGAAACCTTGCAGGGGAGTGACCTTATGCGGGCTGGCTGTGTAGCGTGCTGATCAACAAACCGCACCGCGCAACGCTATAGACAGAGCGGTACACAGAAGGAGGCGGCATGACCACCACCACAAGCGCAGAAGCACGGCCCCGCCCGGCGCGTAAGCCAAAGCCGGAAGGCCAGTGGAAGATCGACGGCCAGGCGCCCCTCAACCACGATGAGGAGCTCAAACAGGTCGAGCCCGTGCTGGCGGTCAAGCAGCGCGTCATCGACATCTACTCTAAGCAGGGCTTCAAGTCGATCCCGGAAGAAGATCTGTACCCGCGCTTCAAGTGGCTGGGCATGTACACGCAGCGCAAGCAGAACTTGGGCGGCGAGCACACCGGCAAGGACAACCTCGAGCTGCAGGACGAGTTCTTCATGGCGCGCGTGCGTTTCGACGGCGGACAGTGCTCCACTGAGCAGGCCCGCGCCGTCGGCGAGATCAGCCGCGACTACTGCCGCTCCACAGCCGACCTGACGGACCGCCAGAACATTCAGCTCCACTGGCTGCGCGTCGAAGACGCGCCGGCGATGTGGGACAAGCTCGAGTCGGTCGGCCTGAACACCTGGGACGCCTGCGGCGATGTGCCGCGCGTGATCATGGGTTCGCCGGTGGCGGGCATCGCGAAGGATGAGATTATCGACGCCACACCGGCGATCGAGAAGATCAAGAACGAGTACGTCCTGCGCGAGGAATTCCAGAACCTGCCGCGCAAGTTCAAGACCGCGATTTCCGGCAACGCCCGCCAGGATGTCGTGCACGAGATCAACGACATCGCGTTCATCGGGGTCAACCACCCCGAGTTGGGTCCGGGCTTCGAGTGCTTTGTCGGCGGAGGCTTGGCGACGAACCCGATGCTCGCCCAGTCCCTCGGCGCCTTTGTCACCCTGGAGGAGGTGCCGGAGGTGTGGGCTGGCGTGGTCCGCCTGTTCCGCGACTACGGCTACCGCCGCCTCCGCGCCCGGGCACGCATCAAGTTCTTGGTGGCGCAGTGGGGCATCGATAAGTTCCGCCAGGTCCTCGAGGACGAGTACCTGGGCTACAAGCTTCCCGACGGCCCGCACGCCCCGACCAACCTGATCGACCGCGACCACATTGGCATCCACGAGCAGAAAGACGGCAATGTCTACCTGGGCGTGAAGCCGACGATGGGCCACCTCACCGGCGAGCAGCTCATCGCCATCGCTGACCTGGCCGAGTCTTACGGCCTGAGTCGTCTGCGCTTCACCCCGTTCAAGGAAATTCTGTTCCTCGACGTCGACCCGGAGCAGGTCCGGGCGCTTGCGGCAGACCTGACTGAAATGGGCCTCTACTCCGCCCCCAGCGAATTCCGCCGCGGCATGCTCACCTGCACCGGCTTGGAATACTGCAAGCTCGCCCACGTGACCACAAAGGCCCGCGGCATTGAGCTTGTCGACGAACTCGAGGAACGCCTCAAGGACTTCGACTCTCCCATCACGATCGCCCTGAACGGCTGCCCGAACGCCTGCGCCCGCACGCACATCGCGGACATCGGCCTGAAGGGCCAGATGGTCGACGACGGCAACGGCAACAAGGTCGAGGGCTTCCAAGTGCATCTGGGAGGCGCCATCGGCGACGGCGCCAACTTCGGCCGGAAGCTCCGCGGCCACAAAGTCCTTTCGACTGAGCTTGGGGATTATGTGACGAGGGTGGCGGGTAATTTCGTCGAAAAGCGAAACGACGGCGAGCTCTTCCGCGACTGGGTCGCGCGCGCCGACGAGGATGACCTGCGATGAGCTTCCGCCGCAAGCCGAACCCGAACCGCAACCACCCCGCGTATTGCCCCTACTGCGCGGGCGAAGGGTTATTTCCTGATGAACAATCGGATTTTGCATGGAAATGCACCGAGTGCCTGCGTATCTTCGAGGTGTTGTTCCACGGGCAAGATGACCCGGACGTGGCTCCGCAGAAGGCCAAGTCAACGGAGCAAGCACTGCAGGAATCGCTGGCCCGTCACGGCCACGACGCGGTGTTGAGGAAGGAGAAATAGTGGACTTTCTAAACAGGTCCGCGGGTGATGTGCGCGACCCCGAAGTGAGCCCCGAGGGCCCCAAAGAAACAGCGCCGCTGACCCCAGAGATCGCCGAAGCAAACGCGAAGCTTGTCGACGAATGGGCCGACAAACTCTACAACGCCTCCGCGAAAGAGATCCTCGAGTGGGCCCATGAGTATGCCCCAGGCAACCTCGTGGTGACGCTGAGCATGGAGAACACCGTTCTCGCGGAGCTGGCGAAAGACTACCTGCCGGAGGCGGACTTCCTCTTCCTGGATACGGAGTACCACTTCGACGAGACGCTTGATGTCGCGGACCAGGTCGAAGAGCGTTATCCGGCGCAGCGCCTCGTCCGCGCGAAGGCGATCCTGAGCCGTGAGGAGCAGGACCGCGTATACGGCAAGGCACTCTACCGCCGCAACCCGACCGCGTGCTGCCGTATGCGCAAGGTGGAGCCGCTCGCGGTGAACCTCTCGCCCTATGTCGGCTGGGTCACGGGCCTGCGGCGTGACGACGGCCCCACCCGCGCCGAAGCCCCCGCTTTGAGTTTGGATGCCACGGGCCGGTTGAAGATCAGCCCGATCATCACGTGGTCGCTGGACGAGACCGACGCATACATAGAGGACAAGAATTTGATCATCCACCCGCTGACCAAGCAGGGCTACCCCTCCATCGGCTGTGCGACCTGCACCCTGCCGGTCGCTGAGGGCGAAGATCCCCGCGCTGGTCGCTGGGCCTTTTCGAGCAAGACGGAGTGTGGTCTGCATGGCTAACGAACTCTCCCCGCACCTGCGGGATCTGGAGAACGAGTCGATTCACATCCTGCGTGAGGTGGCAGGGCAATTCGACAAGATCGGCCTGCTGTTCTCGGGCGGCAAGGACTCCTGTGTCGTCTTCGAGCTGGCGCGCCGCGCGTTTGCGCCCGCCGCAATGCCGATCGAGTTGCTGCACGTGGACACCGGCCACAACTTCCCGGAAGTGATCGAGTTCCGCGACCGCCTCGTCGAGGAAACCGGTGCCCGCCTGCGCGTGGCGCACGTGCAGGATTGGATTGACCGCGGCGACCTGGTCGAGCGTCCCGACGGCACCCGCAACCCGCTGCAAACCGTGCCCCTCGTGGAGACCATCGCTGAGGTCGGTTACGACGCCGTTCTCGGCGGCGCCCGCCGCGACGAGGAGCGCGCCCGCGCCAAGGAGCGCGTCTTCTCCGTCCGCGACTCTTTCGGCGGCTGGGATCCGCGCCGTCAGCGCCCTGAGCTGTGGAGTCTCTACAACGGCGAGAAGCTTCCGGGCGAGAACATCCGCGTCTTCCCCATCTCCAACTGGACGGAAGCGGACGTGTGGGAGTACATCGGCGCCCGCGACATTGAGCTGCCGGCCATTTACTTCGCCCACGACCGCGAGGTGTTCAACCGCGACGGCATGTGGCTCACCGCCGGCGAGTGGGGCGGCCCGCGCGAGGATGAGACCGTGGAGACCCGCCGCGTGCGCTACCGCACCGTCGGTGACATGAGCTGCACCGGTGCGGTCGACTCGACCGCGACAACCATCGATGAGGTGCTCGTCGAGCTCGCCGCTTCCACCCTGACCGAGCGCGGCGCCACGCGCGCCGACGACCGCCTGTCCGAATCCGCCATGGAAGACCGCAAGAAGGAGGGCTACTTCTGATGAGTCCTTTTGGAAATTCTGCAGAGCCGAATGCGTCGGCGAGTGAAGCGTTAGCGCAACGAGCGACGCTGAGGCTCTGCACGGCCGGCTCCGTTGACGACGGCAAATCCACCTTCGTCGGCCGCCTCCTGCACGACACGAAGTCGGTGCTCGCGGATCAGCTCGCCAGCGTCGAACGCACCTCCGCCGACCGCGGCTTCGAGGGCCTCGACCTCTCCTTGCTTGTCGACGGCCTTCGCGCCGAGCGCGAACAAGGCATCACCATCGACGTCGCCTACCGGTACTTCGCCACCGACCAGCGCACCTTCATCCTCGCGGACACCCCGGGGCATGAGCAGTACACGCGCAACACCGTCACGGGCATGTCCACGTCCCAGGTCGTCGTTTTGCTTGTCGACGCCCGAAACGGCATCAAACCGCAAACCATCCGCCACCTCACCGTGGCGAGCCTGCTCGGTGTGAAGACAGTCATCCTGGCCGTGAACAAGATCGACCTGGTGGACTACTCGCAGAACGTCTTCGAGGAGATCAAGGGCGAGTTCGAGTCCCGCTGTGCTGCCCTGGGCATCGAGGAGCCGCACGCCGTGCCGATCTCCGCGAAGTTCGGCGCCAATGTTGCCGAGCGCTCCACCGAGACATCCTGGTACGAGGGCCCGACCGTGCTCGAGCTGCTGGAGACCATCCCGGTCAACTCCGGCCGCGCGCTGGACCTGGCGTTCCGGTTCAACATCCAGTACGTCCTGCGTGAGCACGAGACCGACTACCGTGCCTACGCCGGCACTGTGAACTCCGGCTCCGTGAAGGTCGGCGATGAGGTCGTCGCGCCGAATGGCCGCACCACGACAGTGACGCACATCGACACGGCGGATGGCCTCGACGGCGCGCAGTCCGCTGACGCTGGAGATGCGGTCGCCCTGCGCCTTGCCGACGACATCGACCTCACCCGCGGCGACCTGCTGGCCTCCGCGCCATTCCCGGAGCTCGTCCGCGAGTTCCACGGCACCGTCGTCGGTCTGACCGAGAAGGACGTCGCGGCTGGGCAGGCTGTGAAGCTGCGCTATGGCACCTCGCTGGTCCGTGCCCGTGTTGGCAGCGTCGACCGCGTCATCGACATCGACGGCACGGCTTCGTCCAACTCGGATGACACCGCGCCAGAGTCCTTCGGCCTGAACGACATCGCGCACGTGACCGTCCAGACGGCGCAGGAGCTGCCGGTGGAGGAGTACGCGGCGCGCGGTGCCGTGGGCAACTTCCTGCTCATTGATCAGGCGTCCGGTAACACGCTGGCAGCTGGTCTCGTGGGAACGCGGCTGCGGTAGGAGAGCTGAGGTCATCATGAACGCACCCGCCCTGATCACGCTGTCGCACGGATCGCGCCACCCCGGCGCGCGCCCCGGTGTGGCCACGCTGACCGCTGCCGCCGCAGCTCAGCTGGGCGTGGTCGGTGTGGATGCGCACCTCGAGTTCGACACCCCCGACCTCACCGCCGCCGCCCAGCAGCTTGTCGACGCTGGCCACACCCGCGCCGTTGTCGTACCGACCCTGTTCACCACCGCCTTCCACGCCACCCACGACGTTCCGCAAGCGATCGCGGAAGCCCGCGCAGCGACCGGACTGGAGCTCATCCCCGCCGACGGGCTGGGCCAAGGCCGTGATGTGGCCGCCATCCTCGCCGCGCGAGCCGTGAGCGATATCGCGGCGTCTGGCCTGTCAATCCAGGAGATCATCCTCTACCCGGTCGGCACTTCCAACACGGAGGCGGCCGGGAAGACGGTGGAGCTGGGGCGAGACGTCGAAAAGCTCGTCGGCATTCCTGTCACGACCGTTCCCGCGACGGGCCATGGGAAGGGGGATGTGGGGGAGCTGGCAAGCGTCGATAAGCATTTGCTCCCGCTCTTTGTCACTGAAGGGTTGCTCCTGGACCGGGCGTTTCGAATGTGGCCCGGTTCCGTCTCCGCGCCGTTGGGTGCGGACCTCGCACACGTCGTAGCTTCGCGCTACCGCCGCGCACTCGCGCACACAGACGCCCTGGCCGCTTCGGCCACGGCGTAATTCTCACCAAAGGACAGCCACCATGAACCGCATGATCACGCTCATACTCATCGCCATCGCCGGCTTAGCCGGCCAACTTGTGGACGGCGGCCTGGGCATGGGCTTCGGCGTCACATCGACGACGATCCTTGTCATGCTCGCAGGCCTGGGACCCGCGCAGGCCTCCGCGGTGGTGCACACAGCTGAGCTGGGTACAACGCTCGTGTCCGGCATCAGCCACTGGAAATTCGGCAACGTCGACTGGCGCGTTGTCGCCGCGATCGGCATTCCTGGCTCTGTCGGAGCGTTCGTCGGTGCGACTGTGCTGTCCAACCTGTCGACGGAGTCCGCGAAGCCGATCATGTCGCTTATTCTCGCGGCGATCGGCATCAACCTGGTCTATCGATTCTCCCGCGGGCTCATTCGCCGGCAGGTCGTAGAGACCCCGCACTCGAAACCCTTCCTTGGGTTCCTGGGTTTGTTCGGCGGATTTGTCGACGCCACTGGTGGCGGCGGCTGGGGTCCCGTCACCACCTCGACGCTGCTGTCGGCTGGCCGCTCCGAGCCGCGCCGCATTGTCGGTACCGTCAACACCGCGGAGTTCTTCGTCACCGCGGCCGCGACCGCCGGCTTCGTGCTGGGAATGTGGGACGACCTGGTCACCCACCTCTCCGCGGTCGGTGCGCTGCTGCTCGGCGGCGTGATCGCCGCGCCGCTGGCCGCATGGCTGGTGACCAGGCTCAACCCGATCCTGCTCGGCGGCATCGTGGGCACCTTGATCGTCATGCTCAACCTGCCCGTCGTGCTCAAGGCCCTTGGTGTCGGGGCGACCGTGCTGATCGTGGTGCGGGTGGTCGTGCTGGTTGTCGGCGTGGCACTGTCGATCCGTGGATGGCGGCGCCACCGAGCGAACTGGCGCGCGGCGAACGAGAAGGAAGCAGCCATCGGCGCTGAGTCGGGTTCGGCCGAGGCGACAGAGACTCCGGCAGACTCGCACGTCCGGTAAAATATCTACATTTGAGGCATGCTGATCTCGGAGAGCGTCCTCCTCCTGGCCACCAACGACGAAGGCAAGCACGAGTCGGCTTTCCTGTGGAACGACATGCTGCTGCGCAGCGGTTTGCTTGCGGACTTGATGAGCCGCGGCCTTGCAACCATCACAGAGCGCAAGCTCCGAGACCCGATCGTCGCTCCGAGCGTGCCTGCGGCCCAAGTGGAGGATCCTGTCCTCCGTACTGCCGTTGAAGCCCTGGAGAAACGGTCGGGCAAAACGACTTACGGACGTCCTGTGGTCCGAATGGTTTGGCAAGCGCCAGGATGTCGCCCAACGACTGGTCGCCGAGGGGGTTCTGGAGGAGTCCGGCGGAGGCTTCCGTCTTTTCTCCCGGAACCAGTTCCCGACCCGCGATGGGATGCCGGAACTGCAGCTCCGCGGCCGCCTGGAGCAGATCCTTCGTGGTCAGGCGCAGCCGACGGAGCAGGATGCGACGCTCATCATGCTCCTCAATATCTACGACGCCATCCGCCCGCTCCTCAAAGAGGAGCTGCGCGGGATGAGGCGCACAGAACGCAAGCAAGCGATTGAAAACGCATCCGCCTCCGTCACATCCCCCGAGATCGCTCAGACGCTCAAAGCTGCGAAGAAGTGCGTGGAAATGGCTGCGGTCGGCGCGACGATGACCGTGTTCACCCCCTAAGTCGGACTGGGTGTGTTGGTGTTTTTTCGGGCAAGGCACCGCGCTCACTACATTTTTACTATCGCCTTCTGACGCCTCCGGTGAAATCCCGCCTGGGAAAACGTCGCATCGGTTCACTGAAAGGCGATACTGAAAATCTATTCCTGCCGAGCCCAGGGGACAGTAGCTCTGACCACACGACCGTGCTCCGCTGGTTCGGAGCTAACACGCAGGAAACTGCGATGATGCAGGGGACATTTTTCCGGGCGGGCCAGCTCCGAGTGTCCATATACTGAGGGCATGTTGATTTCGGAGCAAATACTACTTCTCTCCACGAACGACAAAGGTAAACACGAAACCTCAATGCTGTGGAACGACATGCTCCTCCGCAGCGGACTCATGGCCGATCTGGTTGGTTGGAAACTAGTCACGATCACTGACCGAACAATCCGCGCCCCGAAGCTCACAGCTGCTGTTCCGTCGGCGCAGGTCGAGCATCCTGTGCTGCGACACGGCGTAGAGATGATTGAGAAGCGAAACAACAGGTCTACTTACGACATCATCGCGGATGACTGGTTCGCGAAGCGGAAAGATGTCGCACAGGGGCTCGTCGCGCAGGGTGTCCTCGAGGAAACAGACGGGGTTTTCAGTTTCCTCTCCCGAAATCAATTTCCTACTCGCGATGAGTCGGTGGAGCTGCAGCTCCGCGGCCGACTTGAGCAGATTCTCCGCGGCCAAGCAAACCCGACATTGCAAGAATCGATGCTCGTAGCGCTTCTCGACGCCTACGATGCCGTCCGCGCCCTCCTCAAGGAAGAGCTACGCGGAATGGGCCGCGGCGAAGTGAAGCAGGCAGTCAGAGATGTGGCGGCCTTGGTGACGGACCCGGATCTTGAGCTGGTGATCAAGGCAGCGAACAGTGCTGAAACATCGGTCACGGTCAACACGACAGTGATGATGGCTAACCAGGCCAGGAGGTAGCGCAGGGGCTGACCGGACACCAAGGGAGTGTTCGGTCCAGCGCCAGCAAGTCCGCACAGGAGTCTTGTCTGCGTCCAATCGCTTACTCACTGCACTGCGCGAACTAAGCGTCTAGTTAGAGCTCGTTGATTGGGTTTTGCCCCATACCTTCTCACCTAGCAAAGCGAGCGTTGCCGGCAGGAGGATGGGTCGAACGATGAGTGCGTCCAAAGCGACGGCCATCGCCAGCCCAAGGCCCAGCTCTTGAATGATGCTGATTTCAGCCACCATGAATGAGAGGAAAACTCCAATCATGATGATCGCGGCGGAGATGATGAGACGGGATGTGTGCGCAACTCCCTCCGCAATGGCATCGCGATGGGTTGAGCCGGAAGCGAACTGCTCTTTCATTCGTGAAGCCATCAACACCATGTAATCCATACTCAGGCCAAATACGATCGCGAACACGACGATCGGCGTCACACTGTTGATCGCTTCACCAGTTACGGCTTTCCACAGCAGGGATAGGCAACCCATCGCTGCGGAGACAACGAGACCGTTGAGCACGACCGCGAGTGTGGCTAGTCGCCACGACCGGAAAGCCCATCCAAGGAGAAGCAGCGAAATCAAGAGGACGAAACCCACGATCCAGGGAATGGACTTTTGGACCAGTCGATCAAAGTCGTCGCCCTGCGCTGTGGCGCCTGAGACGAAGGTGTCGGGGTACTCGTCTGCCGCTTTCTTGATATCCGCAACCATCTCGTGGGCGGCGTCGGAATCCGGTAAGTCCGTAGACGTAATGACGACCCTCTTATAGGCGCGTCCCTCTTTCTCGGCGCTCAATGGGTAGGGGGAATACTGCTCTGCAGGTGTTCCCGACGCGAATACCTGATCGACGTGTCGAACCTCTTCGATGTCCGCGAGGAATTCCTCGACTTCTGCATCGAGTTCTTGGGCTGACTGGCCCTCCGTCCCGGCGAACGTAACCATAGTGGGAAACAGCTCGCGGGCGTTGAGCTCAGATTCAATGATTTCGATCCCCTCGCGTGAGTCCATTCCTGCTGGGAGAATGGACGAGCTTGCTACGGGAACCTGGAGTTTGATGCTCGCCAGAGGGGTAGCGGCGATGAGCAATGGCACGGCGATCAACACGACTGCAAGCAAGGGCGATTTGAGCGGGAGGCTCGAAGTGCGTTTCTCCTTATCTTCCGGAGCTCGCATTGTTTTCTCGTATCCAGGGAGTTTGCCGAAGAAGAATCGGTCTCCCAGCAGCATAATTGCAGCTGGCACAAGAGTTGCCAACGCCAAAAGCGCGATGGACGTGACCACGATGCCAGCCATGGCAATCGAGCTGAAAACCATATTCCGAGCGATGAACAGAGCACATAGAGCGGCGATGACGCTCAAGCCGCCAAAGCGGATGGAATGCCCTGCGGTGTTGGTTGCTCGCCGCAGAGCGTCCTCAGGCGGATGTCCCGCGATAAGAAACTCCTTGTATCGAGCGATCAAGAACAAGCAGTAGTCCACCGAAACGGCCAAGCCGATAAGGGAGGCTGCGGTGATGTACATGTTGGAAACATCGAGGAACGAAGCTAGCAGGGTTCCGATGCCTTGCGTTCCAATAAGGCAAGCGCCTGCAACCAGGAGTGTCACCAGCGTAGGACCGACAGCTCTGTAGATGAGCAGCAGAACCAAAATGAGAAGTGGGAAGGCGATGATCTCCGCTCGCAAGGCATCTTGCTGGGACTGAATGTTCAAGTCGTAGTCCAAAGCGGGGGCTCCAGTCACATGGCTCGTGACATCTTCTCCTTCCACTGCTGTCTCGACTCTGTCACGGAGGTCAGGGATCATGTTTTGAGTCGTCGTATTATCAGCCGCTACGCCGACTTGGAGGATTTGGGTCTTCCCTGAATCAGAAGACAATGAGGCGAGCGCACGCCCATCGATGACTGAGTCGATGTTCGGCAGAGTTTCTATACCCGTCGAGACGTTGTCTAGCACTTCTGAAGAGATGCTGCTGTCGGAGTTCAGGACGACAGTGAGTTGATTCGCGGGATCGCCGAAGGCATGCTCGTTCACCTCTTGGCCGACAAAGGACGTCCCGTTCTCGTCGTTGAAGCCTCCGGCTTTCACGGCGCCGTTGAGCTGGAGTGCTCCAACTACCCCGAGCGCGGAAAGGAGCAACCACACTACGAGAATGAGCTTTGAGTACTTTTTTACGAGGCTTATGGGCATATTTAGTTTCTTTCCGATGCTGACTTGGCCGACGCAACCGCAGACGCGATCTTTTCTCGACGGAGATCGCCACGCGGATCATCGGCGGGGATGCTGTCCTCTGCTTGGCGGTAAGCCTCTATTGCGGCGTCAATGTCTCCAATTTTGAGGAACGACTCTGCGAGCCCCACGTACGATTGAGAGGTCATCTTTCCTCCGCGGGACACCGCCCGTTGGAACTGAGAGCGCGCTAAATTCGCTCCACCACCGAGCCAACGTGGCAGTGTTAAGGCGCTTCTTCCAGCGAGGTAAGCAGAAAAATCATCAGATCCGTCTAGGTCTGAAAGTAGAAGAGCCCGCTGGTTAACGATCGCGGCGCGTGCTGCAGTGCCTGCCGATGTGTGTGAGTTGAGGGCCTTGAAACCGGATAACCGGGTCTGCTGAACGGGGAGACTGAGGTCGCGGCGGGATGTTTTACGCGCGATGCGCAACAGCAATTCGACCCGCCGAACTACCGCCGGAGGAAGGGTTCCCTGGGGAGTGAGGTTCTCCCGCACTATAGTTTGCGCCAGTTCCACCATGCGGCTCACCGCGGCACCACGATCGGCTCCATTCGGATTCTTGCTTCGATCCTTTAGCTCAGCGACGATTTCAAACGCTTGGTCGCGCATTTGACGGGCGTTTTCTCGCTCATCACCCACCTCTGGCTGGACCAACGGCTCGCCGATGGAAACGGAGAAGAGACGGCGCCGCGGTACAGTAGCGCCTTTTGGTAGAACCTCTGCAAGTCCGGTCATTCCGATGGGTACGACGGGTGTGTTGTTCGCTAATGCCATGCGAAACGCGCCGGATTTGAAGGGCAGGAGTCCTTCGCCCACGTTGCGTGTGCCTTCTGGATAGAGCACGAGAGTGCCGCCGTCCTCGAGAACGTCTTGTGCGCGACGAAATACTTCTTCTCCTGGTGCGTCACGGTCGACTGGATAACAGTTCATCGACTCGTGCCAAACACGCGAAAGAAACGATTCGAATGCCTCGGCTTTGGTGGGGAACCACTCCTCGCCTCCGCGAACTGAGTTTGCCAGGGTCTTCGTAACGAAGTGGTCCATGTAACTGGAGTGATTGGCTACAAAAATGACCGGTCCGGTGCGTGGAATATTTTCCAAACCCTCGATGAAGCCGACGTGGTTCAGGACGAAGTCGTGGATTCGCGGCGTAGAAACTCGGCGGACAGTTTGACCAAGAAAGCTTGAATTGTAGTTCTTCACTGTGCGTCGCCTTTCAGCGTCTCGGCGATGGGAGTTCCGTCGGGTTTCTGGTCAATTCGGACTCCTGCGCGTACTTGTTCGTTCCGGTAGTCGCGCATGCGCTCGATGGTCGAGATGGAGATCCCGCGCTCTTTGCACCACGGGACGAGTTGAGGGAGTCGAAGCATTTCACCGTCATCACCGATGATTTCGATGATGACGCCAACTGGAGAGAAGCCAGCCATTGCGGCCAGATCGCTTCCGGCCTCTGTGTGGCCGACTCGGGTGAGAACCCCGCCTTCGCGAGCGATGAGGGGGAAGATGTGCCCTGGACGGTGAAAGTCATTCTCGTTACCCCCGTTAGCCAGGAGCTGGACCGTTCGCGCTCTATCAGAGGCTGAAATACCTGTAGTGACCCCGTAGTCACCGGTCGCATCGCAAGAGACAGAGAATGCCGTGCCGAAATCGTCCTCGTTGGTTTTCACCATGGGGTGCAGATTCAACCGTTGTGCATGGTTTGCAGGCATCGGCACGCACAGCAATCCTCTGCCCTGCGTAATCATGAAGTTGATGGCCTCTGGAGTAGCAGCTTCAGCGGCCATGATCAGATCGCCTTCGTTCTCGCGGTCTTCGTCGTCGACAAGGACCACCATCTTGCCCGCCGCGACGTCGGAAACGATTTTCTCAATCGGGCTGAGTTCGGTTTCTGCGAAAAGGCGCTCGTCAGTCTTGTTGACGGATGCCTGTTCTTCGTGTGTTTGGAGCATCATGTTCCTTTCCAGTCTTAGATGTGGCAACATGCATGTTGCAACACGGAATGTAACCAGACGGGAAAACGTAGATCAACTTCTCTGAACTGGGAATTTATTTGAAGTGGAAGTCGACCAGGCAGGGGGAAATAAATTTACTTGACCAAAGCACGTGTCTTGGATAATGTCGGTGACATGTCATTTAAAACCGAAAATAGTGCCGCCGTGACGATTCATGCCGGTGAGCGCGCCATTCTTGGGGTCGTGACAGACTTGGAACGCCTGCCCTCGTGGAATCCTGCTTTCAGCTTCGTGAGCCCGCCTCGTGCCGACGGTTCGCACGCGCTCACGGTGCAAAAAGTATTGAACGGTACGATCGTGGCCGCCGCGTCTGAGACTTCAACGGGCCACGTTGTCGACTTTGAAATTGATATTCCGGGTCTGCGCGAACATTCGTCTTTTCTGCTTGAATCCCAGTTGGATGGAACGACACGGGTTACTCATCGGATTAGGCAAGCCGGGACTCTGTCGGCCGTGATTGGGCAGCGAGAGGCGGCGTTGGTGCCCGGTAAGCGGTTAGCGCGATTGGCGCGTTTCCTCGAGACTGAAAGCTGACAACACGAGGGAAGGAATGACATGCCGTTAGAGCTATTCACTCATCCTGAGGAATTCCGTTATCTCATTCTCGCGCTCCAGCGCCAGGGGAGCCGACGGCTCAATCGGCTCTTCTCTGAGGTGGGTTTGACTCACTCCCAGGCGGAGGTCGTGGAAGTGCTAGGCGTTCATGGCCCAATTAGCACGAAAGAAGTTGGCCAGTATCTTGTCTGTGAATCCGGTAGCCCTAGCCGTTTGCTCGACGCGCTTGTTAGGAAAGGAATATCTGTCTCAGCACAGTCGACCGAGGACAAGCGTCTGACGCTTCATGCTCTCTCACCCAAAGGGCGTGAGCTTCTCACTCAGATCAAAGAGAAGAAAGTCGAGTTCGAATCCCAGTTAGCGGCCGAACTGCGAGCAGTGTCAGAGGCTCACGGGGGATCGGTGATCGAGGAACTTGTTGCACTTGTGTCGGATCCAGAGCTCAAGGGGGCTCTGCAGCGACGTTTTCCGCACCTCTATCACCCGTGATGCGAGGGAATGCGGCTTGTTGTTTACCGATTGCCGGATAGACTGGGGCGAGTTATATATCGACCATAGAAGGACTTTCCACCATGCTCGTCAGCGAAGCCCTCTTCCTGCTGCTCTCGGACAAATCCGCCCACGTCGAGGTGGGGGTGAGCCACCAGCGCGTGGCGTTGAACGGCGCGTTGCTGTGCGATCTGGTCGCAACCGGGCTGGTCGATGTGCATGCCGGTAAGAGCCCGAGCGTCTCGCTTGTCAACGGCGCCGTTGCCCGCTCCGAAGGTCACCCCGCCCTCGCTCACGGTGTGGCCCGTGTGGAGAAGAAGGGGCACCCGAGCGTGTACTCGCTGCTCAATTCCCGGAAGTTCGCCAAGAAGGAAGCCATTGCCCAGCGACTCATTGAAGAGGGTGTGCTCGACGAGGAGCGCGCGGGATTCTTGGGCCTGCACTGGCAGCGCTTCCCGGAAAAGGATGAGACCATCGAGAAGGCCATGCGCCAGCGCTACCGCGACATCTTCCTGGGCAAGGAGGAGCCGCGCCCGGAGGAAGCAATGGTCATTCTTCTGCTGAAGAACACCGGCGAGCTGCGCCGCCAGTTCCTCGGCGAAATCGAGGGCATTCCATTCAATGACCTGCGTATGCGGGTGAAGCAGATCGATCGACAGGTGCTGGACGCAGGCACCTTCGAGAATGTCGACGGAATCAACACGGTGCTGCTATCGGTCGCCAGCGCCGCCGCTGTGGAAGAAGCGGCGGCATCTAGCTAACCGTAGTAGCGCCAGCTACGGGACGCGGTGCGTCCACTCCTCGGTGCTGAACTTGGTGTCCACGAGGTGCTGGGCTGCGGCCAAATCATCGTCGCTAAGCGCGCCGACCTCTGCGGGGTAGCGCGCTATGAACGTGTCCATGAGCGCCTGGATGACTTCCTGGCGCGGGACACCTGTCTGGCGGCGCAGCGGGTCAACACGCTTGGCGGCGGACTGCACGCCCTTAGACGACAGTTTCACCTTGCCCACGCGCAGGACATCCATCATCTTGTCGGCGTTGATGTCGTAAGACATCGTCGTGTGGTGCAGGATCGCGCCAGGGATGCGCTTTTGCGCAGCACCGCCGATCTTGCCGCCGTCGGAGGTGATGTCGTTGATCGGCACGTACCAAGCGTTCACGCCGAGCGACTGCAGCCCGGCCAGGACCCATGCATCGAGGTACTGGTAGCTGTCCACGTAGGACAGGCCGCGCACGATGTCGTCGGGCAGGTACATGGAGTAGGTGACGCAGTTGCCGCCCTCCATGAACATCGCCCCGCCGCCGGAGATGCGGCGCACAGGCACGATGCCGTGCTTCTCAATGCCCTCTGGATCCAACTCGTTCTGGAAGGACTGGTAGGAACCGAAGACAACAGCCTTGTCCTCCCATTCCCAAAAACGCAGGATCGGGCCCTTGCGCCCAGCAGCGACCTCTTCGAGCAGGTACTGGTCCAGCGCCACGTTGATTGGGGTGGGCAAAACGGGGGAGTGGATGACCGTCCACTCGTAGTCGGTGAGGTCTTTGGCGTCGAGGACCGCGCGCCGAGTGACGATGGCCACATCCTTCGTGGAAAAACCGTGGAGCGCGAGGTCATCGAAGCGAGAAAGCTCTGTGTCAAGGCGTTTGCACAGATCGTCGGCGGTCTCGGTGACTGATGCGCCGACGAGGGCGCGGTTGATCGCGTCGTACGCCTCCTCCGGCTCGAGGAAGAAATCGCCGGAGATGCGCGCATCCGTGATCGTCGTGCCGTCTTCTTGGACGTCCGCGACGACGAGCTTGCCTCCGGCGACCTTCACCTCAAAGTGGTGGGAGGTCACTTAGCGAACTCCTCGATGATGGCCTTGTTGAAAGCAGGGAGGTCATCGGGGGTGCGCGAAGAGACGATGCGCTTATCGACGACTACCTCTTCATCAACCCACGTCGCCCCAGCGTTCGACAGGTCGGTCTTGAGGGAAGGGTAAGAGGTCATGCGCACACCGGAGACAGCTTCTGCGTCGGTGAGGATCCAGCCGCCGTGGCAGATCACGCCGACGGGCTTGCCGGCCTGGGTGAACTCGCGGACGAGCTTCACAGCAGCCTCGTCCGTGCGGATCTGGTCAGCGTTGGAGGTGCCACCCGGCAGCAGCAGTGCGTCGTAATCGGCTGCGTTGGCCTCGGAGGTAGTCAGGTCGACAGAGACCTCGGTGCCGTTCTTGCCCTCGATGGAGCCGGACTCGGTGGACACGACTACGGTGGCCGCGCCTGCCTCGTGCACGGCATCGCGCGGGCTGGTCAGCTCAGAGTCTTCAAAGTTGTTGGTGGAAAGGATGGCAATGGTCTTGTTCTCCAGAGTGCTCATGCCAATCCAGGGTATAGAAAAAGGCCAGCCCGGGGGCTGGCCTTTCAGGGGAAGCGCGGATAAGCAGTTTAAACGTCGTCGCTATCGAGGTCGCGCTTGCGCCCCTTGTCGGACGAGACGGCTTCCTTGGACAGGGCGCGGGATTCGCCCGGCGTCTCCTCGTCGTAGGTCTTCATCGTATCGTGCGGGACCTTGGTGGAGCCGAGCTTGCCCGCTTCCTCGTCGAGCTGGGTCTGGCCCTTGCGGCGACCGAGGGAGCGCATGCGGTCGCGCACAGCCAGGTAGGCTTCGCGGGAATCCAGCGTTTGGGATTGCTGGGTGGCTATCTGTATGTCATCGGCTGTGATCTCTCCGCTGCGGAGCGACACCATCTCAGCCCAGTAGCGGAACCAGACGGCCACGACAGCAGCCACCGGGACAGCCAAGAATGCGCCGATGATGCCGAAGACCGTACCGCCGACGGCGACAGCCAAGAGAACAATCGCCGCGTGCAGGCCCATCGCCTGGGACTGCAGCACCGGCTGGAGCACGTTGCCCTCCAGCTGCTGGACCAGGATGACCAGCGCAAGCACGAGAAGCGCCTTAGTCACGCCGCCGGAGACCAGGGCAACAACGACCGCTAGGGCACCGGCAGTGAACGCACCGATGATCGGGATGAAGCCACCGAAGAAGGTGATCACAGCCAGCACCGGCGCCAGCGGAACGCCCAGCAGGACCAGGCCCAGGCCGATGAAAATAGCGTCCACCAGGGACACGATTGCCTGGGTGCGGATGAAGCCGGACAGGGTGTTCCAGGAGCGCATGAGCACCTCAGTCAGGTGCCAGCCAGCCTTCACGCCGGTGTACTTGCGCAGCCACGGCAGGAAGCGGTCACCGTCCTTAAGGAAGAAGAAGGTGAGCACCAGCATCAGTGCCAACGTCGTACCGATGGAAGCAACCGCGCCCACACCCGTGACCACCCCGGACGCGATGTTGGAGGCTTGGCCGCGGACGAAGTCGCCCGCCTGGCTGATGGCCTGCTCAATCTGGCTGGTGTCCACGTCGAACGGGGCGGAGGTTTCCACCCAGTCCAGGATGCGCTGGACACCCTCTTCGGCCTGGTGGTAGAGCTCCACCGACTGCGTCTTGATCGTCGGGGCCATTGCGGCGAACAGGCCGCCGATCGCGCCGAAGAAAGCGAGCAGAACGATGAAGACGGCCAGCGCGCCGGGCACCTTGTGGTTGCGCAGCCAGCGGACAGGCGGCCACAACACCGTGCAGAAGATCAGCGCGAGCAACAGCGGCAGTACGCCGACCCACACGAAGCCGATGATCTTGAACAGGAATGCCGTCGCAATGACGACGACAATGAAACGCAGCGCCCACGCCGCCGCCGACTTGCCGTCGCTGGCGATGACCTGGCCGCGGTCGATCGGTTCGTGGGACATCTCCAGTGCCGCGTCGGCGGGAGTGGGGAGGGTCTTCGGCTCCTCAAGCGAGTCGAGGAGGGTGTCGGCGAAATCCCCACCGGTGTTCTTGCCGGTGGTGCCGTCCTTGTTCGAATTATTCACGCCTGTGCATTCTGCCAGAGTGGGCGATTTTGTCCACATCGAATGTGGGCGCATTCCGTAACGGTTCGGCGACAGTCATGATGCACCAGCGTTCACCGGGTGTGGGGGAGGTGGCGTCGACAAGCGCGCGTGATCAGCGGGAACGAAGAAAGTTGAGCGAACCGGGAACAACTTTGTGTGGCTGCAGGTTGTGGAGATTGAGTGAGTCAAGCTCAACTCTTCGCAGCGGTGTCACGCTCGAGTGGTACAGTGGCCCGCAGAAGTTGAGCGACGAGCAATCAACTCACAGAGAAACACTGATAAACGCACCTTGACACAGGAGGACATCACACAATGGGACGCGCAGTAGGTATTGACCTCGGTACGACGAACTCGGTCGTTTCCGTTCTTGAGGGCGGCGAGCCCGTCGTTATCGCGAACGCTGAGGGGTCGCGCACCACTCCGTCGGTCGTCGCTTTTGCGAAGAACGGCGAGATTCTCGTCGGCCAGTCCGCAAAGAACCAGGCCGTGACCAACGTTGACCGCACCATCCGCTCGGTGAAGCGCCACATGGGCGACAACGACTGGAACGTTGACATCGACGATAAGAAGTACACCCCGCAGGAAATCTCCGCCCGCACGCTGATGAAGCTCAAGCGTGATGCGGAGGCATACCTGGGTGACGAGGTCACTGATGCCGTCATTACCGTTCCGGCCTACTTCGAGGACGCACAGCGCCAGGCCACCAAGGAGGCCGGCCAGATCGCAGGCCTGAACGTGCTGCGCATCGTCAACGAGCCGACCGCGGCTGCTCTCGCTTACGGCCTGGAGAAGGCTGACACCGAGCAGACCATCCTCGTGTTCGACCTGGGTGGCGGTACCTTCGACGTCTCCCTGCTGGAGATCGGCGACGGTGTCGTCGAGGTGCTGGCTACCGCCGGCGACAACGAGCTCGGTGGTGATGACTGGGATCAGCGCATCGTCGATTGGCTCGTGGAGAAGTTCAAGGCTCAGCACAGCATCGACCTGACCAAGGACAAGATGGCTCTGCAGCGTCTGCGCGAGGCTGCTGAGAAGGCGAAGATTGAGCTGTCGTCCGCTCAACAGGCATCCATCAACCTGCCGTACATCACGGTTGACGCTGACAAGAACCCGCTGTTCCTGGATGAGAATCTCACCCGCACCGAGTTCCAAAAGATCACCTCTGACCTGCTTGACCGCACCAAGGAGCCGTTCAACCAGGTGATCAAGGACGCTTCCATGTCCGTCGGCGACATCGACCAGGTCGTCCTCGTCGGTGGTTCCACCCGTATGCCGGCTGTGTCCGCCCTGGTTGAGGAGCTCACCGGCAACGTGCCGAACAAGTCCGTCAACCCGGACGAGGTCGTGGCCCTCGGCGCTGCCCTGCAGGCTGGTGTCTTGCGCGGCGACGTCAAGGACGTGCTGCTTCTCGACGTCACCCCGCTCTCCCTCGGCATTGAGACCAAGGGCGGCGTGATGACCAAGCTGATCGAGCGCAACACCACCATCCCTCACAAGAAGTCCGAGACCTTCACCACCGCTGAAGACAACCAGCCGTCGGTGCAGATTCAGGTCTTCCAGGGTGAGCGCGAGATGGCGTCGGCCAACAAGCTGCTCGGCTCCTTCGAGCTCGGCGGCATCGCTCCGGCACCGCGCGGTGTTCCGCAGATCGAGGTCACCTTCGACATCGACGCCAACGGCATCGTCTCCGTGTCCGCCAAGGACAAGGGCACCGGCAAGGAGAACACGATCAAGATCCAGGAAGGCTCCGGCCTGTCCCAGGACGAGATCGACCGGATGATCAAGGACGCGGAGGCTCACGCTGACGAGGACAAGGCTCGCCGCGAGGAGCAGGAGACCCGCAACAACGCGGAGTCCATGGCCTACCAGACCCGCAAGTTCCTGGACGAGAACTCCGACAAGATCTCCGAGGACATCCGCACCAAGGTCACCGCAGCTGCCGATGAGGTCGACGAAGCGCTCAAGGGCGAGGACATCGACGCCATCAAGACAGCCGTGGAGAAGCTGTCCACCGAGTCCCAGGAGATGGGCAAGGCCATCTACGAGGCTGACGCTAACGCCGGTGCTACCCAGGCAGGCGCTGCGCCGGAGGCTGACGACAACGTTGTCGACGCTGAGGTTGTCGAAGAGGACGACGCTGACAACACCGACAACGCTGACGACTCCCGGAACAACTAAGGAGCAACCATGACGAACCCGCACGAGCAGATGCCCGACAACCCGGGTGCGCCCGAAGCGACCGACGAGGAGTACATCTCCCCGGACCAGACCGAAACCTTGGCTGAAGAAGCGGCTGAGGCTGAGGCCCTGGATTCCGAGGACCCCCTCGCCGACCCGGCGGTAGACAAGGAAATCGACGAGGCATTCGCCGAAGGTGAAGGCATTGACCGTGAGGTCAACCGCGACGTCGACGGCGACGGCACCGTCAGCGACTTGGAGCTCCAGCTCGCCGAGCGCACGGAGGACCTCCAGCGCGTGAGCGCCGAGTACGCCAACTACCGCCGCCGCACCGACCGCGAGCGCGCACAAATCGCTGACACCGCCAAAGCCAAGGTCGTCGCGCAGCTGCTTCCGCTTATCGACGATCTCGAGCTCGCAAAACAGCACGGCGACCTGGCCGAAGGACCCCTGAAGGCGTTCAGCGACAACCTCCGCGGCGTACTGGACAACCAGAGCGTGCAGGGGTTCGGTACCGAGGGTGATGCCTTCGACCCGGAGATCCACGAAGCTGTGCAGGATCTGTCTACCGGTGACGCCAAGGTCATCGGGACGGTGCTGCGCAAGGGCTACAAGATCGGCGACAAGCTGATCCGCAACGCGATGGTCATCATCGCTGACCCGGCTGATGGGGCTGGCCCTGATTCGGCTGGCTCCGCGGATGAGGCCGGTCCGGCTGGTTCGCCTGGCACGGACGGCCCGACGGAATAGTTGGGTGATGCGGCCGGAGGGGAAGCGCAGATAAGCAGAAAGCTTTCCCCCTGGCCGCTTCTTTATTTAGTAACGAATTTATTGAGCGAAACTACACTTAGAAAGTAAACCTCTGAGACGAAAGGAGGGGGTGCACATGGCTATGCAGCAAGAATGGGCCAACAAGGACTATTACGGCGACCTGGGGCTGAGCAAGTCCGCCTCCGCGGCCGACATTAAAAAGGCCTACCGCAAACTCGCCCGGGAATACCACCCGGACTCCAACCCCGGCAACAAGGCGGCCGAGGACAAGTTCAAGCGAGTCGCTGAAGCCTACGACGTCATCGGCGACGAAGCAAAGCGCAAAGAGTACGACGAATTCAAGAAGATGATGGACTCCGGAGGCTTCATGCGCTTCGGAGGGAAAGGAGGCTCGGGTTTCCCGGGCGGGTTTCGCAGCACGGAACAAGACTTCACCACCACCGACTACGGATTCGGAGAAGCGTTTGGACAAGGCGGAGGATTTTCTGCGGAAGGCGGTCTTGGTGACCTCTTCGGTGGCCTCTTTAACCGCGGCGGCGGCACTGGCAGGGGTGCTCGGCCGACGCGGGGGGCCGACGTCGAAACGCAAATAGAACTCGACTTCCGCGAAGCCGTCAAAGGCACCACCATCCCCGTCGAGCTGACCGGTGAAGCGCCGTGCACCGACTGCCACGGCTCAGGGTCGAAGACCGGCAAAACCTCAACATGCCCGGACTGCTCCGGCACCGGGTTTGTCAGCGAGCAGAAGGGCGCGTTCGGGATGTCCCGGCCCTGCACCCGTTGCGGCGGCACCGGCCAGACCGTCGAGGACCCGTGCCCGACATGCGGCGGCACCGGCACGACCCACCGGACTAGGTCAATCACCGTGCGGATCCCCGCCGGCGTGATCGACGGCCAAAAGGTCCGCCTGGCCGGCCAGGGCGAGGCAGGACCGAACGGAACCCCGGCCGGCGACCTCTTCGTCTACGTCACCGTCCGACCCGACAAAGTGTTCACCCGTAACGGCGACGACCTCGCAGTCACCGTGCCCGTCAGCTTCTGCGAGCTAGCCCTCGGCGGCACCGTCACCGTGCCCACCCTGGACAACCCCGTCAAGGTCAAAGTGCCGGCCGGCACACCCAACGGCCGCACGCTGCGTGTGAAAGGCCGCGGCGTGCCCAAGAAATCTGGCAACGCTGGCGACCTCATGGTCACCGTCGAAGTCACCGTGCCGAAGAACCTCGACGCCACCGCCTCCAGCGCCCTGCGCGCCTACGCCCAGGCCGAAAAGGACTCCGGCTTCAACCCCCGCGCGGGCTGGGCCGGAGCCGTTTAGGAAAGGAGGTGACGCACAGTGCCAATGGATGAGGAATACTACGTCATCTCCGTCGCCGCCGAACTGACCGGAATGCACGCCCAAACCCTGCGCACCTACGACAGGATGGGCCTGGTCACCCCGATGCGCACCTCCGGCGGCGGGCGCCGCTACTCCGAACGCGACATCAACCGGCTACGGACCATCCAGCGCCTGTCGCAGGAAGAGGGGGTGAACCTCGCAGGCATCAAGACCATCATCAGCCTCAGCGAGCGTATCGACGAGCTCGAGGACGAAAACACCGAACTCAAACAGCTCCTCGCACAGGAGAAGCGCGAAAAGCGGCGCGGCGGCGAACTCGTCCACGTGCCCCGCTCCACGGCGGTGGTGGCGTGGTCGCGAAACACTCGCCGGAGTCGGACCTCGTCCACCCAGCAGCAGCAATAGCGGTCGGGACTGGGGCTGGCGCTGGGGTTGCGGCTGGGGGACTTTGCCCCCTCAGCAGTCCCAGCGGTCCCCATTGGCCCCTGTGCCCGCAATTGTGGGATGCGGGGGCCTTTTGCGGTCTTGTCTCGGGTTCGTCTTGGGTTCGATTGAGGGCCGCTTGGGTCGCGGTTGTGCAAAAGATAACAAACCCGATTCCTGTCTAGAGCTGTCTGTGCAGTTAGAGAGCTTTTCGGGGGGTAAATCGAATTCGAGTTTGTCATCTTTTGCACAAGGCCCCGTGCGATCGCTCGATCGGGCCTAGCCCGTGCCCAACTTGGACCTAGCTCGGACCTAGCCCGGGCCACGCTGCCCGGCGTGCGCAATAGTTTACGTGCCGGGTTCACTAAAATTGTGTTTGTGCAGGTGGGCGAGCCAGAGGTCTGTAAATCGAAATCGAGTTTGTCAACTTTTCCGCACGTGAACCCCAAGGGGCGCACTAAACCCACACGCGCACCGCAATTGGCGCACGCCGCACGCGCACCCTAGGCACTCGCGCGGGGCCGCCTCAGAACCCAAAAAGAGGGCCAGCCACAAGGCTGACCCTCTCCGAGAACTAGCTCACCAAGCTAGAACTCGATCGCTGCCGCACCCTTGATGTTGCGGAGGTTAGAGCGTGCGAGCTCGACCATGTTGCCGATGCCACCGTCGAGAACGGTCTTGACTGCGGACTCGGTGAAGCCCTTGATCATGGCCCAGTCGAAGTTGGGCGGCAGGGACAGGGCGTCGGGGTCGGTGACGATGTCGACCAGCACCGGGCCGTCGTGGGCGAGGGCCTTCTTCAGGGTCTTCTCCAGGTCCTGCGGCTTTTCTACGCGGAAGGAGGTGATGCCCACGGCGGAGGCGATGTCGGCGTAGTTGACGCCGTCGTGGTCGGTCTGGAATTCCTTCAGGCCGGCGACCATCATCTCGAGCTTGACCATGCCCAGGGACGAGTTGTTGAACACCATCATCTTGACCGGCAGCTCGTGCTGTTTGACGGTGATGAGCTCGGACAGCAGCATCGAGACGCCGCCGTCACCGGAGAAGGTGATCACCTGGCGGTCACGGTCGGCGGCCTGAGCGCCGATGGCTTGCGGCACAGCATTGGCCATGGTGCCGTGGCGGAAGGATGCGAGCTCATCCTTCTTGCCGTTCGGGGTGATGTAGCGGGCGGCCCAGACGTTGCACATGCCGGTGTCGACGGTGAAGAGGGCGTCTTCGTCGGCAAGTTCGTCGATGAGGTTGGCGGCGTACTCGGGGTGGATCGGGGTGGCCTTGTCGTTCGGGCCGTAGTTGTCGATCACGTTCTCGAGCAGGCGCGCGTGCTCCTTGAGCATCTTGTCCAGGAACGTGCGGTCCTTCTTCTCCTCGATGTGGGGGAGGATGTTCTCGATGACGCTCTTGACGTCGCCGACAACGGGGTACTGCACCTTGGTGCGGCGGCCCATGTTCTCGGCCTTGATGTCGATCTGGGCCACGTTGCCGGTGGGTAGCCAGTCGTTGTAGGGGAAGTCGGTGCCCACCAGGATGAGCAGGTCGGCTTCGTGGGATGCGTCGTAGCACGCGCCGTAGCCGAGCAGGCCGTTCATGCCTACGTCGAACGGGTTGTCGTACTGGATGTGCATCTTGCCGCCGAAGGAGTGGCCGATGGGAGCCTTGACCTTCTCGGCGAGCTGGAGGACTTCTTCGCGGGCGTTTTTGACGCCGACGCCGCAGAAGAGGGTCACGGTGTCTGCGTCGTTAATAGCTTGGACCAGCGCTGCAGCTTCGCCGGAGTCCGGGAAAACGCGCTTGTCGGTGCCGCGTGCGATGGTGGATTCGAGCAGCGGCACGTCGGCTGCGTCCTGGCTAGCGATGTCGCCGGGCATGACGAAGACGGATACGCCGTTGCCCGCCATCGTGGACTGGATCGCGTGGTGCAGGATGCGCGCGCCCTGGGCGGCGGAGTTAGCCATCTCGCAGTAGCCGGAGCACTCCTGGAAGATCTTCTCCGGGTGGGTTTCCTGGAAGAATTTGGAGCCGATCTCCTGGCTGGGGATGTGGGACGCAATGGCGAGCACCTTGTTGCCGTTGCGGTGAGAGTCATAAAGGCCCTGGATAAGGTGAGTGTTGCCCGGGCCGCAGGAGGCGGCACATACAGCGAGCTCGCCGGTCACGGAGGACTCAGCGCCGGCTGCGAATGCGGCAGCTTCCTCGTTGCGGACGTGAATCCACTCGATGTTGCTCTCCGCGACCGCGTCCGAGACGGGGTTGAGCGAGTCGCCGACAATGCCGTAAATGCGCTTAACGCCGTTCTTTTCTAGCGTTTCCACGATCTGGTGCGCGAAATCTTTAGCCATAAAAAATTCCTTTCATTTTGTAGCACCACCACCGTACGCTTTTTCGCTTATCGACGCGCCATCCGCCCCAGCCCCTCCAGCATCTCCGCGTCCGTGAAGTAATCGGTATGGGAACCGCGCACCCCGTTCAGTTGGTCGGCACCAAAGATGGGGCTCGCGGGGTTGTAGCCGTGCACGGCGCTGAACGGCCCGCGGAGAGCCCGGATCGGATCGGTGGGGGAGTCCACAACTGTGACCTGCGGATCATCGCCCACAAGCGTCAGTTCGTTGGCGTTGCGCGCCGGGACTCCGGGCGAACCGGCGAGGACCAGGTCATCGGCGAACAGCCCGTGGTCCATTGCGGCGCGGGTGGCCACGACTGATCCGTAGCTGTGGCCGATGACGATCTTGTGGGCGTCGGGGAAGCGTTCGTCGATAGCCATCTGGAACATGGCCAGGTCGTCGGCTCCGGCGCGCGCGGCTGACGGGTCAATTCCGGAGGGAACGTCCGGCGGCGGGGCGTACCCCTGCCAGACGATGACGGCGCCGCCGGTCGCGTCGGCCACGTTCTGGGCTTCCTCGAGAGCGCGGGGAAGCTTCTCCGGGGTTCCGGAGGACACGCCCGAGACCATGGTGGTCACGGAGCTGGGGTCAATGAGGTCCCCCGCGCCGCCGTCGCCAACATCGCTCCGCGGCCCGACCATGACGGTGTACCCGCCGGGGCCTGCTTCAAGGAGAAGGCCGTCCGCATCCTCGATTGCTTCCCGGACGGATGCGGGGGCGGTGCCCATGTTCCGCGCGCTGATATCGTTCAGCGACTCCCCGGGATGGAAAGCCAGACGGTCCAGGTCAGCTTCGTGCTCTAAGAGACACGCCCCGGAGATCGCGGAGGCGCAGGCCTGGTCGAGCATCCGGGCGGCCAGGGCGAGGCTAACGACGGCGGCGCGGTGGGCCGCCATGGCGGGAGGCGGAACGATCGCTGTCCGCAGGGCCTCGTTCGCGAGGTCGAGGGCGGCCTGCGCTGTGGCGGCATCCTCCAAGATCCCGGCCACAGTATTCATCTGCTCGGCGGGCCCATCGAAGGCGCGCCCGAGATCAGCCAGGCGGCCCAGGCCGGCGTCGGCGGCCGGTCCGGCGAAGCCGGTGGAGGAGAGGGAGGTGAGGTGGTGGGAGGTGTCGTCGATACGCGATAGGGCGCTCGTGCGCGCGGACCGCAAGCTGGACGCGGCGGCGGTGAGTTCTGATGTGACCAGCATTTATCCTCCGAAGACCGTGTCGTCGACGTGGACGGCGTCGGCGACGAAGCTGTGCAGTTCGCCGTCGTGGGCGTGGAGGGCCTCGTCGCGGCGGCGCAGCGCGGCCTGGAGGGAGTCATGCGCGCGGGCGAGTGCGGTCGCGGTGAGGCTGGGAGTGGCCAGTCCGTCCATCGTGGGTGCGGACCATTCGGACAGGTAGGGGAGGTTACGTGGCGTTTCGATGTAGCTCATGGCCCTAGCCAAAACCATCCAGAATCGAGGTGCAACAAGGCCCGATTTTGCCTGTGGAATTCGGCGAGAATTGCACATACGCTGGGGCGCATGCGTATCGGACTCGTGCAAATCACCACTTCCGACGACAAGGCGGACAACCTCCGGTTGGCGTCCGAAAAGATCCGCGAAGCGGCGGACAAAGGTGCCACCCTCATCGTCTGCCCGGAGGCGACTTCGCAGGCGTTCGACTCAGGCCGCCTGGACACGCAGGCCGAGGAGCTTGACGGGCCGTTTGCGACGGGGTTGCGCGAGCTTGCCCGCGAGCTCGGCGTCACCATCGTCGCCGGCATGTTCCGCCCCGCCGACAGCCAGGGCGAGATCAACCGCGTCTACAACACCGCGTTGATTACCGGAAACGGGCTGCATGAGGGGTACGACAAGATCCACACCTTCGACACCGCGCGGTACCAAGAGTCCAAAACTGTCCGCCCCGGCACCGACCTGCACACCTTCACCCATGAGGGCGTGACGGTGGGCGTGGCCATTTGCTTCGACATCCGCTACCCCGAGCAGTTCAAGCAGCTCGCCCGCGAAGGCGCCAAGGTCATCGTCGTGCCCACCAGCTGGGCCGACGGCGAAAATAAGGTCGAGCAGTGGAACATTCTTTCCCGGGCCCGTGCACTGGATGCAGGGGTATTCATCATGGCCCCAGACCAGGCCCGGCCGGGTGGTTCCGCCGAAGCAGGAAAAAATTCCGGGCCGACCGGCGTGGGGCACTCGATGGCGGTCGCACCCGACGGCCGCATCCTTGCGGAGGGCGGATACGAGCCCGAGGTCATCGTCGTCGACATCGACCCCGACGAGGCCGCCAAGCAGCAGGAAGCGCTGCCGCTCCTTTAAAACAGTGTCAGGCTGAGCCAGTCCGTCTTTTCTGCGAGGGAGCGGATGCCGGGCTCGTTGGCACCGATGGCGTCGACAAGCAGATTGACACTCATCTGCTGCTTTTCGACGTCCTCAGCCATCCTCCCCACCAGCTCAAACACCGCCGCACGCGCCCCCGGCAACCTCTCGCCCGTGCCGTCGACGGTGAAGGTCACGCCCAGCGCGCCGGCGGGCAGGGTGAGGTCAATGGCGTCGCCGCGCGGCTCGCCGAAAGTCCAGTACTCGCCGATGCCCGGCACGCGAATCGGGCCAGCTTGGCCGCCGTCCCGGAGATTCGGAAGTAGGAAGAAGACGAGCTGACCGTAATCGTTCGGAGGAACGGCGGGAACGAGTTCCTCCCACTGCTGCTCAAGGGCATCAGCTGCCCCGCTCACCGCTGGGCCGGCGTTCGGCCGCAGGACCGGCAGCGACTGGCCGGAAAGGTAATCGACCGGGGCAGGAGCCTCAAGATAGACAGCGCAGCCCGGCATGCCCGAGCCGTTGATCTCCGGCGGGATGAATAGGGGCAACACGCCCGTGACCTCCGCGGCTGTCGCCGGCGGAATGCCGTCCACGTCCGCCCGGCGGGCAACCGCCGCCATACCGATCAACCTGCCGCGGGCGCGGTCGAGCAGCTCACGCTCGTCGGCCTCCGTCAACCGTCCCGGCAGCTGCCCTGCCAGCGCCAGCGCGCGGGAGAGGGCTTGCTCCATCTCGTCGGCCAATGCCTCGTAATCCTCCGGGGTAACACCGAGGCGCCGCCGGTCCAAGGCAGTGTCTTCGACGGAGGGTGTGGGGGAGGGGGTGAATAAAACGTCGATAAGCGTGCGTGCTTCAGGCACCTGCGTGAGCTGCGCGTCCAGCTCTTCCCGTGCCATGTGATCAAGCTCGGCCATGCAACAAACACTAGTATGTCCGGGCTGCACGCTAAGCTAACCGGCATAGCACAATTCGTGAAGGGTCCGGCACATGGAATTCACTCCCTACGACATGCTGCTTGACGTCGGATGGATATCCCTCCTCCTTATCGTCGGCAACGTTCTGCGCCAGCGAATCCGCATGCTCCAGCAGCTGCTGCTGCCGGCCCCGATCACAGCCGGTCTGCTCGGCCTGGTGCTCGGGCCCGAGGTGCTCGGGTGGATCAACTTCTCAGAGAACGTCGGCACCTACACCACTATCCTCATCGCCGTCGTGTTCGCGTCGATGGCGTACTCGATGGATCTCGGCGGCTCCGTGGCTAAGGGTGCGCGCAACATGTGGGCGTTTTCCACCACGATGTTCGTGTTCCAGTGGGGCCTGTTCGTGCTGCTCGGCCTCTACCTGTTCAAGCCCGTGTTCGGCACCGAAGACTGGTTCGGCATGATGCTGCCGGTCGGTTTCGTCGGTGGCTTCGGTACCGCCGCGGCCGTGGGGTCCTCGCTGGAGGACATCGGTGTGGAAGGCGCATCCTCGCTCGGTTTCACTGCCGCGACCGTGGGCACGCTTGTCGCCATCGTCGGCGGTGTCATCGTGGCCAACTGGGGCATTCGCGCCAGCAAGACGACCGAGCTGCAGGGCGAACTGCCGGAAGACCTCCGATCCGGCTACATCGAGAACGAAGATGAGCGCCCATCCATCGGTAAAGCCACGACCAACCCGTCGTCGATCGAGCCGCTCGCGTTGCACGCCGGCTTCATCGTTTTCACCGTGCTCATTGCCTATGTGCTTAACGACGCAATCAAGGCCCAATGGCCCAACGTCTCCATTCCCTTGTACGCCCTGTCGTTCGTCATCGGCTTGCTGGGCCGCCTTGGCCTGCGCCTGGTGCGCCGCCCGAACTACCTGGACAAAGACACCGTTAGTGCCATCTCCGGTGCTGCGACCGACTACATGATCGCGTTCGGTATCGCCTCCATCGTTCCCGCCGCGCTGGCGGACTACTGGCAGGCGCTCGTGCTGCTGTTCGTTCTCGGCGTGGTGTTCTGCCTGTTCTACCTGCTGGTCATGGCGCCGCTCTACTTCGGTGAACACTGGATCGAGCGCGGGCTCTTCGGCTGGGGCTGGGCAACCGCCGCTGTGGCCACCGGTATCGCGCTGCTCAAGATGGCCGACCCGAAGCTCAAATCCGGCACCCTGAACGAATACGGCGTGGCCTACGTCGGCTTCGCCCCCTTCGAGATCGGCATGACCATTCTCGCGCCGATTGCCGTCATCGCCTCCTTCACCGGCGGATTCGGGTGGATTTCCACCGCGATCGCGGCGGGCATTCTGGTCATGAGTTTTGTTCTCAAATGGGCCCCCGCGAAGAAATACGCCGACGGTCAATCGGGCGCGGGGTCCGGCGGTTCAGGAAGCACACGGATCAAGAACGCGATCTAGCCCCCGCTTTTCGACGCTTTCGCCTCCACCCTCATCTGATAACCCTCCCCGTACTTCTTGAGGAGGGGCATCCGCAGCGACTCGAGGAACGCTTCGGGGAGAAGCTTCCTGATGCGCTCTTCGAGGTCATTAGCCCGTTCGGCATATTCGTCCTCCGGGTACCTGATGTAGGCAAGACCTGCCAGGATCGTTTCCATTTCATCCTCGCTGAAGATGAGGGGAGGGATAGCATCGACGCTCTTGAGCTGGTACCCGCCGTAGAATCCGGGGCGGCCCTCGACCTCGAATCCCAACGCGCCGAGTTCTCCAATGTACCTGCGCAGCGTGCGATCGTTGACACCGATCCGCTCCGCAAGCTCGCTACCTGTGAATGTCTGCCCGGTTTGCAAAAGCGCGAGCAACATCGCGCCTCGTAGAAACGGTGGGCACTTCGGGCGACCTTCAAAGATCGATCCAACGTCCTTCGGTTCGGCCTTGTTTGTCATGGCCTGTTTCCCCCTCTTTTGTCTCCCACGATCTCTTCTTGTCCCCCACGATCCACACAGCCCCACGACCGTGGTTGCCGCGATGAATCTGCCGTTAGGTTAGTTTGGTGGACATGTGCTCGCCAGCGGTTGTGGGCATGACTGACCGCATCGTTGGCGTTTTTATGTCTTGAGCAGCGATTTTGGTGCTGCTAGAACCAGGGCATAAAAGCCCTAGTTCTCGCTCGTACGAAACTGCTGCTAGAACCCGGAAAACGGTCGCAATTAGGATACTGATGCCCGCATCGGCAGGAGCGCACATGTCCGCATGTAGGCGGAAAGGGCCAGAGGGGGCGGGGCGTCGTCAAGCTTTCTAGCCTTGAGTGGAACAGACTCAACCTTACGGGCGTTGAAGTGAGCGACCACCTAGCGTGGAGTTAGGCATTTAGAACAAAAGCATTCAGAAAGGAGCCCCTCGTGAGCTCATTCAACCCCACTACAAAGACACAGGAAGCTCTCCAGCAGGCGCTGCAGACGGCCTCGGCCAACGGCAACCCGGATATCCGTCCAGCGCACTTGCTGCAGGCCATCCTCTCCCAGGAGGAGGGCATCGCCGCGCCGGTGCTGAAGGCAACCGGTGTTGACCCGCAGACCGTGGTGAAAGAGGCCGCCGCCATCGTGGACGGCTACCCGAAGGCGGAAGGCCAGAACATGGCCAACCCGAACTTCAACCGCGACGGCCTTAACGCGCTGAACACGGCGCAGGAACTCGCCAGCGAGCTTGGCGACGAATACGTCTCCACAGAAGTCCTCCTCGCCGGCATCGCCCGCGGTTCGGACGATGCCGCTGACCTGCTGAAGAAGCGGGGTGCGACGTACGAGACCATTAAGGGGGCGTTTCCGTCGGTACGCGGGCACCAGAAGGTGACCACGCAGGACCCGGAAGGCCAGTTCCAGGCGCTGGAGAAGTATTCGACCGACCTGACGGCACGCGCCCGGGAGGGCAAGATCGACCCGGTCATCGGGCGCGATAGCGAGATCCGCCGCGTCGTCCAGGTGCTAAGCCGCCGGACGAAGAACAATCCGGTGCTGATTGGTGAGCCGGGCGTGGGTAAGACCGCGATCGTGGAGGGCCTGGCCCGCCGCATCGTCGCGGGCGACGTGCCGGAATCTCTGAAGGGCAAGACGCTGATCAGCTTGGACTTGGGTTCGATGGTCGCGGGCGCGAAGTTCCGCGGCGAGTTCGAGGAACGCCTCAAGGCCGTGCTGGATGAGATCAAGTCCTCCGACGGTGAGATCATCACCTTCATCGACGAGCTGCACACCATCGTCGGCGCTGGCGCGACCGGTGAGGGCTCGATGGATGCCGGCAACATGATCAAGCCGATGCTGGCCCGCGGCGAGCTGCGCCTGGTCGGTGCGACCACCCTTGACGAGTACCGCAAGTACATCGAAAAAGACGCCGCCCTGGAGCGCCGCTTCCAGCAGGTGTACGTCGGCGAGCCGAGTGTGGAAGACACCATCGGTATCCTCCGCGGCCTGAAGGACCGCTACGAGGTGCATCACGGTGTCCGCATCCAGGACTCGGCGCTCGTCGCGGCGGCAAGCCTGTCTGACCGCTACATCACCAACCGCTTCCTTCCGGACAAGGCTATCGACCTGGTCGACGAGGCCGGCTCCCGCCTGCGCATGGAGATCGACTCCTCCCCGCAGGAGATCGATGAGCTTGAGCGCGTCGTCCGCCGTCTCGAGATTGAGGAGATCGCACTGGAAAAGGAGTCCGACGCAGCTTCGCGCGAGCGTCTCGACGCCCTGCGTCAGGAACTCGCCGACCAGCGCGAGAAACTCGGCGAGATGAAAGCCCGCTGGGAGAACGAGAAGTCCGAAATCGACAAAGTCCAGCACGCCAAGGAAGAGCTGGAAGATCTGCGCAACCAGTCCGAGATCGCTGAACGTGACGGTGACTTCGCCAAGGTGTCGGAGCTGCGTTACGGTCGTATCCCGGAGTTGGAGGCGCAGGTTGAGGCGGCGGAGGCGTCGGCAAGCGAAAAAACTATGCTCGCGGAAGAGGTCACGCCGGATGTCATCGCGGACGTTGTGTCCAGCTGGACGGGCATTCCCGCCGGCAAGATGATGGAAGGCGAGACCGAGAAGCTGCTGCACATGGAAAGCGTGCTCGGCGGGCGCGTCGTCGGGCAGCACGAGGCGGTCAACGCGGTGTCGGATGCTGTGCGCCGTTCGCGCGCCGGGATCGCCGACCCGAACCGCCCAATCGGTTCCTTCCTCTTCCTCGGCCCGACGGGTGTGGGTAAGACGGAGCTGGCCAAGTCGCTCGCGGAGTTCCTCTTCGACGACGAATCCGCCATGATCCGCATCGACATGTCCGAATACGGCGAGAAGCACTCCGTCGCGCGCCTCGTCGGTGCGCCTCCGGGATACGTCGGCTTCGACGCCGGCGGCCAGCTCACTGAAGCCGTGCGCCGTCGCCCGTACTCGCTCGTGCTTTTCGACGAAGTCGAGAAAGCCCACCCGGACGTCTTCGACGTCCTCCTGCAGGTCCTCGACGAAGGCAGGCTTACCGACGGCCAAGGCCGCACCGTCGACTTCCGCAACACCGTCATCATCCTCACCTCCAACCTGGGTGCCGGCGGTTTGCGGGACGAGATCATGGAGGCTGTGAAGCGGGCGTTCAAGCCGGAGTTCATCAACCGCCTCGACGACGTGGTCGTGTTCGATCCGCTGACGCAGGACCAGCTGGTCGGCATCGTGGACATCCAGCTGCGCGGGTTGGCTGACCGGCTCGCTGAACGCCGGTTGGCGTTGGACGTCACCGACGCCGCCAAGCGCTGGCTCGCCGACCGCGGCTACGACCCCGCCTACGGCGCCCGCCCATTACGCCGCCTGATCCAGAAGGAGATCGGCGACAAGCTGGCCCGCGAGGTACTGGCCGGAGAGATCCGCGACGGTGATGCCGTGCTCGTTGAGGTCGGCCCGGACGCGGACACGCTGGCCGTCACCCGCGGTGCCGCAGTTGGCGGTGCCGGCGAGGCCGCTGACGCTGGTGAGGGTGCTGGCGCCGGAGCCGCGCACGCCGGCGCCGACACCGACACCGACGCCGCAGACGCCAACTAGCGCTGCGGCAGGCCCGACAGTCCCCACCTCGACCCCACCGCGCCCCCCACCATTCCGATTGACTAGAACCAGACGACTAGAAAGCTCCGTTTCGGGCCGAGAACCGGGCAATCTAGCTGTCTGGTTCTAGCTATTTGCCGGGTTGGCTTGGGCGGCGGCTGGCCCGCTCGATCGCGCCGCGCAAGGTCTCGATGCAGTACTCGGGGTTCGTTAACAGCTCCCGCGGCGAAAACCGCACAACTTCCAGGCCCATGTTGATCAGCAGTTTCTGCCGTTTCAGTTCGCCGCGGCTGATGTCGTCGAGGGATCCGTAGGTGACGCCGTCGTACTTCGCATCCCCGTCGATTTCCACGGCCACGTGGTCACCGATCATCAGGTCGGGCTCGATGTACCGCCCACCGGGAAGAGGCAGCCGCGGGTGCATCCGGATGCCTTCAATTCCGGCTTCGACGAACAGCCCCTGCGCATACGGCTCAAACGGAGACAGCGCGCGCGGACTGCTCAGCTCGATGCACTGTCGAATTGTCGCGATCCCTTTAACCGGCCCAAGCCTTTCCGCTTCTCGACGCAGCCTCCCAATTCCCCACCCGCTGTACTTCAACCAAGACATAGCCACCAGGCCTTCCACCAGCCCATACGTAGCGGCAATGTCGGCGGCGGTGCGGAATGGGGTGAGGGTGCGGGCGCCGTCGATAAGCGTGATCTCTTCAGGGCGCAGCTTCATGCGCCGACAACGTTGACCCTCTGGCATGGTCGTGCAGGGGTGAGCGCCGCGGGTCAGTTCGGCGGTTTCTTTCGATCGCGTAACCACCCACATGCCATGAATCCGTGCAGCGGTGCGGCCGATTGCAATGGATTTCGGAACACCGCGACCAGTGGCGATGGCAACCAGTCGAGCCCTCTCATGCGGAGCAAGCGACCGGAAGTAGTCGCTCCGGACAGCTTGTGTCGGTGCCAGTTTGACCATGCGACCGGTTTCGATTTCTGCCCACACTGGGCTGCCCGCTTTGTGGCACCGCAGATTGACCAGTTCATCCCCCGAGATCATGCGTCCAGCCTTCCCGACCACGCGAGGCAGCGCACGTAAGGTCCTTTCAGGCTGTGGAAATCGGGCAGTAATCCACAGGCGGCTGATCCGGCAAGGTTGAGATTTTGAGCCGTTCGGTTCGATCACCTGCGGGTTTGCCAGTACCCGGCCGGTTCCGTCGGCGCCGAAGAAACTTCCGGAGTTGCTGGGGCCCGGTGAGGCGGTGGGGTGGCCTGCGCGACCTTGGGTCCCGGGCCCGGGGTCCATAGGCCCGAAGGTCCGCGCCCCGTCCACCCGCCCCCAACCCCTGTTGGGCGATTAGCTAGTTCCAAACAGCTAGTTCGTTGGTTTATCGGCCAAAAATCGGACGGTCTAGTCGTCTAGAACTAGCTAATCGCGGATTGGGTGGCGCGGCGGCAGCACGCAGCGGGCGCACCGGCGGCCGGGCACCAGCAGCCGGGCACGGAGCAGCACGCACCAGTAGCCGGGCGAGGCGGCGGGGCTGGCGGCGGCCGGGTGGGGCGGTAAGGTAGCGGCATGCAACCGCGCACGACAACGATCGTCACCCGGACGTCTCTGCCGGGGGTCGAGAACGAGGAACTTGCAGCTCACGACTTGGGCGGCGGGCACTTTGTGGTGGCGTCGGTACCTTTCTTGGACACGAGCCTGGCTGTGGGTGACATTGTCGAGTGCGTTCGGGTGGGCGGCCAGCTGCATGTGAACCAGACGGTGGTCAAGGGTGGCGCGGAAACGGTGCGGATTCTCATTCAGGAGCCCGGCCCGACGGATATCGCGGAGACTCTCCTGGCGTTTGGGTGCAGGGTTGAGGTTGGGCCTGGGGGGATGTTGGGGGCGTCGATAAGCGTGGATGCGCCGAGGGAAGGCATCCGCGAGTGGCTTGACGGCCTGGAGGCGCAGGGCATCATCTCGTTGGCGTAGGTACTGTGGGGGCCATGAGCGTCTATGTGTCCTCCGAAGACCTGCGTGAACAGATCCGAACTGGCGAAAAGCTCACTATTCTTGCCGCGTTGTGGGATGCCCGTGAGGGCCATGCGTGGTCGAAATTTCAGTCTGAACACATTCCAACCGCCCTGTTTTGCGAGCCTTCTTTGCAGCTCGTCGGCATGCCGGGCTCGCAGGTGGGCCGCAACCCGCTGCCGACGCTAGATCGTCTCATCGAATCGTTCCGCGGTTGGGGGATCGAGCCCGGCCGTCCCGTGGTCATCTACGACACTGGGCAGGGTATTTTCGCGGCTCGCGCGTGGTGGACGCTGCGGTGGGCCGGCGTGGAGGACGTCCGCATCCTCGACGGTGGATTCGCCGCGTGGCACGCGCGCGGCTACGAAACGGTCGCCGGCCCCGGCCCCGTCGCTGTGCACACGGAGCAGGAGGTCAAGCCCGGGTCGCTGCCGACGGCGGACATTGAGGATGTGCGCCGCTACAAGAGCACGCTTATCGACGCCCGCGAGCCCTCCCGCTTCCGCGGCCAACGCGAGCGGCTCGACCTGAAGTCCGGGCACATTCCGGGCGCACGCAACCTGCCTGTCGAGTCGCTTTTCGACGATTCCGGCAAGATCCTGGACAACTCCCACATCCTCGAGCAGTTCGCGAAGTTGGGGATCACCCACGACACGGATCCCGCCTCGGCCATTGCGTACTCCGGGTCAGGCAACCACTCCGCGAAGTTGCTCGCTGCGATGGCGCACGTTGGCCTGCCGGTTCTTACCCACTGCATCGGTGGGTGGTCGCAATGGTCGGCGGATGCGAGCAACCCGGTTGAGCGCGAGGTGTAGCTCGGGCGGCTTTTCTGGTTGGGCTGGCTGGCTCGGCCGGTCGGCGGTGGGGCTGATTTGCTCGGAGCCTGCGCGGTGACTGTCGGCCCCTGCTACTAGAGTGCTTATCGATGGGTCTCGCACTATTCGCTCTGTCCGTGCTCGCCCTTGCCGGGGCGGGCGTTTTGTGGCGCGCGGATGCGGGAGCGAAGAAGGCTGCTCGGGCCGCGAAACCGGCGCAGCCTGTGAAAGGCGTCGCGCCGGGTTCGGCAGAACCTGCTGCGACCGAGGCTGCCGAGCCTGTTGCCGCTGAGCCTGGCGCGGTTCCGGAGCCGCCGGCGGAGCCAACCGAGCCCGAGGCGGCGGCGGAGCCGGCGCCGATTGAGGAGCCGGCTCCTGTGGAGTCCGCCGAGCAAACGCAGTCGCAGCCCGAGCCTGAGCCCGTGGTCGAGGAGGAACGCGAACCGGAGCCGACCCCCGAATCTGAGGCTGAGCCGGCGTCGAAAAAGGCGTCCACACGCTGGAAGTTGCCGAAGCTGGGAAAGGCCGCAAAGGCCGTCAAAGCGAGCAAGCCCGGAAACTCCGACGCGTCCGCCGAACCCGCCGAAACCGCCCCCGCCGCCCAAGAAAAATCCACCACGCCAGAAAAGCCAAAACCCAGGACCCCGAAGAATCGCAAGGCCTGGCGCGAGTGGGCCGAGGAGAACGGGTTCACCTACGCCAAGGAAGATGAGTTTTTGGCGGATGAGTGGACGCGGGGGGCGGCGTCGTCAGGCGTTGTGCTCAAGGACGTGCTGACCGGGACGCGCTTCGGGCATGAAACACGCATTGCTGATATTGCCGGGACGCCGGTGGTGGCGATGGGGACGGGGATGCCGAGTGATGTTGTCGTCGATATGCGGCGTGGCGTTGAGGGGCCGGCCGACGACCTGGTGAAGGTCTCTGAGCTTGAAGGGTTCACGGTGTTGGCATCGGATGCGGGGCCGGTTGAGCGGATGATTGATATTCGGGTGCAGACAGCCGTCGAGATGCTTCCGGCGCAGGTCACGGCGGTGTGGTTCGAGACGGAGTGGGTGATTGCGCAGCTGGACGAGCCTGAGTGGGACGACGTTTTCGCCCCGCTGGCGCTGCTTGCCGACGCAGCGCGCACCCTCCCCCCGCAAACCTGGCCGACGCTGGAGGTGGCCAGCCCGTCGCGCGAGATGGGGGAGCCGCAGATGCCCAGCGCGGCGCAACCCCAGGAACCCGAGGAGCCGTCGCGGCCGCAAGTGGTGCGCCCGGAAGATCCCGTCGAAATGCCCACGCGTCTCACCGGCGGCGCGCGCGGCCCAATCGAGGACCGCGAAGTCGGATCGGACGAGGTCAACGCCATCGCGACGGGCGAGCGCAGGCGCATGCTTAACGACGGCACCCGCGTCACCCGCAAACCCCTACCCCCTTCCATCTTCCGCGACGGCGGCAGCGAGTCTGAACGCTGAACAGCTACCCTGGGGAGCATGAATACTCCACAGCAGCCTGACTATGCGACCCCCGCGCGTGACTTCAATCCCGCGAACCCGACTGGCAAGCAGTACCCGGAGGGCACCCACCCGGGGATTAACCCGCGCGACAAGGCCCGGCTTGCGGAGCTGGTGAAGGAGCTCGCGGTCGTGCACGGCAAGGTGACGTTGAGCTCCGGCGCCGAGGCGGATTACTACGTTGACCTGCGCCGGGCGACTCTGCACCATGAGGCGAGTGCGCTGATTGGCAAGCTCATCCGCGAGATGACCTCCGACCTCGACTTCGACGCCGTCGGCGGGCTCACCCTCGGCGCGGACCCGGTTGCGACCGCGATCATGCACGCGGCCGGTCGCCGTATCGACGCGTTCGTCGTCCGCAAGGAAACCAAAAAGCACGGCATGCAGCGCCGTATCGAGGGCCCATCCATCGAGGGCAAGCGCGTACTGGTCGTTGAAGACACCACGACCACGGGCAACTCGCCGCTCACCGCCGTCGAGGCGTGCCGCGAGGAGGGCGCCGAGGTGGTTGCGGTCGCCACCGTCGTCGACCGTGCCACGGGTGCCGCCCAAGCGCTTAACGACGCCGGCCTCACCTACCGCCACCTCCTCGGCCTCGAAGACCTCGACCTTGCATAACCCCGAGTCCGACCGCGGCCCGCATGACCGCGGCCCCACCGAGTGGCAGGAAGGCCGCCACGGTGTCGGCCCGTGGGAAGGGGAGTGGCCTACCGATCCCCGTTACGACCAAGATTTTCTCCGGGACGGCGATCGCCGCAACGTTGTCGATGCGTACCGGTACTGGTCGCTCGAGGCGATCCGGGAAGATCTGGATCAGCGGCGGCACCCGTTCCACGTCGCGATCGAGAACTTCGAGAACGACATGAACATCGGCACTGTCGTCCGTACGGCGAACGCTTTCATGGCGGAGGCGGTGCACATCGTCGGTCGCAAGCGGTGGAATCGGCGTGGGGCGATGGTGACCGACCGCTATCAGCACATCATCCACCACGAGACGGTGGATGACCTGCTGGAATGGGCTACTGCGCGGGGCGTTGCCGTCGTAGCGATCGATAACACTCCCGGCTCCGTGCCCCTCGAAACAGCCGAATTACCCCGCGATTGCGTCCTCTTGTTCGGCCAGGAAGGTCCCGGCGTGACCGCGGAGGCTCAGCAAGCGGCGGTGATGACGTGTTCGATCGCTCAGTTCGGCTCGACACGGTCGATCAATGCCGGGGTTGCGGCTGGGATTGCGATGCACACGTGGATCCGTCAGCACGCAGACCTTTCCCACGCGTGGTGAGGGCAAGCGGGGCCGCCGCAGCGCCGGTGAAATTGGTGCCGGGCTCGGTCCGGATGTCCCGTGTGCAAAAGTTGACATTCCGATGATATTGGTAGAGCGCTAGAAATTCTCTACCTGCATGTTTGTAAGCATAAGTTTGAACGCATGTAAAGTTTTGCGCAGCGCAGTCACTCGAACGCCCCGCGGGCAACACGGTAGAGGTGGATGGGTTGCATGTGATCCATGGGGCGGGCGGGGTTGAGTTCGGGATGGGCCCTACGGTGCTAGACGCGCCCGCAACGCGCCGGCACCACGCGCGCACCGCGCCCCAAACGCGCCGGCATGTGACACACCCCCAGCGAATCTCATAAGTTCATGGAAAATACTTGCGGGAGAATGTAAAACCTAACGTGGGCATTGAAAGCTGCGATAATTAGAACGGCATTACTAGAGATCTGTCAGGTAGGAGATTCGTGAACAGTGGGAACGCTGGCCCCGTGCCGGAGACGTGGGCGCACAGGGCGGATTTGGCGGAGATGGCGATTCAGGATCGTCACGCTTCGCGCCTGTGGGGGCTTCCCCGAACGAACCTGGCGGTGACGGCGTGGCCGCCAACGGCGCGGGAGAAAACGTTCGCGACGTGGCATTACTGGTGGCAGGCTCACTATCTGGACTGTTTGATCGATGCGGAACAGCGCCGATCGACGAAGGCCCGCCGCGCGGTGATCGTGCGGACAATGCGCGCGATCCGGATCCGCAACCGCGGCAACGTGAGCAAGAACCGCTACTACGACGACAAGGCCTGGCTCGCCCTGGCACTCAACCGAGTGACGGATTCGGAGCAGGTTAGCCGCCCGAAGCAGTTGGTCGACCTGGAGTTCAATATTCTTGCCGGGTTGGATTCGTTGACCGGTGTGCTGCCGTGGCGCACGGACGAGAACTTCTTCAACGTCCCGGCGAACGGCCCGGCGGCGATCATGATGGCCCGCACGGGCAGGGTGGATAAGGCACGCGAGGTGCTGGACTGGATCTTCACCAACCTGCACGCGGATAGCGGGTTGATTCAGGACGGAATTCGTTTGCTTGTCGACGGCCCCCGCCCCACCTCCATCACCTACACCTACAACCAAGGCACGGTCCTGGGCGCGGCGCTCGAGATCGCCCTGGCCCTGGAGGACCAGCCGGAAGCGCAGATGGAGTACATTGCGCAGATTCGTGCGCTGGTCCAGGCGATCGGGATGCACTCGGCAACCCCGGCCGGTGTGATTGATAACCCGGCGGACGGCGGGCCTGATGGGGCAGCGGCCGGTGATGGCGGCCTGTTCAAGGGTATCCTGGCCCGTTACCTCGCGGATGTGGCGCTGCGCCTGCCAGACGACCCCGCCAACGCCGCCACCGCCAAGGCCGCGGAACGGCTGGTCATGGCCAGTGCGGAGGCGCTGTGGTCGAACCGTCTCGAGGTCGATGGCCTGCCGATTTTCCCGGCCCGGTGGACTCGCGGGGCGAGGTTGCCGCATAACTATGGGATGGGGCCGGCGTCGATAAGCGAAGCGGTGAGTGCACCGCGCATTGCTGAACGTGATCTGTCGGTGCAATTGTCTGGCTGGATGCTTCTGGAGGCCGCGGCGAAACTCACGGCGAGGTGAAAGCTGCTGCGCCGGGGCTGCAACACGGGCATACTGGGGGTGTCAGACGCACGCGAGTGAAAAGGACTCTCCATGCCTATTGCAACCCCTGAGGTTTATAACCAGATGCTCGATACGGCCAAGAAGGGCGGCTTCGCCTTCCCGGCCATCAACTGCACGTCTTCTGAGACGATCAACGCTGCTCTGCGCGGTTTCGCGGAGGCGGAGTCGGACGGCATTATCCAGTTCTCCACTGGTGGCGCGGAGTTCGGTTCCGGCCAGTCGGTGAAGAACAAGGTCGCCGGCGCGAAGGCACTGGCTGCGTTCGCGCACGAGGTCGCGGAGCACTATGACATCAACGTCGCGCTGCACACCGACCACTGCCAGAAGGAAGTGCTGGACGAGTACGTGCGTCCGCTGATCGCGATCTCGCAGGAGCGCGTGGACGCCGGCGAGCTGCCGCTGTTCCAGTCCCACATGTGGGACGGCTCCGCTATCCCGATCGACGAGAACCTGGAGATCGCCCAGGAGCTGCTGGAGAAGGCGCGCAAGGCGAACATCATCCTCGAGGTGGAAATCGGCGTTGTCGGCGGCGAGGAGGACGGCGTCCAAGCGAAGGCCGGCGCGAACCTGTACACCACGCGCGAGGACTTCGAGAAGACCATCGACGCGATCGGCACCGGCGAGAACGGCCGTTACCTGCTGGCTGCGACCTTCGGCAACGTGCACGGCGTGTATAAGCCGGGCAACGTGAAGTTGAAGCCGGAGGTGCTGGAGATGGGCCAGCAGGCCGCTGTGGAGAAGCTCGGCCTGTCCGCGGGCGACCAGCCGTTCGACTTTGTTTTCCACGGCGGTTCCGGTTCTGAGCCGGAGAAGATCGAGCAGGCTCTGTCCTACGGTGTTGTGAAGATGAACGTGGACACCGACACCCAGTACGCCTTCACCCGTCCGGTGGCATCCCACATGTTCGAGAACTACGACGGCGTGCTGAAGATCGACGGCGAGGTGGGCAACAAGAAGGCCTACGACCCGCGTTCCTACATGAAGAAGGCCGAGCAGTCCATGGCTGACCGTGTTGTCGTGGCCTGCGAGAACCTGAAGTCTGTGGGCAAGACCGTGTCCAAGTAGGTCCAGTTAAACACTCGTTTTTCTCCGTTGAAGGCCCCGGTTTGACTGGGGCCTTTACCATGTCTGTATGGAGAAGATGTCCACCCGTGAGCGCATCGTGGCCGTCGAGAACTCGATCGGCGCGCGGTTTCGGCGTGTGCGCCAGCGTCTGCTGGCGGCTATCCAGGTGGGCATTGCGGCCGGGTTGGCGTACTTCATCGCGCATGAGTGGGTGGGGCACCCGCAGCCGTTCTTCGCGCCGATTTCCGTGGTCATCATCGTGGGCATCTCGGGTGGCGAGCGCATCAACCGTGCCTTCGACATGGCCCTCGGGTGCATCCTCGGTGTCCTTGTCGGTGATTTCCTCTTCGCCCCGCTGGGCACCGGCGGTTGGCAGATCGCGCTGGCGGTCGGGGTGTCGTTGCTGTTCGCGGGATTCTTCTCGAAGTCGGTGCTGGTGGCGAATCAGGTGGCCATCGGCTCGATCCTCATCGCCACAATCATGCCGCCCGACGCGGACGTCACCGGCATCGACCGCACGATTGACGCGTTCATCGGTTCCGCAGTCGGCCTCGCGGTGATTGCGCTGCTGCCATCAGCGCCGCTCGCGACAGCACGCCACGAAATCTCCAACGTTCTGCGCGTGCTCAGCAGTGTGCTTAACGACGTCTCCCACGCCCTCCTCACACAAGACCCCACCCAAGTAGCCGAAGCCTTGTCGGCCATCCGCGGCACCCAGAACGACATCGAGGCGATCACGGCTGCCACGAAATCCGGCCGCGAATCTGCGCGGCTATCTCCGTTTCTGTGGCGCTCCCGCCGGTACGTCGACGCGCTAGAGAAGATGGTCACGCCGACCGACAACGCAATCCGCACGACGCGTGTGCTGGCCCGCCGTGCCCTCGTCCTGGCCGAGGACAACGACCCTGTCTCCCCGAAACAGATCTGGATACTCGACCAACTGTCCGCCATCACGTTGGACCTCGCCGCCATCCTGGACGTCAACGCCAAGATCTCCCAGGCGCAGGGCGTGCCCGCGCTGACGAACCGGCTGCGCGACCTAGCTGCCGAAGCTGGTCTTGACGTTCTCGACCCGTCCGCCCAGCCGCCCGGCGGGGCTCCGGAGAGCGTGTTCTCCCGGTCGGACTCGTCGACTCATGCGCCTGCTGCTTCTTCTCCTGGCGACAGTGGTAACTCGTCACAATCCCGGCCCGCCCTGTCCGCGGCTGTGGTGCTGGCGCAATCCCGTTCCCTGATCGTTGACATGCTGCAGATCTGCGGTTGGTCCCGCGAGTCCGCTATCGCCGTTCTGGCGCCGACGTCTGAGACCCCGGCATATGAACCGGACTTGCGCGAGTCGCGCAGGCCCGGAGCTGAGAATGCAGGGGATCCCGAAGGTGCCGAGGACTCGGAGGATAAGGACTAACCCGCCTAACTCAGGGCGGCCTCGTCCGCCGGCTGGAATACTACTGGGCAATTTCAGGAATACTGCTCATCTAAACCTGCAGGTCAAAAGCATGCGATCTAGCGAATAAGCTCGAGCAGTATTCCAGCGGCTAAGCGGAGGAGCGGGCGCCAGGGGAGCGGGGCGCACGGCTGGGAGGGGCAGGGCAGACAGGGGAGCACTGTAGTCAAGGCGCCACCAACGTCCGGGCACGCGAAAGGCCCCAGCCGAAGCTGGGGCCTTTCTCCAGAAAGAGAGACTACTTAGCGCTAGGCGCTAAGCGGCGTTTTTAGCGCTGGTCCTCCGGGCGGATGTCGCGCGCGGTCTCGTCGACAACGTTGCCATCGGTCTCAATGCGCTCCTTGGCGACGTCCTCGGTGACCTGGTGGGTCTCACGAACGGTGTCCTTGTCCAGGGAGACCTTCTCGACCGGCACGGACTCCTTGGAAACGTTCACGCGGTCCTCGTGCAGGGTGACGGATGCTTCCTGCTCGCCGAGCTGGCCGTCGTAGTTAGCGCGGTCTGCCTCGGAGATCGGCTCGCGGGTAACGCGGACCTCTTCGCGCTCAACCGGAACCTCAACGGTCTCGGTCTCGTGAACGACGTACTTGCGCAGGCGGACCTGGCCGGACTCGACGCGGTCCTTGTCAACGTTCAGCTGCTCCTCGGAGCGAACGATGGAACCGTCGTTGTCTGCAGCAACGCCCTCGCGGTCAGCGAACTCAGCGCGGTCGCGGTCAGCAGCGTGCTCGCCGTAACCAGCGCCAGCGCCTGCACCGGCAGCAGCGCCAGCAGCCGGAGCGCCGGTCTCGTACTGGGTACGGTCCTCAACGCCCTCGAGGCCGTAGTGGCGGTAGAAAGCCTCCTGGTCAGCGTTGGTCAGGTGGCCGTTCTCGTCCAGGTCCGGGGCGTCCTCGATGCGGTCCTTAGCGAAGGCCAAGTGCAGCTCGCCGTCCTGCAGGGAGTGGCCGCGCAGCGGGACGATGGAGTCGCCGCCACCGAACAGGCCGTGGTTGACGGAGACGAAGTCCGGCTGGCCGGTGGTGTCGTTAACGTAAACGTCCTTTACGCCACCAACCTTGTCGCCATTAACGTCGTATGCAGTTGCGTTTGCAAGGTCTTCAATGCGGTTGTAGTCAGCCATGTTGGCGTGTTCTCCTTAAGTGGTTTGTCGAAATCGAACAACCACCAACGTAGCCATGGATCGCTGCGGCTGCACCGGCGGACCCCCACTGCCCATAGATCAATCGAAAGATTGAGGGCGCACGTCACAGAAATGGTTAATATGTCGCGCCATAAACGGTTACCAGCGCAAACGTGCAGGTGTGCACTCGCAGGTAACTAACGGACAGTCTCGCCCAGGTAACGAAAAGGTCACAGGCCGCCTGTAAACCCGATAATGTGAGATAAATCACATATCGGCGGAAAGCGGCACCCGGGAAAATTCGCCGTCGTTTTACGCGGAGGACCCTCCCGTGAACTAAGCCCGCACTGCCTGAATATCCCTCAAGTGCCGGTAGAACGTTACGCGGTTGGCGGCCCTCGGCGCCTGCGCTCCGTCGACGGTGACAGCGATCGCCGGCCCTCCGGCCTGGAGCGCTCGCCCGGACAACACGGTCGAGGGATCCGTAACCGACGGCGGCACGTCGCGCCGGAAACGCCGCCGCACTCCGGACGCGGGAGTCACCAGTTGGGCGGCGGCCAGGCCGGGCGCGCCAACTGTCGGCACGAGCCGCACCCCGTAGGGGCCCGGCACACCCGGCGACGCAGACTCGTTGAACAGCAGCACGTCTTGGTCGACAACAACCTCACCTATATATGGGCCTCCATCGGCGCTGCCAATAACAGCAGACCCGGCGACGACGACACCGGAGTCATTCCGAATGCACGGCAGCGGCGCAACGCCGCCCGACACGGCCAACGCGACTGCATCGGACGTAGATAGTTCAGACAACCCCCACAGCACCGCAGCCGGCGACCCCACATCAACGGGTACGTAGGCGACCTCGGCCCACATATAGTCGGCCCGCATCATTCGCGTCAGTACAGCTCCCAGGGCAGCATCAGACCCGGACACCACGACCCGTAAGCGCTCTAACGGCGCCTGCCCGGCCAACGCCGGCTCCCCCATGTGCGGCACCGACGGCGAGGACGTGATCTCCGTTAGGGAAGGAACGGTGCCACCGGGCAAAAGCGACGCGGCTAAAGAGTCGAGGAAGGTGAGGTCGCGGCGGGTGGGGACGTCGGCAAGCGAATGGGCGGAAGCGCCTGGAACCGTGACCCCGGACGCGCACGCGCAATGAATGAGCTGCATGCGCATCACGCTACAATGACGCTGGAATTTGACGCGAACCAGCGCAAAGGAGCGAATCATGGCTGCGATCATCATTGTCGGCGCGCAGTGGGGCGACGAGGGCAAGGGTAAGGCCACGGACATCCTCGGCGGCAAGGTCGATTACGTGGTCAAACCCAACGGCGGCAACAACGCTGGTCACACGGTGGTCGTCGGCGGCGAGAAGTACGAGCTCAAGCTGCTGCCGGCGGGCGTCTTGTCTGAAAACGCGACTCCTGTGCTGGGCAATGGCGTGGTGGTCAACCTCGAGGCGCTGTTCGAGGAGATCGACGGCCTGGAGGCCCGCGGCGCCAACGCGTCGCGCCTGCGGATCAGCTCCAATGCGCACCTGGTCACGCCGTACCACCAGACGCTCGACCGCGTGCAGGAGCGATTCCTGGGCAAACGCGCGATCGGCACGACGGGGCGCGGCATCGGTCCGACGTATGCGGATAAGGTCGCGCGCGTGGGCATCCGCGTGCAGGACCTGTTCGACGAGTCCATCCTGCGCCAGAAGATCGAGTCCGCCCTGGACGTGAAGAACCAGATGCTGGTGAAGATGTACAACCGCAAGGCCATCGAGGTCGACGCGATCATGGACTATTTCATGGGGTACGCCGAGCGCGTCAAGCCCATGGTCATCGATGCGGAGCGCACGCTTAACGACGCCCTCGCCCAAGGCCACCACATCCTCATGGAAGGCGGCCAAGCCACCATGTTGGATGTTGACCACGGCACCTACCCGTTTGTGACCAGCTCGAACCCGACGGCGGGCGGCGCGTGCGTCGGTTCCGGCATCGGTCCGACGCAGATCACGGGCGTGCTGGGCATTGTCAAGGCCTACACCACGCGTGTGGGTGCGGGCCCGTTCCCGACGGAGCTCTTTGACAAGTGGGGCGACTACCTGCAGGAAGTCGGCGGCGAGGTCGGCGTGAACACCGGTCGTAAGCGCCGCTGCGGCTGGTACGACGCCGTCATCGCCCGTTACGCCGCGCGCGTCAACGGCTTCACCGATTACTTCCTGACCAAGCTGGACGTGCTCACCGGCATCGGTGAGATTCCGATCTGCGTGGCCTACGACGTCGACGGTGTGCGCCACGACGAGATGCCGTTGACCCAGTCCGAGTTCCACCACGCGGAGCCGATCTTCGAGACCATGCCCGCCTGGGACGAGGACATCACCGGCTGTAGGGAGTTCTCCGATTTGCCGCAGCGCGCCCAGGATTACGTTCTGCGTCTCGAGGAGCTCTCCGGTGCCCCCATGTCCTACATCGGTGTGGGTCCGGGCCGCGACCAGACGATCGTGCGCAACGACATCATGGAGCGGTGAAAGCTTTTCGCTTTTCGACGGAGCCTTCCCAGTCGACTTTCTTGCTCCATCAATGAAGTTATTGCCATGGGGACTATCCGGCAATGTCCTGTACGTGATAACTTCTAAGCTGTATACCGCCTTGGAACAGGCGGAGGCGGCCATGTGGGCTCGGTGCGAGTTCCGGAGGAAGTAAAACGATTCTCACGGAAGATGTCCGGGTCTCGGGCCAAATTGCAAATCACGATTGGGAGCGACCCTTGAAAGATCAACAACGCGGCGTGCAAATTGCTGGCCTGCTCAGGACTTTGGTTGCCGTAGTGACGGCATTTGCTCTGTTCATTACAGGAGCCATGTTCAATCTTGTGCCGAGCTCGGAGGCCCAGAATGCTAACCCGGCACCGGTGACCTTTGGGCAGCCGACAGTGACGCAGAACGGTCAGCCGATTGACAAGCAGTTGGATACGCGTGACCGTGTGAGCCTCAGCTTCCCGTGGACGGCAAACGGCACCATTGAGCAGGGCCAGACAATGTCCATCGACTTCCCGACAGAGATCCTGCCGCCTGCTAACAAGCTGCCGTTCAGCGTGTCGGGTCAAGAGGCTGGGTCGTGCGAAGTGCAGGAACGAACCCTGGTTTGCACCTTCAACCGGGACATCAATCAGGATAGTGTGACTGGCTCGATCGGCCTGAGTGTGGGGCTCGGTGAGACCCCAGGCCCGGATTGGAAGTTCAACACCGTACCGGGCGGTGAACCGCTCTCCGTTGCTATCCCTGGCGGCAGCGTGGTGCCGTACGTGCTGCCGGAAGGCAAAGAAGACCGCGTTTCGAAGTACGGAACCATCGATTACGTAAACAATGTCATCGACTGGACGATCATCATCCCCGCTGAGAACCTCACTGATGAGAACGGTCAGGCCAGGTCTGTCCGCATCACTGACCAGCTGCAAAGCCGAAACCACGCCTACGTCGGGTTTGATGACCCCAACAGGGTTGTGTACGTTTACCAGGAGGATCTGAGTCGCAAGAATCAGGCGTGGCCGAACAGCAACGTCACCGCCCAGGATGGGGGTCGCGGTTTCGCTGCGGACATCGCCCCTCGGAGGGGTGGCTGGAACCCAGAGTGGGATCTGAAGATCACCTACCAGACGGAATTCGTCGGTGACCCGAAGGACCGTGATAAGTTCGAAAACTCGGCGAACGTCGTTGTTACTGACTCGCAGGGCATCGAGACCACGACTGCGGCTGAGGAGCGCAACGCTGGGGAGCACACCTACGACGCCGCTGCTGCTGCAGCGGGTGCGGGTGTTGAGCGCGGCTCATTCGCACTGACGAAGACCGTGATCGGTGAGCAGGAGTGCATTGCACGAATCGAGGAGCCCTTTACGGTCCAGGTCGACATCGACGTGAGGGACTCGGTCGGGCCGAACTTCCAGTTCCCGGGAACGGTCAAGCAGACTGAGGCGCAGCCCGCCGACGGCAAGATTTCTTATACCGCGGCCCTTCGGCCCGGTACGACGCTCACCGGTTACGACTCTCTGCCGCAGGGTTCGAAAGTTACCATTACTGAGGTGAAGCCGGACATCGCAGGTGTTGAATTCGCTGATCCGGATTACAGCCCGGGCCAGACCGTGACGATCGAGAACGCCGCAGAGAATGCGACTATCGAGCTGACCAATAGGATCGAGTCTTGTCCGCAGCCTACAACGGAACAGCCGGAGCCGACCACCACGGAGGAGCAGCCGGAGCCGACCACAACGGACGAGGAGCCGGAGCCGACCACGACGGACGAGGAGCCGGAACCGACCACAACGGACGAGGAGCCGGAGCCGACCACAACGGACGAGGAGCCGGTGCCGACCACGACGGATGAGCAGCCGGAACCGACCACGACGGACGAGGAACCGGAGCCGACCACGACGGATGAGGAGCCGGAGCCGACCACAACGGACGAGGAGCCGGAGCCGACCACGACGGATGAGGAGCCGGAGCCGACGACAACGGATGAGCAGCCGGAGCCGACCACGACGGACGAGGAGCCGGAGCCGACCACGACTGATGAGCAGCCGGAGCCGACCACGACGGATGAGGAGCCGGAGCCGACCACGACGGAGGAGCAGCCGGAGCCGACCACGACTGATGAGCAGCCGGAACCGACGACGACGGACGAGGAGCCGGAGCCGACCACGACGGAGGAGCAGCCGGAACCGACCACGACTGATGAGCAGCCGGAGCCGACCACGACGGACGAGGAGCCGGAACCGACCACGACGGACGAGGAGCCGGAGCCGACGACGACGGACGAGGAGCCGGAGCCGACGACCACGGATGAGGAGCCGGAGCCGACCACGACGGAGGAGCAGCCGGAGCCGACCACCACGGGTGAGCAGCCGGAGCCGACGACCACGGATGAGGAGCCGGAACCGACCACCACGGATGAGCAGCCGGAGCCGACCACGACGGATGAGCAGCCGGAGCCGACCACCACGGATGAGCAGCTGGAGCCGACCACCACGGATGAGCAGCCGGAGCCGACCACCACGGATGAGGAGCCGGAGCCGACCACGACGGATGAGCAGCCGGAGCCGACCACCACGGATGAGCAGACCATCCCCGGTGGCGATGACGGCGAGACCGGTGGCAACGGTGACGGAACCAACGACGGTGACGATGACGGTGAGACCGGTGGCAACGGTGACGGAACCGACGGCGACGGCAACAACGGCGAAACCGACGGAGAAACCGACGGTGAAGACGACGGCGGAACCAACGGCAACGACGACGCCAACAAGGAAGGTTCTTCTGCCTTCCCGTGGTGGCTGCTGCTCCTGGTCCCGGTCATTCCGATCGGTAAGTGGTTGATCGACAACTTCCCGGGCGGTTCCTCGAACCCGGCACCGGGCAAGCCATCCCCGGGTGAGCCAGCGCCGGGCCGGGGAGATAAGCCCGCTACGGACGAGCCAGGTGGTTCGGAAGGCCAGGGTGACAAACCCAAGGGCAAGCAAGGCGATGAACCCAAGGGTGGACGCGGTGACAAACCCCAGCAGGCTGAGTCCGGCCAGCCTGGACGAGCCCCTGGTGGGCAACCCGCACAGCCCGGTAAGCCGGGTGGCGGCCGCCAGTCCATCCAGTCTGTGCCGTCCGGCGCGACTGCGAAGAGCGGTAACGTCCCGGACTTCATCGGCTAAAAATTAACCGCTCACCGTGCAAGACGGGCTGAAGGGAGAAATCCTTTAGCCCGTCTTTTAGTTTCCTCCCAAGACAATGACAATTGCTTGGGTATCGATGTCGCTTTCCAGCCCAAGTATGATTTAGGATATTTCGCGATGAGTACTGCGACACCAAACCCCAAGAACCTGCCGGATCCCGAAGATACTTCCTACGGTAAGTACCCGGATGACACCCGGGAAAGCGAAGCGACCGAAAGCTCGAATAAGAAGCTGCCCCTGATCCTCGCTGCGCTAATCGGCGCAGTCGCCCTGATTTGCGCCATTGTTTTCATCCCGTGGGGAGGAAGCGACGACACAGAGGAGGCGTCGGAAGCACCGCAGCCTCAGACGAGCGCGGCGCCCGAAATTATCGAGGACGGCTATGTCGACGATTCCGGTCAGCAGGAAGAGGAGCTCAAACCGGTCCCTCAAAGCCATGAGGACATCAATGAGATGGCGTTGCAGATGAGCATCGGCACCGCGCCGGTCGAGATGGTGGGCCTGACGGCTGAGGGTGCGCTCATTCCGCCGGAGGACGTCAGTCGTCTCGGGTGGTACGCGTCGTCCGCGATTCCGGGCGATCCGGAGTCGAAGGGGTCCACCGTGATCACCGGGCACGTCAACCACCAGACGCAGGGCCAGGGTTTCGCTTACAACTTCACGCAGCTTGCGGCGGGCGATGAGGTCTCCGTGCTTATCGACGGCACCACCCACACCTACCGCGTCACCAAACCCCCCTTCCGCGCCTCCAAGGAGGGGGCTCTGCCTGAAGAGGTGAATGATTCGACTGGTGAGAACAAGCTCGTGTTGATCACATGCGGTGGTGAGTTCGTCGGTGGAACGCTCGGTTATGCAGACAACGTATTCGTTGTTGCAGAACCAATTTAAGCCTTGCTCAGGAATTTCGTAGAAAGTTCTCCGTCAGCCTTTACATATAATTGAAAACTGGGTACGATGCTCAACGTGCTCTGACAGTTACCTAAGAATTTAAACTAAAACTGTGAGCGACGTTCGAGACGTGCCGATCACTCTTGTCGGTATCGCCATCAGGACGAAACAGATATCGACTAATCAAGGAGTGATTCATGGACGCGCAGCGTAGTCTCGTGGGCCGTAAAGGCCTGCGTGCAACCCTCATCGCGTTGGTGACGGTTTTCGCCGTCTTCGTCGCTGCAGCTTTCGGGGGCAATGTTGTTCCCACAGCTAACGCGACTGAAGATGGGCACGTTCACGGCGAGTCGGAACAGGCCAAGACTGCCGAATCCGAGGCTGAAGAGCGTGCCGAGCAGCACGAGTCTGAGCGGGCGCACACTGATGGGGAACCGGGCGAGTTCCACATTAAGAAGGAAATCGAAGACTCGAACCTGGCTCACGAGGATATGCCCGATGCGGAGGCGCAGCTGAAGGACGCCACCTTCGAGGTGACCATGGAGTTCGAGTTCCCGGAGGGTGAGACCGCTCCGGCGAAGCTTGGGCTGGATGGCAACAACACCAAGACCGTCGATCTCGCCGTTGGTACTGACGACTACCCAGATGGAAGGGGACTTGCGTTCTCGGAGATCCCGGCAGGCACCAAGGTGACCCTCTCGGAGACCGGCAAGCCGGAGCTTGAGGGTTTCCACTTTGACGAGGAGAGGTTCATCGCTGAGCAGGTCTCCCCTGGCGATCAAAGAGTTCTGAAAGATGAGGGCAAGACCGTCACCATTGAGTTCGAAGGCGACGATTGCTTCGAGGTCACGCTGACGAACCCGATCAGGAAGACGGTTCCGGGCGAGTTCCACATCAAAAAGCAGATCGACTACTCGAAGCTGACCGATGAGGATAAGGCTAAAGCGAAGGAGCTTGCGGAGGGGAAGCAGTTCCCGGTCAACATGACCTTCGAGTTCCCGGAGGGCACCAACCGTGAGGCTGTGCTTGAGGGTAAAGAGTTCGAGCTCGTTGGAGACAACAAGGCGCAGGTGAAGCTCAACGTCGACGCAGACCTCGAATCCTACGCAGCTGTCGGCGGCGACGAGAGGGGTATCGCATTCTCGCACCTCCCGATCGGCACCAAGGTGACTTTCTCTGAGGGCGAGAAGCCTAACCTCGGGGGCTTCGGTTACGGCGAGGAGGTCTTCATCGTGAAGGAAGGCCACCCCCACATCAAAGACAAGCCTGTGAAGGATAAGGGTAAGACGGTCACGATCCAGATCAAGGGCAATGACTGCTTCGAGATCGCCCTTTCGAACCCGATCACGTCAGGAGCCACTCCGGGCACCGATACCCCGGGCACCGATACCCCGGGCACCGATACGCCGGGCACGGACACTCCTGGCACCGATACGCCGGGCACGGACACCCCGGAGGAGCCGGGAAGCTCCGATGACAAGAAGAACCTGTGGTGGCTCCTGCTTTTGGTTCCGGTCATTCCGGGTCTGATCTGGCTGTTCAACCAGGGTCCGGGTACGTCTTCCACCCCGACGCCGGGTAAGCCGGATGACAACCCGCAACCGGGTAAGCCGGGTGACACCCCGCAGCCAGGCAAGCCGGGTGACAACCCGAAGCCCGAAACGCCGCGCGAGGGTGACAAGCCCCAGCAGGCGCAGCCTGGTACTCCCGAACAACCGGTGAAGCCTGGTGCGCCCAGCGATGGGCGTCAGCCGATTCAGTCGGTGCCGTCTGGTGCGACTGAGAAGGGCGATGGAGTTGCTGATTTCATCGGCTAGGAGCTAACCACTACCTAGAAAAGGCGAGCTGAGGGAGCGTTCCCTCGGCTCGTCTTCTATTTCCCGTCAAGTGGGTGAGAACTGCATGGATATTCAGGGCCGATCTTGACTCTTTCAAGGCTTGGTAACTGAATCAATGAACATGGAGCTGGACGTAAAGAAGCGGGTGGACTGCGTTCAGCAGCCGACCCGCTTGATTGTTCTTATCCGATGAAGCGCGCCGTTGGATCCGTCAACGCCGTCGCGCCGGACGGCACTGATTGAATCGGTCGCCGTCCCTCTGCGGATGGGGCAGTGGGGGGACCAGAAGGCCGAGCACCTTCAGAGTTAGGCCGGCCATACGCGGGAGCGGACGGGGACTCACTTGGATAAGTAACCGGCAACGGAAGCTTTGACGGTGCGGTATCCGTCTCAACGTTTCCAGAGCTATCCGTCGTTGTAGGCGTGGCTGCGCTGGAAGGTGGTGGAGCTGTCGAGGGCTCCGATGGTGTCGACGAATCGGGTGGCGTCGGAGCTGTTGTCGGAGCATCGGTGGAGCTGGTGGTTGGCTCAGCGCTCTCCTCGGTGGCAGTGGGGCTTGCCGGTGTGCTTTCTTCGGTGGATTCCGGGGATGGTTCTGGGCAGGACGCATCGGGATTGAATGTAAACGAATGGAAGACGACCTCATCCGGTTGAGCCTGAGGATAGAGTTCCTCATTGGCTGCGGAAGTCCACAGATTGATGTGTAGCTGTTGCGTGCCGTTGTCGATCGGCACCCGTTCCGTCGCTGTGACATCGCTCAATATAGTGCCGTCGGAGGTTGTCGTCGTCACGCGGAGAAAACCTTCGCGCCACTCGGCGACCGTGGTCAACCTCTGCGGCCCCTCGGGGATATCGAATCCACTGATGAACATGCCGTCACCGGGTTCCGGGGCCTTGGTCAGATCGTCGGGATAGTAGGTGACGCCAGCATGCGGCAGTGGCCAGTCTTCTTCGCCCCAGCGGCTGATCTCAATGAAATCGATTTCAGTGAACCCGCCTTGGGTGAGGTGCGTGTCGTCGACCTGTGCAGCGAGATCGTAGAGGAAGATTCCCAACACGCTACTGGGGTCCATGTGGTCGAAGTCGGCAGAGTATTCGAGGGTGTAAGTTCCATACCCCACCGATTCGGTGGTCATCAGCTCCACACCGCCGCGGATTCCTTCGTTGCGCACGGCGAGGTCCCCCGCATCATTCACTGAGGCACCGTTAACCCAGTTGCCGATTTCTTCTCCTGGAGCGGCTGCTTGCGGTCCGCCCCATGGCATGTAGTGGTTTCGTTCGCGAACGCCCCATTCGAAACCGGCCCAGTTAAACGTATTGAAGTCGTAGTCGGTGCGGAATCGAGCGCACTCCTGGGAAACGTTTTGCGCTGGATCGTCAGGTTCAGCGAAGCTCATTGGCGGAAGCGTGATCGCTGCCGCGAGCGCGACAGCGAAGGCACGGTGGACAGCACGTTTCTTCATTACCCGGCTTTCTTCTTCTCGAGGGTGAGCATCGTGTGGGGCGCGTTGGTCCCCGTATATTCGAGCGGAACAATCGACGGGTTTAGCGACTTAGGCTTGCTCAAGGAGGTACGAAGCATGCACCGATGGCATGTAGTTACCGCGTCAATCATATAGGGACTGATCGTGCCCGCAACTCCTGATTGTGAAAGTCCCGAAGTTTTCATGGCGTGAACCTGGGCGGAACCTGACGCACTTTGTAGAAGTGTAGGCCCGAAGCGCGGAAAACTTGCACATCATTTGGGAAACTTTGGCGCTCGGTTATATGTAACCGCCGGTCACTGAGCTGGGAGAGGGGGTGCGCTAAAAGAATGTTGGCGAAGACTTGACCTATTAATCAACAGTGCTACGATCTCAACCGTCTCTGTCAACATGCTTAAAACAACGTCATAAGAGGCAGAGGATACGAGTTTACGGCGGTACCGAGCACTCCTTTTCGGTATTGAGCCGAATCCTAACTAGAGGAAGCAGGAGTGAACATGAACAATCAGAATGCAGCCGGCATGACAGTCGGCCTGCGTCGAACGCTGATCGCTCTGGTGACAGTCGTCGCCGTAGTGATGGCAGCAGCGTTCGGTATGAAACAAGTGCCGACGGCTAACGCCGATACGGTGGACGTAACCATCTCGGATGTAACTATCACTAAGCAGGCTGAGCCGGGGGACGAAAACCCCAACATTGTAAAAGGCAATAACGTCTCAGTTTCCATGAACTGGGCTGCAAACGCTCCATTCAAAGCGGACGATACATTCGAAGTGGCTTTCCCGGAAACGTTCAAGCCCCAGGCGGGAACAGAGTTCGACCTTAAAGATGAGGGTGGCGTCGTCGGTGGTACGTGCTCTGTGGCGAACGGCGCCCAGACCCTTGTTTGTACGCTGAACAATGCATTCCAGGAAAAGGACAACGTCAAGGGCGTCATCGAGCTGCGCGCCCAGGCCGAAAAGGCCAATACGGAGGAGAGCTACCCGTTCACGGTAAATGGCAATCAGGAGCGCACCGTCAGTGCGAATGTGCCTGGTGGTGTGAAGGATCAGGGCAAGATCGACAAATATAACCCAGTCGACCAGCTGGAAAAGAGTGCTCACATTGCAGGACTCAGCGACGAGTACCTCCTCTGGAACGTCCTAATCCCGTATGACTCATTCGCGGGCTCCGATCAAATCGTGATCAGAGATACGCTTACGAGTGATAACCACAAGCACATCAACGCCATCGAGCCCGTTCAGGGGGAAGAACGTAGGGGTGCTTCCCAACGAAACCTCCAGAACCAGACTCATCCTTTGAATCCAAGTTTCGAGATCTTGAACAACGGCAAGGAGCTGGCGGTTACGATCAAACCGCTCAAGGGGAAGGATCCTGAAACTGGTGTAGACCACACTGGTGAGTGGCAAGAGGGCCAGGATATTCACCTGACTTACTGGACCCAGCGTTTGAACCCGGTCACTTTGGAAGGTGACACTTACTCGAACACTGTCGAGGTGACGGCCGGTGAAACCACCACTAGCGCTGAGGCGGAAGTCTTCTGGAACACCGAAGGCTACGGCACCATCGAAGGTGTCAACACGGGTTCCTTCTCACTGACCAAGAAGGTTCAGGTCGAGGGCGGAGAGGCCTGCGGTGCTCTTGGGGGAGCTGGCTACCGAGTCAACGTGAAGATCACCCTGCCGGAAGGCTTCGAGGAGAACAAGTACCCGGAGAGCGAACGCCGTGGTGAGCGCGATGGAAAGGTGATCACCTACACCGACACCGTGAAGAATGGCCACACTATCCGCGGTTACGACATGTTGCCGGCTGGCACCGTAGTCGAATTCAGCGAGGTTCAGCCGGCGATCGAAGATGTTACCTTCGAGGCGCCCGCGTTCTCCCAGCAGCAGATCACTATCGAGAACGAGAATGCCTCGAACGTTGCTGTGACGCTCACCAACTCTGGGCAGTGCACCCCGCCGACTACTACGTCGGAGGAAACCACCCCGCCGACTACTACGTCGGAGGAAACCAGCCCGCCGACCACTACCTCTGAGGAAACCACTACTTCGGAGGAGACCACTACCTCTGAGGAAACCACCACGTCGGAGGAGACCACTACCTCTGAGGAGACCACTACCTCGGAGGAGACCACTACCTCGGAGGAGACCACTACCTCTGAGGAAACCACCACGTCGGAGACGACCACTTCTGAGACCACCACCCCTGGTGAAACGCCAGAGAACCCGGGTAGCTCCGGGGACAAGAAGAAGCTGTGGTGGCTCCTGCTTTTGGTTCCGGTTGTTCCGGGTTTGATCTGGCTGTTTGGTAAGGACTCGGGCTCCTCTAACCCGAACCCGCCGGTTCCGGGTAAGCCGGGTGAACCGGGCAAGCCAGGTGAGCCGGGTAAACCAGGTGAGCCAAGTAAGCCGGGTGAACCGGACCAGCCGGGCGAAAAGCCTGAGCCGGGCGAGCCGAGCGTGGTGAACACGACGGGCCAGCCGGGTGCCCCCGGTGAAGGCCGCCAGCCGATTCAGTCCGTGCCGTCCGGTGCGACTGAGAAGGGCGACGACGTCGCTGACTTCATCGGCTAAGAGCTAATCGCTCGAAAACTAAGAGCGGGTTGATGCAACCAAGCATCAGCCCGCTTTTTCATGCTTTGATCTGCGTTCCGTGTCGCACCGCATAAGCATCGGCGCCAACGTCATACACGTTCTAGCTGCAAATACGTAGTATTATGCAAGGTCAAACTACTTAGTGGACCTAACAGTGAATAACATATACCATTCCTGAGAGGGATTAAGGTTTCATCCCGAAGGTGGTCACTGCAGGGGGACAGTTCAACCAGTTCTCCTGGGTGCGAAGGTACGACGTGTGAAGAAAGAGAACATGAAGAAGCAGGTAGTTTCCCTGACCGTGGCGGCGGCGCTTGTCGCGCCGCTGGCAGTAATTCCCGCCCAGGCACAGGCGGACGTGCCGGTGCACATTCAGCGCACTGGTGAGCGTTTCAGCACTGACTATGATTTCCCCACATTCGACTGGAGCGGCTGCGAGTGGGCCGTCCGCCAGACGGAGGGCAAGCTGAACTTCGGTGGCCCGCAGGCGGCGGACCCCGCTGACAACCGCGCGAAGTGGGTCAACGGCGCAACGCCTTTGCCCAACGGCGACCTGAAGATTCGTAACGAGGGCATTCGTGGCGGTGTGGAGATCAACGCTGTGGACTCCACCGGCTACGGCACCTACACGTTTGAGTACTCCGCTGATTTCAACGAGATGGATCCGCACAACGTGCTGGGCATCTTCCCGTATGACATGGCGGAGCTCGAGCTGAACAAGTACGACGAGGTGCACAAGAACTCCCACGGCTCCACTGAGATCGACTTCATCGAGATCAGCCGCTGGGGCGTGGTCAACCGCCCGCTTCCGCACGGCGGCGTGACGTACTACCCGGACACGGCTCAACGCCCGGACCGCATCAAGCCCGCTGAGTTCGACATCCCGGCCGGTCACCAGACCCTGCAGACCATTGCTGAGTGGGAGAAGGACTACCTGCGCGTGATCACGAAGACGAAGCAAGGCCAAGTGCTTTCCGACGTCACTTCCACCCACCGCGTCCCCCGCGACACCGGCACCCAGCAGCTGCGCATCAACTTGTGGACCAGCGGCGCCAACAGGAGCGAGCACAAGAACGCGGGTGCCGACGAGATCATCTTCCACGACTACAACTACTCCCCGCACATCGGTGCAGCCGCTCAGCAGCCCACCGACACCGACAAGGGCGCTGTCCCGCCGGCTCCCGAGGCAGACGCACCCGAGGTCGAGGCTGGCACAGTGCCACCGGCACCGGCCGAGGATGCTCCTGAGGTTGAATCCGGCGCCGTTCCTCCCGCACCGGAAGCAGGCGCCCCCGAGGTAGAGGGCGGTGCGCTCCCGCCGGCACCTGAAGCAGACAGCTCTGAGGTTGAGTCTGGCGCAGTGCCGCCGGCACCTGCCCCGGAAGAAGCTCCGTCGGAGAACGGTGCTCCTGAGGTTCAGCCCGAGTCCGAGCTCTTCGACCCTGAGCAGCAGGAGAAGGAGTCCAAGGAAGAAAAGGCTGCGGAGAAGAGCAAGAACCGGAGCTCTGACAAGAGCAGCAGTAGCAGCAGCGAAGGTGCCCTCGCTCGTCTGTGGCGCGGGATCCGCGGCTTCTTCGGGTTCTAGTCTGACACGGGTTCTATGGCACACCGTCGGCTACCACTGGTTGAAGCGCCGGCGGCGTGTCAGTCTTGACTAAAGGCGTCGTCCTGTGTAACGTCGTGAGCATGCAGGAGTCGTCCCTGAAAGTGGACGGCTCCGGCCCATTTCGGGGGTATTATTCAAGGTCCTGCAGGCCATAAGCCTTGGACTCGGGCCTTCACTACTGCTTGGGCCACACATATTCATATTCCAGAAGACTGTCCACTTCTGAGCAGATGCGCTCGACCTGAGATCTTGCCCAAGCATTGTTCATGGGGGCAGAGAACCGTCCCTTTTGGTAAAAATATGTACATACGTCGACCGCTTGCAATAGGCGGCTGTGGTCGGATGGGCCAAAATAGGCGGTATCAAAGATGTGGTCCAGGGCGACACTAATTTTACCCTTGAGTGCTTTTCCTCTCGCAGCTCGTAGGCTCGCACGAGAGTCATTAGCTGAGTGGTGCTCGTCTGCGAAAATGAGAGCGCGATCATCGGAGTAGTTTTTGCGCATCTGTTTCTCTACTTCGTCGAGAATGTAACCCATGGTCTGCTGATGAAGTGGGAATGCCCTAGTTCCATACCGTGCTCGGTAGAGATTCTCGTCAATCGTGCGGGTGACAAAGATGGGCTTCTGCCTTTTGATGACCTGAACAATCTCGGAGAAAAGATCGAAACGATCGGCCATGGCGATTTGTCGCCAATGGCCTTTGCCGTGAAAAATCTCTACTGCGTGAAATTCTGATTGACTTGGAAGAACGGTTGAATAACGGCTGTGCAATTGGTCGCCGAGCTCATTGATCTCTTCCTCAACGTTCACGGCTTGCGCCGGGCTGCACATCAGCGCGCCGAAAGTGTAGAAAGAGTCATCTGTAGTCTCTGATTCGTCCAAATAGCACAACCGGACCGAGCGGTCTGCGTTTTTCCCCATAGTGCAATGCTACTGGCGAACTGGTTAGCTTTCCTGGTCGTGTCGGACAGAAAAGTCTACTGAAAAAGGTCCCGGCGAGTTGCCGGGACCTTGCTTTAGATCCTAGTGCACTAGGGACTTAGATCTCGTATTCCGGGTGCGAGGCGGTGACCATGTCGTTCCATTCGACGACCTTCCTGCGCCCGCGGCCTTCGGCCTCGCCGAGGGCGCGTTCGTGGGCGTCGAGGTTGTGCCAGCCTTCCCAGGTGGTCGCGTTGACGTTCTTGGAGGCCAGCAGGTCCAGGATGTCCTGGGGGTCGCGCTTGTCGGTCAGTTCCAGGGAGCCGTTGCGGAAGTCGTCGATAAGCATTGTGGTGGTGTCCTTGGCGTCGGACTTGGTGTTGCCGATCAGCCCGATAGGGCCGCGCTTGATCCAGCCGGTGGCGTAGAGGCCGGGGACGATGTCGCCGCCGGGCTCGGTAAGCACGTGGCCTTCGTCGTTGGGGATGACGGGCTACGAATCCAACGCACTTGGCCCCAGTCGCCGCGGACGGATAGAGTGACTTCACCGCCTCAGCCCTGCCTCGATTGGTTTAGTTGCCTGCTTGCGCGATCCCGCGTAAGAACCGTCTTTTGCGCAGCTGGCGAGAGACAAACTCTGCGTAGGACCGTCGAAGCATGCGGTTGGCAGAAAACCACTAACTCAGCGTCGATCAACGGTACACCCGGCGCTGATCAAAGGTACTCACCGTGCGCGAGACCGATTTGCGAACGAGCGCGAGACGCGCTTGCGAACCGGTTTCGGATCAGGATTTTGCAATCCCGTACGCTCGTAAAAATCGCTGGGAAGAGGCTCGCCGGTTTGCTGACTCGCCTTAACCGCGAGCTTCGCCCACTCTCGCTGCCGATCTACTTTAGTCATTTTCGAAGTCATCATCGGCCTCCTTGTCGGTGCCCCCATTATCGTTGTTTGACCCGGCAATGGCTAGCTCCTGGATGATCTTCTTCTCCGTGCGCGTCGTCAGCGGGCTCTCGAGCAAAATGTTCAGATGGAACATGCCTAAGTGGAACGATTGGTCATCTTTCTCGCGAATCAGATCGGTTGCGCACGTGTAGCGTTTCCACCATTCGGCGCGAGCGTCGCTCACGGTCTTTTGGTGAATTGTCAAAATTAGTCCTGAGAAGCCCAGGAAAGCTACGAGCAGCTGTCCTGCCCGCAGCCAAATATCGATTTGGTCCACGTTCTACCCCCCCGTCTCCACTGACTTTAGCTGAGATCGGGTGGGCGCTGGACAGACGAAAATGGGGCCACGCTACCGTGACCTCACTTAGAGAGTTTCGGCGCAGACCCCTAGATCTCGTACTCCGGGTGCGAGGCGGCGACCATGTCGTTCCACTCGACGACCTTCTTGCGCTCGCGGCCTTCGGCTTCGCCGAGGGCGCGCTCGTGGGCGTCGAGGTTGTGCCAGCCTTCCCAGGTGGTCGCGCTGACGTTCTTGGAGGCCAGCAGGTCCAGGATGTCCTGGGGGTCGCGCTTGTCGGTCAACTTCAGGGAGCCGTTGCGGAAGTCGTCGATAAGCATCGTGGTGGTGTCCTTGGCGTCGGACTTGGTGTTGCCGATCAGCCCGACGGGGCCGCGCTTGATCCAGCCGGTGGCGTACAGGCCCGGGACGATGTCGCCGCCGGGCTCGGTAAGCACGTGGCCTTCGTCGTTGGGGATGACGGCCTTGTAGTCGTCGAAGGGAACACCGTTGACAGCGTCGGAACGATAGCCGACCGCGCGGTAGACCGCCTGGACATCCCAGGTGGTGGTCTCGCCGGTGGTGGTCACGCCACCGTTGCCGTCAAGCTCCGTACGCTCGGTGATAAAACCGGTGACCTTTCCGTCCTCACCGGTGATCTCCACCGGGGACTCGAAGAAGTGGATGAACAGCTTGTGCGGGGCACCCTTCGGGTCGCGCATCGCGTAACCCTCAAGGGTCTGGCAGATCAGGTCAACGGACTTGGAGTCGCGGCGGGCCTGCTCGGACGCTTCGTCGTAGTCGATGTCCTCCGGGTCCACAATCACCTCAATGGTGGGGGAGTGGTCCAGCTCCTTGAGCTCCAGCGGGCTGAACTTCGCCTGCGCCGGGCCGCGGCGGCCGAAGATGTGAATCTCCTTCGCGGCGGAGCGGCCCAGGTTCTCATAAACATTGTCCGGGATCTCGGTGACGTGCAGCTCATCTGCAGTCTTGGCCAGCACGCGCGCAATATCCAGGGCCACGTTGCCTACGCCGACAATCGCGATCTTCTCAGCCGTCAGGTCCCAGTCGCGGGTGAAGTCCGGGTTACCGTCGTAGAAGCCGACGAACTCGGCGGCGCCGTGGTGGCCGTCAAGCTCCGCGCCCGGGATGTTCAGGTCGCGGTCGGCGACAGCGCCGGTAGCGAAGATGACGGCGTCGTAGTACTCCTGCAGCTCCTCAACAGTGATGTCGGTGCCCACGTCGACGTTGCCCAGCAGGCGGATCTCCGGCTTGTCCATCACGTTGTGCAGGGACTTGACAATGCCCTTGATACGCGGGTGGTCCGGCGCCACACCGTAGCGGATCAGGCCAAAGGGCGCGGGCATGCGCTCGAAGATGTCTACCTTCACGTCTACGCCGGACTGGGCGAGGTCAGACTTGATCAGCAGGTCGGAGGCGTAGATGCCGGCCGGGCCGGAGCCGACGACGGCGACGCGGAGGGAATCCTGGGGAGTGCTCATAGAAACTGCTGTGTCCTTCTCGGGGGTGATAGTGATGGATAGTTATTAGTACCTGCCATTGTAGCGGTTTGGCTAATAATACCTAGACCGCTCGTTCTATTACATTCGTACTGAGTGGTGCGGGGGATGGGACGTCGAAAAGCAACGAGCGGGGGCTCGCGGCGTGCGCACGTGAATTGCTGCTGCGCGATAAGTGTGAATCACGTTTCACCTGCGGACTTTTTCAGGCACGCGCCCATGGCCGTGGCTACACTGGTGACCAATGTCGCGCGCGGCGACGACTGCGCGACGGCTCACAACGCACGTCAAATGTGCACAACCCACGCGAAAGGATCCCCATGGCTAACAGGTCCGTTTTGATCACCACGGTAGGCCGCACCCTCGACGGCATCGACGTAGATGCGCTGGCTCAGGAATCCAACCTGACCGCCGTGCGTCTCAGCGAGCACGAGGCTGATGTTTCCGCCGTCGTGTCCGCAGACCTGCTGTCCGCAGGCGACTCCCTGATCGTCGGTACCGGCGACTACAACTACGACGCTGACGCCGCATCCGCGCTGGGCGTTCCCGTGCTCGTCGTCGCTGCCGCCGAGGAAGTCGCAGAACTGGCGAAGAAACGCATCGATGAGCTCGGTGCCACCGTCGCCGCCGTGGTGGCCGATGTTGACGCTGCTGCCATCAACACCGCACTGACCACCGAGACCGAGCAGGTCATGTCCGCAGCCGTGTTTGAGAACTGGCTGCTCAATCGTGCCAAAGAGAAGCGCTCCCACATCGTCCTGCCGGAGGGCGAGGATGACCGCATTCTCGAGGCCGCTGACCAACTCCTCGCGCAGGACGTTGCCGACATCACCATCCTGGGTGACAGCGACGATATCGCCCGCCGCGCTGACAGCAAGGGCCTGAACCTATCCAAGGCGAACATCATTGACCACCTCAACTCCGAGCTGCTGGAAGAGTTCGCCGCAGACTTCGCCGAGCTGCGCAAGAAGAAGGGCATCTCCATCGAGGAGGCCCGCGAGACCATGAAGGACATCTCCTACTTCGCCACCATGATGGTCCACAAGGGGCTGGCAGACGGCATGGTATCCGGTGCCGCGCACACCACCGCGCACACTATTAAGCCGTCCTTCCAGATCATCAAGACCGCTCCAGGCGCGACCGTGGTGTCCTCGATCTTCCTCATGGTCATGCGCGGCCGCCTCTGGGCCTTCGGCGACTGCGCCGTGAACCCGAACCCGACCGCGGAGCAGATCGGCGAGATCGCTGCCGTCTCCGCGCAGACCGCCGCCCAGTTCGGCATCGACCCGAAGGTCGCCGTGCTGTCCTACTCCACCGGCACCTCCGGCTCCGGCCCGGACGTTGACCGCGCTGTTGAGGCCACCGCGAAGGCGAAGGAGCTCGCTCCGGACGTGGCCATCGACGGCCCGCTGCAGTTCGACGCCGCATGCGACCCGGGCGTGGGCAAGAAGAAGGCGCCGGATTCCCCGGTCGCCGGTGAAGCCAACGTGTTCATCTTCCCGGACCTCGAGGCAGGCAACGCCGGCTACAAGATAGCTCAGCGCACCGCCGGCGCGCTCGCTGTCGGCCCGATTCTGCAGGGCCTGAACAAGCCGGTCAACGACCTGTCCCGTGGCGCGACCGTCCCGGACATTGTCAACACCGTCGCAATCACCGCTATCCAGGCACAAGGAGCACACTAACTCATGGCATACGTACTCGTTCTCAACTCCGGGTCCTCCTCGATCAAATTCCAGATCGTCGACCCGACCGCCTCCGCCGCAGACACCCCGTTCGTCTCCGGCTTGGTTGAGCAGATCGGTGAACCCAGCGGCCACATCAAGATCAAGATCGAGGGTCGTGCGGTAGAGTCCTCCATGCCGATCCGTGACCACCGCGGCGGCTTGCAGCTGGCCATCGCCATGCTGGATGCCAACGGCGCTGGCCCGACCCAGGTGGAGATCATCGCCGTGGGTCACCGCATCGTGCACGGTGGTCAGACCTTCAGCGAGCCAGTGCTTATCGACGACACTGTGGTCGAGCAGATCCGCGACCTCATTCCACTGGCCCCGCTGCACAACCCCGCCAACATTGACGGCATCGAGGTGGCACGCGCACTGCTGCCGAACATTCCGCACATCGGTGTGTTCGACACCGGCTTCTTCAACCACCTGCCGGCCAACGCCGCCACCTACGCCATTGACGCGGAGGTGGCCAAGGAGCAGAAGATCCGCCGCTACGGCTTCCACGGCACCTCCCACGAGTTCATCGCGTCCCAGGTCCCGGACCTGATTGGCAAGCCCCTCGAGGAGACTAACCAGATCGTGCTGCACCTGGGCAACGGTGCGTCCGTCTCCGCTGTGCGTGGCGGCCAGCCGATCGACACCACCATGGGCCTCACCCCGCTCGAAGGCCTGGTCATGGGTACCCGCTCCGGCGACATCGACCCGGGTGTCATCTTCCACCTCTACCGCCAGGCCGGCATGAGCATTGACGAGATCGATAACCTGCTCAACCGCGGCTCCGGCGTGAAGGGCATCGCCGGTGTCAACGACTTCCGCGAGCTGCACACCATGATCGAGGAAGGCTCCGCCGAGGCGAAACTGGCTTACGACGTCTACATTCACCGTCTGCGCCGCTACATCGGTGCCTACATGATCGCCCTGGGCCGTGTTGACGCCATCACCTTCACCGCCGGTGTCGGCGAGAACGACTCTCAGGCTCGTGCCGACGCGCTGGCAAATCTCGAGGGCTTCGGCGTGAAGCTAGATGAGGCGAAGAATGCTGAGCGCGGCGACGCCCGTATCATCTCCACCGACGACTCCGCTACCAAGGTCCTCGTGGTTCCGACCAACGAGGAGCTGGCCATCGCCCAGAAGTCCGCGCAGATCGCGCAAGGGGCTTAAACGACTGGGGGACCGCGCCCCCGGGCAAGACAAAACCCACGGCGGGCAGTTCATGCGAACGGTTCCCAGCCGTGGGTTTTGTGGTGTTCTTCAGGTGTGCGGATCAGTCCCCGCGTCAGCTGCACTGACGGCGAAGAGGAGGTCGCCCTCCACAGGCATGGGCTGGATGGCGCGCAGTTGCGCGAAGTCCATGGATGGGGGCTGAGACGCGATCACGGACCACAAAGGCTGGCCTGCGGACGAGTCTCCTCCGCTATCAGTGCGAGCTCTTCAGGAGAGGCCGTGCTTGTTCAAGCCGGACTTGACCACGTTGCGCATCAGCGCGAGGTTGGTCTGGTCCGAGAACGCAGCCACGTACACGAAGAGGTTGTTGTCCAGCATCTTGATCAGGTGGAACTGGTCGTTCAGGGTAAGCAGCATGTCCTGCAGGTTAGTGCGAGAGATGCTCAAAGCGTCCATTGCCTTGAACTTGGACTTGACCATCTCAGAGTTGTAGGCCGCTGCGACGTCAAGGTCGAAGTTCGGGTAACGGGAGTTGGTGGCCAGGGACATGCCGGTGTCCAGGTCGACGATCGATGCGCCGATGAAGCCGCCGAGGTCGCTGGCGATCTCATTGAGGTAGTTGTTCAGAGTTTCTTGGTGGGACATGTTCTTCCTATCTGTTTGTACTTGCGGGAAATCCAATCGAGAAAGTTAGCACTCAACTTGGAGGAAACCCAATACTGAAAGTAACTCCTGGTTTTCCACATCAAGCAGAAAAGTCACTTTACTTCTCTGTAGGTTACATTATTATCGGCAATCTAGGGAGTGTCGCACAGCGATTTGGAAGAAATAGGGTAAAGCGGCTACCCCTATGATGACGCGACAACAAATGTTAGGTTGAGAAAGCAAGGAGATAAATGCCGTGGAAGAGTACGCAGGCGTTCACCGGCGTCAAACTGGTGACGTGAACCGACCGCGCCGCGCTACCAAAGTAGAGCAGCCGTGGGAGAAGGAAGCCCTGGTCGGATCTTATGTCGACCGTGAGGTCGTTTTCTTAGGGCCCGTGGGAGTAGGAAAGACGACCGCGATCTCTACTCTGTCGACGCTTGCGCCCGTTCAAACGGAGGTGTACGCAGCAGCATCGGATGACTTCTACGTGCACACTAAAACGACGACCACCGTGGGCATCGATTTCGGAATGTGGCACCGTCCCGACGGCCGCACCATCGGCCTCTACGGAACCCCTGGGCAGGAACGCTTCCAGGCCGCCCGCGGGCCGGCGATGAACCCGGAGGCCGGGTTGGTTCTCTGGCTGTTCGGCTACGAGCACCTGCTTGAAGACCAGGTTAGTGAGTGGATCATGGCTATCCACGACATGAAGGCGACGAACCGCGTCGTCGTCGCGGTGAACTTCAAAGAGCCGGGCCAGCCTGATCCGGTGACCGAGTTGCGCCACCTCATCCCGGCATTCGGTTTCCCCGATGTGCCGATCATGTCCGCTGATCCCCGCAAGGCGGGCGACGTAGCGGCTGTTGTGGACGCAGCCTTGAACCGAGTGGGAGCCACAGCATGACGTTCACCCAGCACTACGCACCTTATCCCTTGACCTCCGATGCGAATTCCATGAGCGAACCGAACCCTTACTTGAATAACCGCCGCTTTCCCGGCGACAATAACGTTGTGAACCCCGACGCGAATTTCTACCGAAACGTGGACGCTAATGCCCGAATAGCGGACGCGGACATAGTAGATGCCGAAATCGCAGACGACGATACGGCTGGCGTCGACGAGTGGTCCACCCAGATTGGACGCCACCGTCGCGTGCGCGGCACAGATTTTTCCACCAGCGACTTGGCAAAGGCGTGCTTGCCGATCATGTCGAATCTGCGCAACGAGGTGCCCGGTGTGCACTCGGTGGTCCTCGGCACCGGTGACGGCCTGCATGTGTGCTCCATCGGCTTGAAAGACGGCATCGACGCATCGCGTATCACGGCGCTCAACTCGTCGATGTTCGGTGTGGCCGCCGCCCACGCAAAGGTCATTGACCCGGTCTTGGGTGATGAGCACAGCACCAGCGTCATCGTTGAGCTCCCCGGTGACAACCTCATGGCACTGGTGAGGATCGAGCACGAGCCGATCGGCCACCTGGTCATGGGCATTTTCGCCACCGACACCCAGCTGGGCATGCTGACCCACCACGCGCGCAGCTTCGGTAAGCGGCTCGGTGAGTGGCTGAGGGAGATTTAACCCCGGCTAAAACCAGGTTGCCGGCCGCACCTGGTTCGCCGTGTCCACCAGTGCATACCGGTGGCGGGCAAACGGTGCGCGCCGGGCTTGCTCTCGCAGGGTAATGGCAAGGCCGCGGCGGAGGCCGTGGATGGTGAAGTCATACTCGAACAATTGGTTGCGCGATGCCGCCTCGAGGACGTCCTGCTCAATCAGGTAAGTCAGGCCGGCGCGCAGTACAGCGATCTTGATCTGCAACAGCCGCGGTTCGTTGGTCGGGATCTCCTCCAAGCGCCGGGCCGCGCGGCGAATGCGCGACTCGGTCAGGTCCCCGCTGACCAGATATAAAATCGTGGTCAGTTTGGCCATCCGGTGGTGGCGCGAGGACATCGGCACCTTATCCAGGGCAGCCACGGCCATTTCCACTTCGCCTTCGAAGATGAGCTGGCGCGCGAGCCCGAACGCGGACGACACAGTGGTCTGGTTCGCCGCCCACACCAGGGCGTACAGGCGCATTGCATTGAGTCGCAGCGTCTCCGGTTTTTGCGAGATGTGCGACCAGTTCGGCGTGATGTCGCCATCCTTCTCCAGCCGGACAAAGTAGGAGTCCGGCAACTCGCCTAAGTCGGATCGGATGGAGGCGAGGTGGCGGGACAAGGTGGCGTCGATAAGCTGCTGCTGTTGCAGGCCAGCTTCCTGCAATAACAGCTCATCGACGGCTGCGAGCGCGAGTTTGGGCGCGGCCTCGCCCGGCACGATGTCGAGGACTTGCGCGAAATCGCGCTGCGCTGCCACGAAGTCGCCGTGGACGAGTTCAGTGACGCCGCTGTACCAGTGGAAACGCCAGTCTTCGCGGAGCCGCTCGTTGAGTTGGGAGAGCCAGTGGCGCGCTTGCGTGGTCAGGCCCAAGTCGAGCATCGCGCGGACGACACCGAAGGGAATCTCGGCGGAGTGCTCGTACTCCGGGGTCTGCATTGCTTGGCGCAGCGTCTCCAGGGTTTCCTGCGGCTCGGCGTAGGAGGAACCGGTGAGCATGCCCGCACCGACATCGCTGCGGTCAATCAGGGGCGTGGGCAGCGCGGATACGACTTCGGACGGGGTGATTTCGGCGGTGCGGTCGATGCCGTCGATAAGCTGATCGGTCCGGAAGACCAGGTGCTTGGTGCCGAATGTCGTACGTTGCGGCGAGAACAGCGAATGCTGCTGCGGGAAGTAGAGACCGTCGCGCACGGCGAGCACCTCGCGCAACACCCCGAGGAGCTGGACTTGAAGCTCACCCACGCTGGAGAAACGTTGCGCCGGGTCGGGGTCGCAGCAGCGCACGAGCAGTCGGTAGAGCGAAATGTGGCGGCGCAGCGTCGGCGATTGCGTGGGCGTGGGCAGCTCCATCGTGAGCACGCCGTTTTCCTTCGGCAGGTCCAAAATGAGTGCGGCGAGCGTGCGGCCAATGGTGTAAATATCGCTGGTGATGCTCGGGCCCTGGCTCGCGACCTCCGGCGCCTGGTAGCCCTTCGTTCCGTAGATGTAGCCGTACGCGCCGATGCCGCTGACCGCGCCCAGATCGATCAGTTTCACCTGGTCCTCGGCCACAATGATGTTGTCCGGCTTCAGGTCGTTGTACACCACCCCGCGCGCGTGCAGGTACCCCAGCGCGGGGAGCACCTCCAGGATGTACGCGATTGCCAGGTCGATGGGGAGGAGGTGATTGCGCTGCTCATTGCGCCTTTCGCGTAACGACGGCCCACCCACAAACTCCATCACAATGAACCCGCCGGAAACACGCGGATCGTCGATGAAGTTGAAAATCTTCACAATCCCCGGGTGCGTGATGTCCGCCAGGAACTCGCGCTCCGCCGCAGCCGCAGCCGTCTCGTCGACGCTCTTTTCCGCCTGCATGCCCTTGAGCACCACCACGCGGCCGGCGACGTGGTGGTCCTGCGCCAAGTAAATCCAGCCCATGCCGCCGTGGGCGATCACACCCTGGATCTCGTACTGGCCGGCCACGACATCGCCGGGGTGCAGCTGCGGTTCCGGGATGCCCTTGTTCACCACGGCGTTCGTCGGATCCTTGATCGCATCCTTCGGGTCCGTCGGCGGGATCCACGGCAGCTCCACCATGCCGTCGGCCACTGTGCGGCCCTTGCGCTTTGTCGCGCGGCGCTCCATGAACGTCTCCAGCGCTTGCCTGCGCGACCTTTCCGAGGTGCTCTTCTGCAGCTCCTGCAGCTGCGCATCCGTGAGACCGGCCGGGCCGGTGCTGGATGAACCGGTGAAACTCGGACCGGAGGCGGCAGCCGTAGCTGCTGCGGTGGCCGGGTCCGTGCCGGGGCCGGTGGTCGGGCCGGTCGCCCCGCTGTCGCCGCTGCGCAGCTTGTCCAAGTCCTTGAGAATGCCCTCGAACTCGCCGGTGCCGGAGTAGGGGTCGAAGTCATCTCCCCACTCGTCATCATCAGCATCATCGTCGTCGGCGAAGGGGTCGAAGGCGACGGCGCTGGTGCTTTCGGCGTCATCCGGATCGCGGTCTTCTGTGCCCGGGCCGTCAGCGGACGGGTCGAATTTCACCGCGTGGGTTTTGGCGGGGGAAAGCGGCTCGGGGTGCTCGGAGCGCTCGGTCGGCTCGGGGTGCTCGGCGCGCTCGGTCGGCTCGGGTGCGTCAGTCATTCTCAACCTCCGTGTCAGCCGGTGCGTCCGGCTCGGTGGGTTCGTCCGGGCGGTATTGCAGAGCGGGGGCGGACCGGCTGGCGATGTGGGGACCGAGCCAGTCGTCGAAGATGCGGTTCCAGGTACCGTCGTCACGCACGCGCTCTAACGTGGAATTGACCTGGCGGGTCAGCCCGTCGTAGCCCTTGGGGATGCCGATGGCGTACTGCTGCTCCGCCACAGCCTCACCGGTGACCGTGGTCAGCGGGTCTTGGGCGGCGGCGCCGGCGAGGATGGTTTCGTCGCCAAGAATGAACCCGGCCTGGAACTGCTGCATTGCCATGAGACAGTCGGTCCACGTGCGGGTACGCAGAACCTCCTGTTCGGGAAAGGTGCTGCGCGCCATGTCGACCACGTTGGAACCGTCGGCAACGCACACGCGCTCATCGCCGACATCCTCCACGGACTCGATCCCGGAGGCCGCGGGCACGAGCATGCGTACGGACGAATCCAGGTACGGCACCGAAAAATCCACCTTCTCCGCCCGCTCGCGCGTGATCGACATCGTGCGGATCACCACATCCACCTGCCCGCTTTGCAGAGCTTCGGTACGCATGGTGGATTCCACGAAACGGAAGTCGACTTTGTCGGGGTCGCCGAAAATGTCGCGGGCGATCTCGCGTGCCAAGTCGACTTCGAAGCCGCGCAACTCACCGGTGGCGTTGTCGCGGAAGCTGAGCAGGTACTGCGATTGGTCCACACCCACGATGAGGCGGCCGCGCTTGACGATGTCCGGCACACGCTCCTCCGGTTTCTTGTCATCCGGACGCAGCGAGCCCTCCCACTCGAAGGTCGTTGTCGCCGACTCCGGCTCAAGGCCAGGGATGTCGATGTCCGCGCCGGGCGGCAGCGGAACGTCATCATGAACCGTGTCGGGCGCCGGCAGCGGAGGCGGTGGGGGAGCAGGGGTGCACGCAGTGAGCGCGCCCAGCGCGGCGAGCACCGAGACACTGAAGACCTTCCGCGCGCCCATCACAGGTACTCCTGCATCCGTGGACGGATTCCGAACCACATCGCGATCACAGCCGCGAACACGAGCAGCATCACACCCGGCGCCACGGCGCGCGAAGCAGACAGGCCGTCATTGATGTCCGCGCGGAGATCTTCGCGGGAGGAGGAGATGAGGTCGGTCAAGGAGTCGTCGAGAAGCGAAAAAGCGCTCGCGGCACTGTCCTCATCGCTTGTCGACGCCGCAATGTCCACCGCCCGCTCATAATCACCCGACTGCAGCGCGTTCATCATGCGGGTGTGGGCCCGGCGCCACTCGCTCAGCGCGGTGCGGGCTGTGTCGACCTCGCCGGCGTTATCCTCATTCTCGATCGCGTCGAGCGCGTCGCGGACCTCTTCGACGGTCGCCGCCATGGGCGAACCCTCCGATGAGCGGCGGGTCAAAAGCGTCAATGTCTCGTTCGTGCGCGTCTCCTGGGCGGAGATGCGTGCGCCGGTGAGCTGCTCGAACGGGCCAGCTGCGGCTTCGAACTCGCGTGTGCCGGCGTGCCACGCGGCGATGTTGGACACGCCCACCCACACGACTGCAATCAGCAGGAATGCCGTGGCGACGAGGAAACCGCGGTTGAGGCGGCGGCGGAACATCCGCCACAGCGCCCACTGCGCAGCCAGCAGGGCCAGCACAGCGATGAGGAGGCCGGACAGCGGGCCGAACTGCAGCGTGGACAAGCGCTTCATCTCGCCGCCGAGCTGCGCGCGGGTGAGCTGCAGAATCTCCTCGGCGCTGACCAGCATCTCCTCGCGCATCATCGTGCTTGCCTGCGTCATGTACGCCACGCCGAGCGGGTTGCCGGTGCGCTGGTTCGCCTGGGCGCGCTCCATCAGGCCGGTGTATTGGGGCAGGAGGCGCTGGATTTCGCGGACGTGGTTTTGGACTTCGGTGCTGTCGTCGACACGCGTTTCCACGCTGCCGCGCAGCACATCGTCCGCCGCGATGACTGCCTCATCGATCGCCGCCATGTACTCGCGGTGCGATTCCGCGTCCTGCAAGCCGGGCTGTACAAACGACGTGGTGGCCAGCGTGTCCGCCTGGCTCAGGCTCGTGTACAGGATGTGCGCCGAATTGCTCATCGGCTCCGTGGCGGTGAGCATCGCATCCAGGGCCGATTCGCGGTTCGCGCTCGACTGGCTCATCAGGTAACCGGTGCCTAGCAGCAGGAGAGTCAGCGCCACCATCATCGCGATCAGGCGGCCCAGCGTGGTGAGCAGGAACCCCCACGCTTCCACGACCCAGCGGCCGGTGCCGCCGAACGAGTCGTAGATCTTGTCCCGGAAGCCGCTGAACCCGGTGCGCTGCGGGGCTTCCTCCAGTGAGTCCAGCCAGGCGTCCTCGTTCTGCTCCGGCAGTACCGGGGCTTTGCGGCTCTTGCGGGGAGTGAAACGGGGAAGTCTCCGTTTCCCGGTCTTCTCGGCGTTGTCGGCGTTATCGGGCAGCGCGACGTCAGCGTCGGCAGCGAACTCCGCTGCCTCCTCTGAACGCTCCCGTACCGCCATTGCCCCAGAATAGCGCCCCGCACGCCCCCACGGCGGCAACCACACTGGTGGCATCTGGTTACACTGGCCCACATGGAAGGCGACGGAAACGGATGGGTTGACGGCCCCGGCGGTAAGCCGGTGTGGGGCAAGCACGGCGCGGCGGGCCTGTTCCTCCGCGCCGGGGACGCGGTGCTGCTGCAACACCGTGCGCACTGGGTTGCCGATGGCGGTACGTGGGCCCTGCCCGGCGGCGCCCGCGACTCCCACGAGACCGTCGAAGAGGCAGCGCTGCGCGAAACGGTGGAGGAGTGCGGCGTGGACACCGCGCTCATCGAGGTCGAGCATGCCATCGTCACCGCCGGCGAAGACCCCGGCTGGACCTACACGACCGTGCTGGCCCACACGACCACCGGCGAACCGATTCCCCTCGAGCCCAACGCGGAATCTATGGAGTTGCGTTGGGTTCCGCTGAATGAAATCCGTCAGTTTCCGCTTCATGCGGGGTTCGAGTCGTCGTTAAGCGTGCTTCTATGGCACGCTAAAGCGCATGATTGAAGTCTCTCACCTGACTAAAGAATACGGTCAGGTCCGTGCGGTCGACGACCTCACATTCGCAGTCGAACCGGGCGTGGTCACCGGCTTCCTCGGGCCGAACGGCGCAGGTAAATCCACCACAATGCGGATGATCCTCGGCCTGGATGAGCCGACGTCAGGCACCGCGCTTATCGACGGCTCCCCCTACCGCTCCCTCCGCGGCCCCCTGCGCAAGGTCGGCGCCTTGCTGGATGCGAAGGCGATCCACCCGAACCGCTCGGCGCGCAACTCGCTGCTGTGGCAGGCGCAGGCGTCCGGGATTCCGGCGTCCCGTGTTGACGAGGTGCTTGACCTCGTCGGTCTGACCAGCGTCGCCGGGAAGAAAGCCGGCGGGTTCTCGCTGGGTATGGGGCAGCGCCTCGGCATCGCGGCGGCGATGCTCGGCGACCCCGAGTACCTCATTCTTGACGAGCCCGTCAACGGCCTCGACCCCGAAGGCATCCGCTGGGTGCGCGAACTGCTGCGCCGCTTCGCCGCCGAAGGGCGCACCGTGCTCGTGTCCTCGCACCTGCTGGCCGAAATGGCGCAGACCGCCGACCGGCTCGTAGTGATCGGAAAGGGGCGGCTGGTCGCCTCCGGCTCCGTGAACGACTTCATCAAGGAGAACTCCGCCGTCACCACCGTCATCCGCTCCCCGCACCTGGCCGAGTTCTCCGCCGCCCTGAGCACCGAGGGCATCCAGTTCCAGCAGACTACCGACCCCGACGGCCGCCCCGTGCTGGAAATCCCCGGCCGGTCGTCGGAGGAGATGGGCCAGCTGGCCTTCTCCGTCGGCGTGATGGTCACCGAGCTCACCGAGCGCCGCGCCTCCCTCGAGGACGCCTACATCCGCCGCACCGAAGGAGCGGTGGAGTACCAGGCAGCGCCCGGGGCGGTCGCGCCGCAGGGTGCTGGCGCTGGTGCTGGTGCTGCACCTGCACGGCCCTCGCAGCCTGCGCCGCGTGAGCCGCAGGACCGTACCCGTAGAGGAGGCACCCACCGTGCTTAAGACCATGCTTTCGGAGTGGACAAAGCTCCGCACCACCGCTTCTTTCTGGTGGACCTCTGGTTTGGCGCTGTTGTTCTCGATTGCTTGGGCTGTGCTCATGGCCAGTCTGGACAACCCCGACAGCCCGACATATGGCGGCGCATCTGCCATCATGGGATTCAATTCCTTCGGCCTGATGACGCTGTTGATCCAGGCCATCATGGTGGTCACCACCGAGTACCGGTTCAAGGTGAACTCGACGAACTACACTCTGACGCCGCAGCGGTGGCAGGTCGGCCTGGCGAAGCTGCTCGTGTACGGCATTTTCGCAGCGATCTTCTCCGTGGTAACGATCATGCTGTGCTTCATTGTCGGTGACCTCATCGCCGCCAACCCGATTGAGTGGTGGGACAACCCCTTCGTCCGCCGGTCGCTGTGGGTCATCCCGCTGACCACGTTCATGGCGGTCATGCTCGTCCAGGGCATTGGCTGGATCGTCCGCGCCACCGCTGGCGCGCTGGCCATTTACCTTGGTTGGCAGCTTGTGCTGGAGCCGGCGCTGGCCATGATCCCGAGGGTCGGCCGCAACATCCAGACTTACGCCCCGTTCATGAACTTGCAGTTCTTCACGGCGAACATGAACAACCCGGGTCCGGACCCGCTCGACACGGCAGGTGCCCTTCCGTTGTGGCAGTCGTTCGTGCTCTTCGCGGTGTGGGCGATTGTCCTTTACGTGATCGGGCTGATCCTGCTGGAGAAGCGCGACGCCTAGTTCTCTCGCTGAAGCGCTGAGCGCTTGTAAGGCCGGTCCCAGACGGGGCCGGTTTTTTCTTTAGGCGCCTGGGGCCTGGCTCACGTCTGTTTTCCGGTTCAATCGGGCCGGTAGCCCCACTTCTACATTTTTAGTATCGCCCTTCACCAGGTTCGAAGAAATCCGACCTGCGGAAACGCGGTAGAAATTCACTAGAAGGCGATACTAAAAATGTATTCCGTCGGAGACCCTCGGGATCTCACCGCCGCCACGTCGCCCGCACCCAATAGAACCCGCCACTGTCAACCCCTTCGCTCACCGCAGTGCGCACAACTGGGAACTCCACCCCGAATCTATCCACAGGTCAGTAGTGACACGTCATCAAAAACAGTGGTTCTCCACAGAGCGGGGAGCACGCGATAGACGGCCGGCTGGATTCGGTGCACCGTAGCGGTATGCACGCAGACTTGCCCATGCTCAACCAGCTCCTCATACCCATCGGTCACAAGACCCCGCCCGCACTGCAAGCTCGTTTCGATTCGGGCGATCTCTACCGCCTTGCAAGCCGCCGGGCGGTTCAAACCCAGAAACTGGTGAACCTCAAGGAGCATCAGCGCCGTATTCTTTTCGCTTTGGCTGTGGGCCAGTCGGCCCGCTCGTCGTACTTGATTGGCGAGTCCGCTGCCGCCCTCCACGGCATCTGGTTGCTGCAGAACAACAAAGCGCGAGTTGAGTTAGCCACACGCAGCGGGACACTTCCTCCGCGAACCCAGTGGCCGCGTGGCAGTGTGTTCCGGAAAGTCAAGACCAGCCCGGATGGCATTGTCACGCTTCTGGGCGTCGACCTTCTGGATCCGGTTTCTACCTGGCTCGACATCGCGTGCACTCAGGGTTTTGAGGCCGGCTTGGTCGCAGCAGACTACCTGCTTGCAAACGGTTTCGAGAGCGTCGAGTTAATGGACAAGCTTGTCGATGCTAGCCCCTGCCGCGGCATCTGCATCGCGCGGGACAGTCTTGAGCATGCGATCGACAACTCCCAATCCGCCGGCGAGAGTTTCGCCCGCGCCCTTCTCATCCAAGCGGACATCGGCCCGTTGACTCCGCAGGCACAGGTCCTCGGCCCCTATAGCGTGGATTTACTCATCGGTGAGTGGCTCATTGTCGAGGTGGATGGCGACGTGAAGTACAAAGAGATCCGGTCACAGCAACGGAGCGTGAACGCACTCGCCAGAAGCGGATCGAGCGGCTCGGCTATCGGTTCTTGCGCTATAAGCCATCGGAGATTGAGGAGGATCCCGCCGGTTTCATCGCGGAGGTGCGCCGTGCTCTTGCGCAGGTTGCTTAGCTGTCTATTGCAGCGCCGAGGTCAGCTTCATCACGTTGTCGATGTACCTGCGCGACCACGGCCGCTTCTTCCACTCGTCGAGCGTGAGCTGCCGGGACACGGACAGGTACGCGGAGGCGAGCTCGCAGAGGTCGGTGATCAGCGGCCCTTGCAGGATGAACAGGCTGTTTTCGTAGTTCAGCGAGAACGAGCGCATGTCCATGTTGGACGAGCCCATGATCGCGATCTCGTTCAGGTGCGCGGCGTCTGGCGCCCGTTGCACATTTCCGCTTGTCGACGCCTCCGACCCAGCACCCCCCTCATGCCCCGCATGATCGGCCCCACTCGTAGCGGCGTGAGCTTCGACCGATGCGCCGCGCGGCAGGTCAGCCGATTCTGTAGGGGTTTTGGCAACATCCCCCGCCCGGGCAGTGCCTGGCTTTGGCTCGCCTGCGTCCGGATAGGTCAGCGCGACGGGGTCCGCGATGGCGAACTTGGTGTGCAGCACGTAGGGGGCGGGGAACTGCCAGATGTGCACGCCGGCTTCCAGAAGCTGCTGGTAGTAGGCGGATTGAGCGTGGTTGACCATGAACTGGTCGGCTTTCTCGCCGACGAGGAGGTCGACGCGCACGCCGCGGTAGCAGGCGGTCGTGATGGCTTCGAGCATGGAATCGTCGGGCACGAAGTAGGGGGAGCAGAGAATGAGCCGGTGGCGGGCGTGGTGGATCAAGGTGTTGAACATCCGCAGGTTCGGCTCGGTGGTGTAACCGGGGCCGGAGGGGATGAGCTGGAGGACGTTCTGGTCTTCGAGGGTGGCGGGGTCCGGGTCGTGCGGGGCGGAGATCTCGAGGATCTCGCCGGCTTCGGTGTACCAATCGACGGCGAACATGGACTCGAGCGAGGCGACGATCGGCCCGGTGAGCTCCACAAACGCATCGACCCATTGGCGGCCGTGCTTGACGTGGCCGGGCATGAGGTACGTCCGGTCGATGAGGTTGAACGACCCCATGAACGCGACCTCATCATCAATGACCATGAGTTTGCGGTGGTTGCGCAGGTCCGGCCGGCGGAATTTGCCGCGCAGCGGCTGCAGCGGCAGCATCATGTGCCACTCGATCCCAGCCTCCGTCATCCGCCGTTTGAATGTGCGGAAGTCGGGGTACTTCCAGGAGCCGATGTGGTCGAACAGAACCCGGACTTTCACGCCGCGCGCGACTGCCCGCTCCATCGCCTCCCACACTTGCCCGGTCGTCTTGTCCCAGGCCATGGCATAAATCTCGACGTGCACGTGCGAGGTCGCCCCGTCGATCGTCGAGGCCAACCGTCGCATTGTCGCCGAATAGTCGGACCAGAGGTGCTTGACGTGGCCGTCCAGCGCTGGGAAGCCCGTCAAGGTCCGGTTGAGGTGGGCCATCGTCGCCACCTCGCCGGATACTGATGCGGCGGAGGGGTAGTCGGGGAAGGAGGTGTGGACGTCGTTAAGCATCGCGTTGGCCTCCCGCTGAATGCGGTGACGCCGCCGCGACAGAAATGTCGAGCCGAGGAAGAAATAAATCGGCAGCCCGAGGAACGGAATGAGCAGGATGACCAGCAGCCACGCGTTCGCGCTGGACGGTTTGCGGTTTTCCGGGATGACGCCGATGACGGCGAATTTGATGGTGTAGTCAATCACCATCAGTACGAGTTGCCAGGTGGCGAGGCTCATCGGACCTCGTCCAACTGCAGCCGCGTCAGGTCGTAATCCACGACGACGGGTGCGTGGTCGCTCGTGCCCTTGCCCTCACGCTCATGCGTATCGACGAATCCAGCCCCCTCCAACCCCGACAACTGGAAATCAATGAGCATCCCCTCGCCTTTTTGGAAGCGCATGCCCTTGTAATCCCAGTAGGAGTAGGGCTCGGGGTGGGTGGCTTGGTTCAGGCCGGCCTCGAGCAGGGCTTCGAAGGCGGCGCGCTCCGGCTCGGTGACGTGGGTTTTTCCCTCGAAGAAGGCGCGGTCCCAGACGTCTTTGTCGGTCGGGGCGATGTTGTAGTCGCCGCAGAAGACCTGGGGTGTGGAGGGGTCGATCTGCTCGGCGAGGCGCCAGAGGAACTCGAGTTTGTAGTCGTAGTGGCGGTCGCCGATCTCGCGGCCGTTGGGGACGTAGAGGCTCCACACTTCGACGCCGCCGCAGGTCGCGGCGACGGCGCGGGCCTCGCGGTCCTGCGGGGCGTCGGGTTCCTTGTTGAAGCCTGGCTGGCCGTCGAACCCGTCGCGCACGTTCTCGAGCCCGACGCGGGAGATGATCGCCACACCGTTCCACTGGTGGTAGCCGACGTGCGCGACATCGTACCCCGCGGCCTCAAACGCCGAGTAGGGGAACTTGTCGTCGGAGCATTTCGTTTCCTGCATGGCCAGGACGTCGACATCATTGCGCTCCAGAAAGGCGACGGCCCGGTCGATCCGGGTACGTACCGAGTTGATGTTCCATGTAGCTACTCGCATGCGATCTACCCTAGCCGGGCGTAGCGGTGGCGGTGGTGCTCGGTGAAGCCCAGCTTGTCGTAAAGGCCGATGCCTGCGTCGTTGGTCGCCAGGACCTGGAGGTACGCCGCGTCGGCCCCGCGCCGCGTACCCCACTCGAGCATGCGCCCACCCAGCAGTGTGCCAAGCCCGCGCCTGCGGTACTCCGGCGCGACTTCGACTGCGGAATACCCCAGCCAGGCGCGGCCGTCATCGGACTCGGTGATCGTGCCGCGGGTGACCGCGACGACGTTGCCCTGCGTGTCGAGGAGGGAGCCGAACCCCATCTCCCCCTCAATCCCGTCACGCAACTCTGCCAGGGCTTCCGGCGGCAACGGCTGGCCGCGGAAGTGGTACATCGACAGCCAGTCGTCGGAGGGCTGGGAGTCGATGCGGAAGGTGAACCCGCTGGCCAGCGCGCCGGGCTCGGTCTCCGCGTCTTCGCCGGCGAGCTCACGCGTCATCGTGATGATCTCCGGCCCGAGCTCCCAGCCCGCACCACCCGCACCCTGCTCGCGTGCGACCAAGTCGGCCGCCGGCTTGCCGATGCGCTCCGGAATCAACAACTGCACCGGCATCCCCCGCTCGGCATAGAACGCAGTGATCTCGGCGAGCGGAACCGGTTGAAAACCAGCCGAATGCCCGATCGGGGTGGCCGAGTTGGAGCGTTCGGCGATGGAGGAACCGGAGCGGGTGAGCCAGCCGTCGATGAGCATGCGCTCTTGGCCGGGGAACGCGCGGGCGTACGCGGTTTCGACGGCGCGGATGTCGGAATTGCGGATGCGGCGCGGGCTGAGGCGGCGGAGGACCAGGATGTCCTCGGCCGGGATGGTCAGCGCTTCCGCCTCGGACGGCAGGCCGCCGACTTTCTGCGGGCGGATGACCAGCGGGTCGAGCGCCTCGATGTGGCCGATGACGTCCGTGGCGTGGTTGCCGAAGCGGCGGCGCACCACCACCCGGTCGCCCGGGGAGAGGGGTTCAGCGCGGAACACTAGTGCTCTTCTAGTGCCCGAACGGGTCCTCGTCGGTGCCCGGCAGCCACGTGTTGCCGGCCTCAGTCCACCCGTTCGCCTTCACCGCGCGCTTCGCCTCGCGCTTGTACCGGCCGGTGAGAACGTCCAGGTACACGTACCCGTCCAGGTGGCCGACCTCATGCTGCAGGCAGCGCGCGAAGAAACCGGTGCCCTCGACCTCGACTGGGTCGCCGTTCTCGTCGAGGCCGGTGACCTTCGCCCACTCGGCGCGCGCCGTCGGGAAGGACTCGCCGGGGACGGAAAGGCAACCTTCGTCGTCTTCGCCGTCGTCCTTTGGCATCGTCTTCGGGATATCGCTGGTCTCCAGCACCGGATTGATCACCGTGCCGCGGCGCATCGTATCGCCATCTGGGCAGTGGTACACGAACAAGCGCTTATTCACGCCGATCTGATTCGCGGCCAGCCCCACGCCGTTCGCCGCGTCCATCGTCTCGTGCATGTCGGCGATGAGCTCTTTGAGCTCCGCGACCGGCTCAGTGACAGGCTCGGTCGGCGTGTGCAGGACGGGGTCACCGTGTATGACAATCGGTCGGATCATGGCGACCAGTATAGTTTCGCGCATGGACCCCACCGACCTGACCATCCTCGACTTCGCGGACCGCGCGCCCCGCAGCCTCGGCGCGCGCGAAGAAGCCATCCGGGTTGAGCTGGGCATGTCGCCGTTCAGGTACTACCAAAAGCTCAACACACTTATCGACGACCCCACCGCCCTCTCCCACAACCCCCAACTCATCCGCAGACTCCAGAGGCTGCGCGACGCCCGCGCCCTCGGCCGCGACGCAGGGTAGGGGTTCGCGGGCCTGGTTGGTAGGCCGGGCTGGTGTGGTGGTCTTGGCTGGCCCGCGCTGGCGAGCTCGCCTGGCCAGCCCTCGCAGTTCGCGCTGCAAAAGTCTACAAACCCGATTTCGGTTTGCTGCCTGAAAGCGCTCTTACCTGCGGCGATAGTTCCAGAGCGACATCGAGTTCGTCATCTTTTGCACAAGCGCCTACGGGGCACGCGTTCTACACTGTGTCTGAGCTGCGTTCGGGGTTTCAGTGGCAGTGTGTTGCGGAAAAGTTGACGAGCTCGAGGTGCCTGTATGACACCAAAACTCGCTGACCAGCTGTTTCGGTTCTAGGCGAAAATCGGGTTTGTCAACTTTTCTGCAAAGCGCATTGAAAGAGTCGGCGCGTCGCAAACCTTTCGAGACAAAAGAGACAACTAGGGTGACTGCTGTGACTAATGTGAACTCTGGTAAACCTGGCACCTTCGATCGTTCGTCGCACCTTTACTCCGACCGGTACGACGAAATTTCCGACGGCTCCTTCGGCGAAGCCTACGAGGAGTACTACGACACCCCTCTAGAACCGGACGCGCCGGCTACTCCGGCTGAGCGCGCATCTTCGGGCGGTAGGCACCGCCGCCGCGACGAGGACGATTATGACTTCGGCGCCTCGGCTGGAGCAGTAAGCGCGGCTGGTGCAGCTGGCACCGTTGGTGCAGCTGGAGCGAGCGCGTACACCGGCGGTGACCTTCACACCCGTGACGCTGCTTACGGCGACACCGTTTATAGCGACCGCGGATACGGCGGCCGCGATTACGTCGATGATTACTCCAACGGCGAGTTTGCCGAGGCAGAGTACCCCGAGGAAGAGTACGCAGACGGTTACCCGGCTGACGAGTACGTCGACCAGTACGAGGACGCGTATGACGATCGGACGGTGATGGTGCCGGCGGTGCGGGCGTCGAGAAGCGAAAGGGCAGGTAGCTCCGCTGTCGCCGCAGGTAGTGTGCCTAAGCGTGGCCTCGCGATGATCCTGATTGCCGTTGCCGCGCTGCTCGGACTGTGGGGCCTCTACGCGATGATGCAGAAGGATAATTCCGGCGACGTCGCGCAGGAGCAGACCCCGGAGCAGGTGCAGAACGCGAACGGCCAGAACAGCTCGAACGTGCCGAGCGGCCACGACGGCAACGAGCTGGATCCGGCTGCGCAGAACGACAGCCGGCAGAACGCGAGTAACGACAGCGCCCAGACCAACCAGGCCGACAACCGCACTCCGGAAGGCGCTGCGCCGGCGGCCAGCGGCCAGGCGATGACGGCTGAGAACGAGACGATCAACGTCTACAACAACTCCACCGTCCCGAACCTCGCAGCCGAGGTGTCTGACCAGCTCAAGGGGCAGGGTGTGCAGGTCGGTGAGGTCGGCAACATTGGTGAGCAGCAGGCCGTCCTCGAGCAGAACACCGTCTTCTTCGACCCGGCGACCCCGGGTGCGGAGGAGCGGGCGCGGGTGCTGGCGGACCGCGTTGGGGGTGTCGCTAAGGCGAACGACCCGACCGTGCCGAGCGAAGCGAACAACCCTGGTTCCCTGACGCTGGTTCTGACCGGCCCGGTGAACCTCTAGCCGACAAAGTTCACGAAAACCGGCCTTGTGGCGGCACCCGACCGCACGAAAGGCCGGTTTTGTCGTTTTAGTATCGCCTTCTACTGAGTTCGCTAAGATCCGACCTGGGAAAATGCTGCTGAAATCCGCCAGAAGGCGATATTAAAATTGTAAAACCGCCCCGCATGACGTATTCAGAAACAATGCAGCCCAACGCGAACACCGCGAGCAACGCGAACCCCACGCACAACCCCGCCGCCCACTCCGTTATGGACCCGTTCCGCGATTTCAACCGCTCGGAGGGCCCGTCGTTGGGCGTGGAGTGGGAGATTGGTGTGATCGACCCAGCCACTCGCGACTTGGTGGCGCGCGGCCCGGAGGTGATCCAGGCGGTGAACGATCGCTGGCCGGATGTGCACCTGGAAAAGGAGTTCCTGCAGAACACGGTCGAGCTGGTCACCCCGGTGTGCCGCAATACGGCGGAGGCGATCGAGTATCTCCGCGCCACGAAGGACAAGATTCAGGCCGTCACGGACGAGAAGAACTTGCAGTTGTGGGCGAGCGGCGGCCACCCGTTCTCGGATTTCCGCGAGCAGGCGGTGGGGGATAAGCCGACGTACCAGGAGATCGTTAACCGCACGCAGTACTGGGGCCAGCAGATGTTGCTGTGGGGTACGCACGTTCACGTGGGCATTCGGCATGAGGAGCGGGTGTGGCCGATCATCAACGCGATCATGACGAAGTACCCGCATTTGCTGGCGGTTAGCGCGGCGAGCCCAGCGTGGGAGGGCCTGGACACGGGATACGCGTCGAACCGCACGATGCTGTACCAGCAGCTTCCCACCGCCGGAATGCCGTACCAGTTCCAAAATTGGTCGGAGTGGGTGCAGTTCATGCGCGACCAGACCACCTCGGGCGTCACGTCGCACACCGGCTCAATGCATTTCGACGTCCGCCCGGCGGCGAAGTGGGGCACCATCGAGGTGCGTATTTCGGACGCATCGCCGACCCTCCGCGAGCTCGCGGCGGTTGTGGCGCTCACGCACTGTTTGGTGGTGCACTACGACGCGATGCTTGACGACGGCCGCGACCTGCCCACCCTCCAACCCTGGCACGTCGCAGAAAACAAATGGAGGGGCGCTCGTTATGGCCTGGAGGCCGAGGTGATCACGAGTCGTGCGACGGATGAGCGCCTCGTCACCGATGAGCTGTATGACATGGTCGAGGAGCTCCAGCCGGTGGCGCAGCGTTTGGGGTGCGTTGATGAGCTGAATCTGGTGCCGGGGATCATCGAGCAGGGCGCGGCGTATCAGCGTCAGCGCGCGATCTACGAGCGGACGGGGGACTGGCGCGACGTGGTCGACGCCACGGTTGCTGAGCTGCGCGGCTAGTACTTCGCGGGGTTCTCGTTGACGGCGATCTGGTCGTCGCCGCCGTAGAGGGCTTCGCGTCGGGAGACGCGGCCGAGGCGCTGCGCGGTGACCGGGTTTGTCATGAGGGCGAAGAGGAGTAGGAGGAAGAGCATTCCGATGTCGCCGCGCTGGCCGGGCCCGAAGCTGTCGGAGCCGGTGAGGCGGAAGATGACGCCGATGATCACCAGCACCAGCCCCACAGTCTGAGGTTTGGTGACAGCGTGAATGCGGGCGAGGGTGTTGCCGAAGCGGGCGATGCCGACGGAGGCGAAGAAGACCTGCAGGGCGCCGAAGCTGATGAAGATGAGCGACAGGACGTCGGAGATGAATTCCCAGGTCATTAGAGTGCACCGTCCCTCTTGCGGAAGCGGGCCACCGACAGGGAGCCGATGAAGCCTAGCAGGGCGACGACGAACATCGCATTGACCACGGTGGTGTCGAGGGTCCAGCAGATGTAGGTGGCCAGCGCGCACTGGAGTGAGGCGACAACGCCGTCCATGGCGATGACCCGGTCGAGCGAGTTGGGGCCGACCACGAGGCGCCAGGTGGTGATGAAGAACCCGGCGACAAGGAACGCGGCCGCGACGGCCAGCACGGAGTTGTAAATCATGTCGTCCATGGTGGATCAGTGGGCCTTTCTCTTCTCGAAGATGGCGATCATGGAGGCCTCCAGCTCCTTGACGTCATGGAGGGCCTTGTCGATTGCTTGCTGGGATCCGGCGTTGAGCACGTGGATGGTCCAGATGCGGTTGGCCAGGTCGATATCGGTGACGCAGCCGCCGGGTTGGAGGTTGTAGGCGCATGTGGCGAAGTAGAGTTCCAGCTCGGACCCCAAGCGCATGGGCACCTTGAAAATGCCGCTCTTCGGCGGGTCAGCGGGCCGGATGGCGAGCCACGACACCTGGATGGCGGCGGTGAAGAGCTGGCCGACCCAGCGGATACCGAACTTGCTCAGCTCCCAGAAGTCGATGCTGATGCCGCCGGTGGGCAGCGGCGGCAGGGGCAGCAGCACGGTGATCAGGATGCCTAAAGCGAGGCCGGCGAAGACGTTGCCCCAGCTCAGTTCACCCATGAGCAGGATCCACATGAGGGTCAGCCAGACGATGAACCAGGGGCGGAAGCGGCTGCGGAATCTTTGCATCATGAGTCCTCTGCCTCCCCGACGACGGAAGATTTTTCACGCTCGGGGCGCACCCCGCCGGTGGCCTTCTCCTCTTCGTAGGAGGGGTTGGTGCCGCCGTTGTCCGCCCGCGCGCCCGTGTCGGCCGACGAGGGCACGGGTGCGGTGGAGACCCCAGCGTCAGGGGTGCGGATGTCGTGGCGTCGCTGGTCGATGGTGTCGGAGCCGTCGTCAAGCCTGTCTTGGTCGAGGGTGCGCGAGGGGTTCGACCAATCGTCGCCGAGCACAGCGGTGCGGTAGATGGATTGGTCCATCGCGGAGTCGGCGGCGCGGCCGGTGATGGCGGAGATTGGGCCGGCCAGGATCGTGATGCCCACGGACGCGGCGATCAGCGTGGTGGTGGAGGCCATCATGCCGAACGGGACGCGGCCGACGTCGGAGCGTTCGGAGGCGTCGACGGTGTCGTGAATGTCAGCCAGCGGGCTCACGCGCACGCTGGTGACGTTGCCTTCGGGGGCGTCGGATCGGTCGCGCAGGAACGCCTTCGACCAGACGATCATCATGGCGTAGAGGGTGAGCAGCGATGTCACCACGGCGCCGACGATGAGCACCCACGACAGCCACGTGCCGTCTTCGGCACCGGCCTGCAGCAGCATGACTTTGCCTAAGAAACCGGAAAACGGCGGGATGCCACCCAGGTTGAGCGCCGGGACGAAGTACAAAATCGCGATGAACGGGGCGGTATACAGCAGCGAGCCGAGCCGGCGCAGCTGCGAGGAGCCGACCTGGCGCTCGATCAGGCTGACCACCAGGAACAGCGAGGTCTGCACCAGAATGTGGTGGACGGCGTAGAAGATCGCGCCGTTGAGGCCGTGCTGCGAACCCAAGGCCACGCCGAAAATCATGTAGCCGATGTGGCTGACCAGGGTGAACGACAGGAGACGCTTGATGTCGTTCTGGGCCAGGGCACCCATGACACCGACAATCATCGTGGCCAGCGCGACCCACATCATCAGAATGTCCAACGACCCGTCGGTGAACATGGTGACGCGCACGCGGATGATGGAGTACACACCCACCTTGGTCAAAAGGCCCGCGAAGACGGCGGTGACCAGGGACGCGGCGGTGGGGTAGGAGTCGGGCAGCCAGGCGTCCAGGGGGAAGATCGCAGCCTTAATGCCGAAGGCGACGAGCAGGGTGGCGAAGATGGCGGCGCGGGTGCCGTCGTTAAGCTCCTCGAGGCCCATGCCCGCTTGCGCCATGTTGATCGTGCCCACGGACGCGTAGACCAGACCGAGCGCGAACAAGAAGACCATCGATGACGCCATGGACACCATGACATAACCGATGCCGGCGCGGACACGCAGCGGGGACGCGCCCATGGTGAGCAGGACGTAGGACGCGACGAGGAAGATTTCGAAGCCGACATAGAGGTTGAACAGGTCGCCTGCCAGGAACGAGAGGTTCACGCCCATGGACAGCAGCATGTAGATGGGCAGGAAGACTTCCACGGGGTCGTTCTCGTTGCCGTCACGAATACCTTGCGAGATGGCGAACCACATCACGCAGAACAGCACGATCGCCGAGACGAACAGCATGATGCCGGAAAGACGGTCGGCGACGAAGGTGATGCCGATCGGCGCGTCCCAGCCGCCTAGCTGCACGGTCTGGATGCCTTCGATGTCGGCTACCAGAATCATCGACGCCGCGATGACGGCGAGCACCAGGAACGTGAAGAACGCGATGTTGCGCTGCAGCACGCGGTGCTTTCCGGCCAAGAGAATCAGCGCCGCGGCCAGCGCCGGGATGAGCACCGGCAGCGGGATGATGTACGGCATGTATGGCATCAGCCAGTCCACATAGGACGTGTACCACGTGTGGTCGACGTTAGCGCCCATCTTGCGCCTCCTTCACGGGTTCCTCGAAGGAGCGGGGGCCGAAGGCGTCGCCGCCGCGAGAGAGGCGGCCAGTTTCGGGGTCATCGGAGGCGTCAGCGTCCGGCGCGGCAGACGGCGTCGCGGGGCGCGCCGCAATCGCCTGGTCCTCGGCGTCGTGCTCAATCACGTCGTCAGTACGGTAGCGGTACTGCCTGTACAGCAGCGCGAGGATGAATGAGGTCATCGCCATCGAAATCACAATCGCGGTGAGAATCATCGCCTGCGCCAACGGATCCGCAATCACGTCGCCGAAAATGAAGGATTCGCGGTCCCGGATCGGCGGCGACCCCGCCTGCCCGCCGGATTGCAGCAGCAGCAGGTTCGCGCCGTTGCCGATGAGCATCACGCCGAGCAGCATGCGCGTCATCGCGCGGTCCAGCATGAGGTACACGCCGCACGCGATCATCACGCCAGACGCCATGAGCAAAAATAGGTTCGCTTCCACCTACAGCTCCTTTCCGCTTATCGACGCGTGGGGCCGGCCCTCGCTTCGCTCCTCGCCGCCCCCACGAGATGTCTCGGCTTTCTTCTGTTTCTCGGCTTCCCGTTCTCGTTCGCGCTGGGCGAGGGTTTCCTCGCGGGCAGCACGCCGCTGTTCGTTCTTGCGCTGCAGGGCGCGGGCACGGTCGCGGGCGCGCTCCTTGCGCTCGTCCTCTTCCAGGTCGAGCTGGCCGCCCAGGGAATGCAGGATGTGCATGGCCAGGCCGATGACAATGGCGTAGACGCCGGCGTCGAAAAGCAGGGCGCTGGGGATGGTGACCGGGCCGATGAGCGGCAGCTCCGGCTCAATATAACCCGAGGTCAGCGGCGGGTAGCCCATGAACATGGGGATGATCGCCGCGGCGCCGGAGAGCAGCAGGCCGGTGCCCAGGATCTTTGCCGGGTCGACCGGCAGGGCCTCTTCGAGTTCCTCGCGGCCGCCGGCGAGGTAGCGCAGCGTGAAGGCGAGGCCAGCGACCAAGCCGCCGGCGAAGCCGCCGCCGGGCGCGTTGTGGCCGGAGAAGAAGAAGTACGCCGACAGCAGGATCATCGACGGGAAGAGGATGCGGGTGACCACGTCCACCATGATCGAGCGGTTCTGCGACTTCTCCGTGTCCACGCCGGAGGCCAGCCAGCGCGGTTGCCGGGAACTCAGCGTCGGGCGGCGCGAGCTGCGCTGGAAGGACTGGGTGCGGTAGATCAGGGAGGCCACGCCGGTCGCGGCGATGACCAGGACGCTGATCTCACCGAGGGTATCGGCGGCGCGCAGGTCCACCAGCAGCACGTTCACGGTGTTGCGGCCGTGGCCGATCTCAAAGGCGAGGTCGGGCATGAACTCGGAGATCGGCGTGGCGGTGCGGGCGGACATGGCCACCATGGCCACGACCACCACGGACAGGCCGGTGCCGACCGACAGCCAGGCCCGCAGGCGGTTATCCAAGTCCTTGCGGACATCGACGTCGGTGGGCAGCTTGCGCAGGACGAGCATGAACACGACCATGACGATCGTCTCCACAAGCACCTGCGTCAGCGCCAGGTCCGGCGCGCCGTGCAGAGCGAACATGAACGCCAGGGCGTAGCCCGTCATGCCCACCAAGATCACGATGGACAAACGGTTCCGGGCGCGGGTCGCGGCGACAGCGCAGATCATCAGGATGATCGCGGCCATGCCCTGCCACGGAGAATCCCACAGGATCATGCGGATGTCGTTGGCGCCGCCGATGATCAGCGCGCCGATGGGCACGACCATGAGCACAGCGAAGATCGTGGCCAGGTTGATGGTCAACGAACCACGCTGCGTCGACGCGGTCAAGCGTAGCGACGCCTGCCGCAACGCCTTGAGCATGTTGTCCCAGAGAGCATCTGCATCGCCCAGCGCCGGGCGGTCGAACTGAGCGCGGGCCACCAGCTGGCGCTGCAGGAACATGACGGTGCCCACCAGCACAATGACGATCGTGAGCATGAGCGGCACCGTGATGCCGTGCCACAGCTTCAGGTCTTTGCCGGGGTCGCCGGGGAAGCGCACGTCGAGGTGCTGGTTGAACGCGTCCGACAGCAGGCCAGGGAACGGTCCGAAGATAACCGTCAGGACGGTCAGGACCGCAGGAGGCAACCACTGGAGGAATTGGATGGGGTCGCGGTCGCGGACGGCGGGGGTGGAGCCGTCGATAAGCTCTGTGTCTTCGCTGAGCTCGTGCTCTTTTTTGCGGGCGAAGGCGCCCCACAGGAAGTACAGCGAGTACGCCATGGTGAGGATGGAGCCGACCACGAACGCCACGAGCATCATGTTGCGCGGCATGCCGACTAGCAGTTCCTCATGCAGGGTCGCTTCGAGGGCGGCTTCTTTGGCGACGAAGCCCCACAGCGGCGGAATGCCCGCCATCGACGCAGCGGAGATGGTGGCCAGGATGGCGACCAGTGGTTCGCGGCGGCCCAGGCCGGACAGTTCGCGGATGTCGCGGGTGCCGGTGGTGTGGTCGATGGCGCCGACGATCATGAACAGCGCTGCTTTGAATAGCGAGTGGCTGAACACCAAGGTCAGGCCCGCCATGGTGGCGGAGGGGGAACCGATGCCGATGACGGCGATCATGAATCCCAGCTGCGAGACGGTGCCATAGGCGAGGATGAGTTTCAGGTCGACCTGCTTCAGAGCCATCCAGCCGCCGAGGAGCATGGTGAAGATGCCGGCCGGGATGACCACGACGTGCCAGGCCGGGATGGGTGCAAAGTCGGGCGCGAGGCGGGCGATGAGGTAAACGCCAGCCTTCACCATGGCTGCGGAGTGCAAGTAGGCCGAGACCGGTGTCGGGGCGGCCATCGCGCCGGGCAGCCAGAAGTGGAACGGGGCCTGGGCGGACTTGGTCAGGGCGCCAAGGAGCAGCAGCACCACGACGGCGGAAATCCACGGGACGTCCGCCAGCTCGGTGCGGGCGGGGATTTCGGACAGCCGCCAAATGCCGGTCTGGGTGCCGAAGAGGACGATGCCCAGCAGCATGGCCAGGCCGCCGAAGGTGGTGACCAGTAGCGCCTGGTTGGCGGCGCGGCGTGACGACGCGCGCTCACCGTAGTAGGAGACCAGCAGGAACGACAGTACCGACGTGATCTCCCAGAAGATGTACATGACCAGGAAGTTGTCGGAGATGACCAAGCCGTACATCGCCATGGCGAACATAGTCAGCTGGGAGCTGAAGATGCTCAGGCGAATGGGGTTCGTGTCGAAATACCCCCAGCAGTACAGCAGCACCAGGGCGCCCGCGCCGAGGATGATCAGGGAGAACAGGCCCGCGAGGGCATCGAGCCGGAACTCCAGGTTGAGATACAGCCCGGGCATCCACGGATAGCTGGCCAGGATTTCGCCGCCATCTTTGAAGGTGCCGTCGGCGAACTGGTACACCATCCACGCGAAACCGGCCCCGGGAACCAGGGCCAGGATGCCGAAGGCGGGGCGGCCGAACGCGCGAAGCAAAAACGGGGCGGCCGCGGTGGCTGCGACGAGGGCGAAGAGCAGCGTGATCACAGGGCCTCCCAAGATTCGAATCTAGTTTTCGCACGTTTTTCCGGCGCGCTGACAGGACAGAAACACCCAGCTCAACTTGGGAAATAATGAGACCAAATCAAAAAAGGCGCGTCATCGCTGGCGCGGCCAACGGGATTTACTTTACCGGTTTATTGCCGCGGCCGTAATCCGGGGGTTCGACGTGGATTAGAGGCTATCGGGGTTGGCCATAGATTCGGAGTTAGCCGCAGATCCGCGGGTTATCCGTAGATGCGCTGGGCGCCGGAAGACATGGCGGCGGCGATGGAAGCCTCGGAGGTGGGGCCGAAGCCGATGGCCCACGCGGTGTTGCGCTCGTTGATCTGGTGGGCGACCTTGATCGCGGTGAACGTTGCCTCGTACAGCTCGATCTGGTGGAATTCGAGGATCTCGATGTAGCGGCCTTCGGTCGCCAGCATCGCAGCGAACGCGTGGGCCGGGCCGGAGGCGGTGACCTCGTGGTGGGTCGTCTGCGGCGGGAACGTCTTGGAGGTCTTGGTGACATCAGCGGAGTAGCTGTTGTAGCACCAGTTCGCCTTATCCGTGTGGATGTCGGAGATCCGCAGCGTCGGGGTCGGCGCGTAGGTGGCGGTGAACAGCGACCAGCTCATGCCCATGGCTTCCTCGCGCAGTTCGCGCGGGAGGCGGCGGGGGGATTCGAAGCGCAGCTGGAACGGATCGAGTTCCCCGGTGCGGGTCTGCTGGGTCTGAGTCTGGGTGGCAAAGGCGGTCGTGTTCGACATGTCGAGTCCTTCTACATTTCGCGGTGTTGTGTGGGGGAGGAGTACCGACTCGCTTGTACTGGTTGGCTAACGACCACTCACCCGTGCCGCGTGGAGTCGGTTACTCCGCGTCGGGGTCCGTGGCCCGTAGTACCGCTAGTAGAAGAATGCGCTTTTGCATGACAGTCACTTTAAGCGAGCTTCACGTGACGCGCAACACATTTCGTCGATTCATATACGCGCGCCACTCGCTTATCGACGCCCCCGCCCGCCGTTCTCCCATCTCAGCCCCTGTATCTGCGGTCTCGGGTTTCGGGTAAAACTCTCGCAAAAAAGGCCCGAGAATGTTCCGTCTTGCGGGATGGGTGGCGTGGTTTGGGCGAGTTAGAGCTGTGAGACCCGCTGGAGGAAGAGTGCCTCCGCCACGGCGACCCGCTCGATTTCGTACGGGTGCACCGATTCGTCCACGGAGTGGATGCCGGCTGCGTTGTCTTCCACGCCGAACATGGCGATGGCGGCGTCGGGGAAGTGCTTCTGCAACGTCGCCGTGAGCGGGATCGATCCGCCGGAGGCGACGACGGCCAGCTCGACGGCGGGGTCGTCCTCGGCGTAGGCCTCGCGGAGACACGCGCCAAGCAGCCCAATGGCCGGGCGGTCCGGGTCGGTGGCGAACCCGTGGTTGATGTCAAAGATCTCCACCTCCACATGCGCGCCCCACGGAGTGTGGTCGATCAGGTGTTGTTTCAGGGCCTCGGCGGCCTCGGCCGGATCCATCGTCGCGGGCACGCGCAGGTTGAGCTGCGCCTGCGCCTGGGGGACGATCGCGTTCACGGCTTGGTCCACCGGGGTGGAGGTGAAGCCAGTGACGCTCACGGCGGGGCGGGCCCATACGAGGTCGGAAGGCTGCTCGCCGGCCTCGGCATCGCCCATCAAGCCCACGCCGTCGAGGACGCCGCCGTCTTTGCGGAAGGTCTCGGCGGTGTATGGTTCACCTTCCCATGTCTGGGTGCAGTCGAGGCTGTCGATGACGGTCCGGCCGTGCTCGTCGCGAAGCGAATCCAACGTCCGGATCAGCGCCGCCACCGGGTCGGGTGCGGCCCCGCCGAAGGTGCCGGAGTGGATCGCGCCCTCCAAAGTCTTCATGGTCACGCGTACCTGGGCGCCGCCGCGCAGGGCGGTTGTCAGGGTGGGCGTGCCGACCGCAACGTTGCCAGAGTCAGCGATCAGGATGACGTCGGCGCGGAACAGGTCCGGCTTCTCATCGATCAGCTTCTCCAGGCCACCGCCGCCGAGTTCTTCCGAGCCTTCGACCACGACAAGCAGGTTCGCGTCGGTGCCGCCGGCGGCCTCGAGCATCCGCAGAGTTTCTAGGTGCATGGCGATGTTGCCTTTGCAGTCGGAAGCGCCGCGCCCGTACCAGCGACCGTCGCGCGCAGTGAGGGTGAACGGGTCCGATGTCCAAGCGGCGGGGTCGCCGGCCGGAACGATGTCGTAGTGGGAGTACAGCAACACGGTCGGCGCACCATCGGTGCCGGCGCGGCGGCCGATAATGACGTCCGCATTATCGACGGTGGGGTGCCGCTCCACCTCGAATCCATGCTCGGCCACAGCGGCGGTGACCCAGTCCGCGGCGGCGGAGTGCTGGTCGGCCAGTTCCGGTGTGGAGTGCGGGGAATTGAACGACACGAGGCCGGACAGGTCCTTGAAGATCCTGTCGCGGTTGGGGACGAGCTGTGCTGTGGTGTTGTCGGTGTTCATGTTCGCGACCGTACTCGCGGTGCCGACGGTGTGCGGCTTCCGCAATGCTTGTCGAGAAGGAGAAGTAGGTGCAGGCATGCCTGTGTTCACGGTGCGCGTCTGCGCGGACCGCGGCGTTGGGGCATGCGGGTTTGGGCGTGGCATCGGGAGAAGCGCTTCTCTATTCGCGGGCATGGGTATGTGCTCGCGGTCTGGGCTGTTTTCGGGTGCGGGGTCGTGTGTTGTTTGGTGGGAATAGGGGTGGGTCGGGTCTGGTTTTGGGTGTGGGTGTTGTGGGCCCACTGGTGCCACTGCCGGTGGTGATGCTGGTGGTGGTGTTTCTGCGGCGGATGCGGTTGGCTGCGCAGTGGTGGGCGGGGTCTGTGGTGTTGAACTGCATGTGTGTAGCCCCGGGTGTGACAAGTCCGGCTTGTCCGGTGTCGGGGTCGTAGTCCATATGTCCTTTGCCCCAGGTGCCGTCGCGGTTGTCGTTGTTGCATCTGTGGTGCTGCCGGCATAATCCGGTGAGGTTATCCATCGTGGTCAAACCACCCAGGATCCAGGCGAAGATGTGGTGGGCTTCGCATTCGGTCAGTGGTTTGGTGCATCCGGTCCAGGAGCAGACCCCTTGGACGGCGAGCATCGCGATGCGCTGCCCGATCGAAGCAGTGCGGGTTTTACCCATCGACAGCGGCACCGCAGTGACGGAGTCGAGCTGGAGGATGAAGTTCGCCTGGTCTGAATCAGCGGTATCCAGGGTGCCCAGGCCGAGGCGGGCCATGTCGATGACATCAATGTCGATACCTGTGTTGGTGGCAAACAGGCCACCGCCGGCAGCGTAGCCGTCAGTATCGGCAAGATCGTCCATTGTCATGGCGATGACGACAGATGCCGCACCACCGCTGAGCTTTTGCTGGCCTGATTCGAAAGCTTTGAGGATGGTGGTGAATTGGTCGTAGTGGCGTTGGGGTGGCGTGCGGTAATCCGTCACACCACCGGTTTCGCCGGTGCCATCATTACCGCGCTGAGCATCACCGGTGTTGGTGTGCGGGGCGAGTCCTTTATCCAGGTGCGCTTTGAATAGTGCGGTATCACCGGCGGTGGCGGTGATGGTGATCTCGTGGGTGCCGTCAGCTTTGCGGTGCCCGATGTGGACCGCGCGGTTGGCAAAACCTGCGTTCGGGTTATTTCGTGGGGCGTGCTTACGGTTGGCGGCGTCGACGTTGCGGCGCACGAACATCCGGAGGTCTTTTACGTCCCGGGAGGCGGCTTCATCCATGGCTTGGGCGTGGATGCGGGTGCGGTCCCCGCGGGCGGGGGCAAGCAGCTTGTCGAGTTCGCGGCGGATGATGTTCTGCTTCTCCGCGGACACCCCGGCTGCTTTGGTGCGTGCTTCTTCCTGGCTGCGGCGGGCTTGCTCTTCAGCCTCACGGCGGGCCTGTTCGGTTTCCTCATTATCCGTACCGAACTCGAGCTCAAACCCTGAACCACCGGAACCATCATCGTCACCACCGGTGTCAGCCGGTTCAGGTGTCACTGGCGGTGCGAAGAGGTCGCGTCCGCGGGCGAGCCGGTCGTAGGCTTCCCCGGCCGAGAGCCCTAGTCGGGTGGTCAGGTAGGCGTTGGGGTGGACCGCCCCGACGAGTCGTCCGGCGTTGTCACGGTCGCACAGGTAGGCGAATGAAGCGTCGATAAGCGCTTTGGCGTTAAGGTGCTCCTCGAGCCTTTCCATCTCAGCGGCCACATCATGCAGCGATAGTAGAGACGGGTCGGCGAACTCGTCGCGAAGCTGCGCCAAAGCATCGCCGATAGTGTCCACAAGCTGTGCGATGCGCCCCGTCATGGTCCCCTCCCCTCGATACTGTGTGCAGCGTATCAACCGATGCCACCATTGTACCCACCCCCAAACCATGAGCGCAAGACTGTTCGAAAATATTCACAAACATATTTCCCCGGCCAGGCCCAACCCGAGCGCAACTCAAGCGGAGCTCGGCAGCAGACGTGAAAAAGTCGGACACCCATGTTCGCTCAAAGCGCACTCCACGCGCGGGCCCCGACGTTGCACTCCCTACCCCTGACTGCTAAAAATGGCTTTAGCACTCCCGCCAAGTGAGTGCTAAGAACGTCAATCCTGACCGGGATGAGGCTGGTCTGCGAGGGCTAAAGACAACGCGCCCGAGCAGCACTCGCCAGCCGTGCCGTCGCGGGCGCCGGGTTGGGACTTTGAGGCGTGAGAGTGGCGTCGTAAAGCAAAAAACAGCCACCTTAAAAAGAGGAGCAACAAACTCACATGGCAAAGATGATCGCATTCGATGAGGAAGCACGTCGCAGCCTCGAGCAGGGTCTGAACACCCTGGCTGACGCTGTGAAGGTGACGCTGGGCCCAAAGGGCCGCAACGTTGTCCTGGAGAAGTCCTGGGGCGCGCCGGCGATTACGAATGACGGCGTGACCATTGCGAAGGACATCGAGCTCGAGGATCCGTACGAGAAGATCGGTGCTGAGCTGGTCAAGGAAGTCGCCAAGAAGACTGATGACGTCGCTGGCGACGGCACCACCACCGCAACCGTGCTGGCTCAGGCACTGGTCCGTGAGGGCCTGCGCAACGTCGCTGCCGGCTCCAACCCGATGGGCATCAAGCGCGGCATCCAGGCTGCGGCCGAGAAGGTCTCCACCGTCCTGCTCGACTCCGCCAAGGAGGTCGAGACCGAGGAGGAGATCGCTAACACCGCCGGCATTTCCGCGTCTGACCCGGAGATCGGCAAGAAGATCGCCCAGGCGATGTACGCCGTCGGCAACGGCTCCGTGAACAAGGAGTCTGTCATCACCGTCGAGGAGTCCAACACGTTCGGCGTGGACCTCGAGGTCACCGAAGGTATGCGCTTCGACAAGGGCTACATCTCCGCCTACTTCGCCACTGACATGGAGCGCGGCGAGGCTGTCCTGGAGGACCCGTACATCCTCCTGGTGTCCGGCAAGATCTCCAACGTCAAGGAGCTGCTACAGGTTCTGGAGCAGGTCATGCAGTCCGGCAAGCCGCTGCTGATCATCGCCGAGGATGTAGAGGGCGAGGCTCTGTCCACCCTCGTGGTCAACAAGATCCGCGGCACGTTCAAGTCGGTGGCTGTGAAGGCGCCGGGCTTCGGCGACCGTCGTAAAGCAATGCTGCAGGACATCGCCATCCTCACTGGCGGCCAGGTCATCTCCGAGGAGGTTGGCCTGTCGCTGGACACCGCTGACATCTCCCTGCTGGGCCAGGCACGCAAGGTCGTTGTGACCAAGGACGACACCACCATCGTCCAGGGTGCTGGCGACCAGGCTCAGATCGAGGGCCGCGTGAAGCAGATCCGCGCTGAGATCGACAACTCCGACTCCGACTACGACCGCGAGAAGCTCCAGGAGCGCCTGGCTAAGCTCGCCGGCGGTGTCGCTGTGATCAAGGTGGGTGCTGCCACCGAGGTCGAGCTCAAGGAGCGCAAGCTGCGCATCGAGGACGCTGTCCGCAACGCCAAGGCTGCTGTCGAGGAGGGCATCGTCGCTGGCGGTGGCGTGGCCCTGCTGCAGGCATCCAAGGAGCTCGAGGGCGACCTCGGCCTCGAGGGTGACGAGGCTACCGGCGTCAAGATCGTCCGCGAAGCCCTCTCCGCTCCGTTGAAGCAGATCGCGCTCAACGCTGGTCTCGAGCCGGGCGTTGTCGCTGACAAGGTTGCTAACCTCCCCGCTGGTGAGGGCCTGAACGCCGCCACCGGTGAGTACGTCAACATGCTGGCCAACGGCATCGCCGACCCCGCGAAGGTCACCCGTTCCGCACTGCAGAACGCTGCGTCCATCGCTGGCCTCTTCCTTACCACCGAGGCTGTCGTCGCGCAGATGCCGGAGCCCGCAGCTCCCGCAATGGACCCAGAGGCCATGGGCGGCATGATGTAAGCGAGCTTGCTCGCTTATCGACGCGCCCTCCCCCGTCCCACAAAATCCCCACCCCTAGGCGCAAGCCTGGACGGTGGGGATTTTGCGTGCGACCAGCAGGCTTCTTACATCTCGATTCAGCAACGCTGCGCTGTGAGATCCCGTTGGGCGGTGGGTCTGTATGGCTGGAGTAAAGCTGTGAAACACCCCCGGAATAGGGGTGGAAAAACTATTAGGAAAAGAATTTTCCTGCTGAATTCGGCATATCGAACGCCTGGTAAAACGCGTTACAGACTGAGGGGTTGTTCGCCTAGAAGTAAACTTTTGGCGATCAAAATATGCAGGTAGTTTGACATACCCGCCATCACTTAACCAACTGTTAATGTTTTAAGACGAGCTTAAGGAATAGTGTGCTGGTCATGGCAATGAATTGCATGTGTTGACGGCTGTGAGATCTATGGCAATATTGCTCTTGTGACGCCCGACCGGGGTGTCTGAACACCAGAAACCTCATCCGGCGTCAGCCGGTGAACTCAAGGAGATTTTCACATGGACGTGAAGGAAATCATCACCCACCTGTCCAACTTCCAGGACACCTGGAAGGGCTGGGACAAGGTCATCAGCGGCCTGACCGACTTCTTCGGCGGCAACCCGATTCAGGACATCGCTGACCTCTTCGCTAACGACGCTGAGAAGCTGAAGGGCGCTTTCGAGCCGCTGTCTTCCCTGTCTTCTAACAACTAATTTCACCCACCAGCCCTAACACATCACAGGAGAAAAACAATGGAATTCTTCGCAGGTTCTTCCCAGTTCGCAGAGGGTCTCGGCAAGATCTGGGAGCCGATCTTCAAGTTCATCAAGCCGCTCGTCGACGCTGCTGAGGGTGCTGAGAAGCTCCTCAAGCTGCTCCCGTAGTAGCTTCCTTCCCGTCTGAGCGGGATTCACTAACCCTGTCGCTTCGGCGACAGGGTTTTTGCATTTTGACACCCAGCTCCTCAGGCTATTCATGCATGGCGGCTAATAGATGTGTCAGCAAACTCAAATTCATGCGACCGAATTTATAGATATGTCAATATCACCCAAACCAGGCAGCAGAACTGATAGAGGTATCAACTAACGTGCTGTAATAAATCCGCGCCTCGGTTCCGCAGCTCCGCACGGTTCGCTGGGAATGAGATGGGGGCGTCGATAAGCGAAATGCATGCCGAGCGCTCCTGCCCGTGCGCGACTACACTCGACCGCATGGCAAACGATGATGACATGCCCATGATCGACTTGACGGAGACCGAGGGATACTACGTCGACGATTCTGACGAAGATGACCCGGTGCTCCTTAAGGCGGACGGTACCCCGATTGAGACCTGGCGTGAGAACTACCCGTACGACGAGCGCATGAGCCGGGACGAGTACGAGAAGGTCAAGCGTGCTCTGCAGATTGAGTTGCTGAAGTGGCAGAACTGGACGAAGGATACCGGCCAGCGTCACATCATCATCTTCGAGGGCCGCGACGCAGCCGGTAAGGGCGGCACCATCAAGCGCTTCAATGAGCACCTCAACCCGCGTGGTGCGCGAACCGTGGCTCTGGAGAAGCCGAGCCCGCGCGAGTCCACCTCCTGGTACTTCCAGCGCTACATCCAGCACTTCCCGGCTGGCGGCGAGATCGTCTTCTTCGACCGCTCCTGGTACAACCGCTCCGGCGTTGAGCGCGTCATGGGCTTCTGCACCGAGTCGCAGCACGCCGAGTTCCTGCGCGAGGTGCCGATGCTGGAGAACATGATCCTCGGCTCCGGCATCTCCCTGACCAAGTTCTGGTTCTCGGTGACGAAGAAGGAGCAGCGCACCCGCTTCGCCATCCGCCAGGTCGACCCGGTGCGCCAGTGGAAGCTGTCGCCGATGGACCTCGCGTCCCTGGACAAGTGGGACGATTACACCCGCGCCAAGGAAGAGCAGTTCCGCTACACGGACACTGACGAGTCCCCCTGGATCACCATCAAGTCCAACGACAAGAAGCGCGCCCGCATCAACGCGATGCGCTACATCCTGTCCAAGTTTGAGTACACGAACAAGGATCACGATGTTGTGGGCGAACCGGACCCGTTGATCGTCAAGCGCGGCCGCGACCAGATCGGGGACTAATTTCCCATTGTGCGGACGGGCCGGGGGCTTTAGTCTCAAGGTGTGACTATTAGCGTCTCCCGCCCGGCACCGCGCGTCGCGCAACTCACCATTGACCGCGACGAAAAACGCAACGCGCTCAATACGGAAGTCTGCACCTTACTCGAGCGCGCGCTGAACGATTCGCTTATCGACGCCCGCGCCATCCTCATCACCGGCGCCGGCTCCGCCTTCTGCTCCGGCGCGGATCTGAGCGGCGGGGATGTTGGCGAGTTCTACCCCCCGATGGAGTCGCTCTTCATGTCGATCCGCCGCGCACCCGTTCCCGTCATCGCCTACGTGAATGGCCCCGCGATCGGGGCGGGGGCGATGCTCGCCGCCGTGTGTGACCTGCGGGTCGTGTCTCCGACCGCGCGGTTCATGGTCCCGGTGGCCGACATGGCGATCGGCGTCAACGACGTCCTGGTGAAGTCCTTTGAACTTCAGATGGGCGGATCATGGGCGCGGGCGATGCTGCTCGCCGGCGCGAGTATGTCCGCCGCCGACGCGGAGGCCACAGGTTTCGCTGTGCGGCCGTCGATGTTCCCGCGGCTTGAGCTCCCGGGCGTGGGGAGCGAGGCCCATGATTCCGCCGAGTTCGCCGTCGCTCTTGCAGAGCTATGCGCGGCCAAAGCTCCGTTGACGGTGCGCAACGTGAAGATGGAGTTCGCGCACGCGTCAGGCGAGCCGTTCAGTGAGGACGAGTTGGAGTCCGCCCGCCAAGCCCCCTGGGATTCGGCAGATATCCGCGAAGCCGCTCAGGCTGTGGCCGAGAAGCGCACCCCTGAGTTCCGAGGCGAGTAGCGGCTTCCTGAGTAGCGGCCTATTCAGTCGCGGCACCTGCTCCAGCGGCGGCAGGAGCATCGTGCCCATTGAGGATGGCTTTGGTGAGTTTGCGGAGGTGCTTGAGCTGTTTATTGGAAGCGTCGTCAAGCGCGCGCTCTTCCGCGGAAGCCACGAGTGATGCGAGATCGGTCTGGATCTTGCGCCCCTTCTTCGTGGGGATGATGATCTGCCGGCGACGATCCTTGGTGTCGCGCTCGCGGGCGACCCAACCGTGCGTTTCCAACGAATCGATCAGGCGGACCATGTCGGAAGCGTCGATCGCGAGAAGTTCCGACAGCTGCGTCTGGCTGGCAGCGTGCGTCATCGTGCAGGTGAGAACCCAAAACTCGCGCATGGTCGTGCCGCGCTTGGTCAGCTCGGTCTCCACCGTGTCTTTAGTCGCGCGGCGGATGCGTTCGATTTGGAAAGACGGCGACTGCAGCAAAGCGTCAGGAAGGTCGAGCGATTCGGGCATGTACCCAATCTAGCATCCGTGGGGTACGCCCATCGTTGAAGTGGGGGACTAACGGGGAGCTGCACGCCGGGGCGGCGCTTAGCTAGATGCAAGTGACTAGATTGTTCGTTTTTCGGCACAGAAACCGACGTTCTAGTCGTCTGGAACTAGCTAACCGAAGATGGGAGGGGCTACTCGGTGGGCAGGCCAGCGTTGACCCATGCCTGTGTGCCGCCGAGGACGTTGTAGACATCCGCGCCGAAGATCTCCTCGAGGTACTGGGACGCCTCAACGGAACGGCCGCCGGACCGGCAGATTACGTAGACGGGCTCGGTCGTGTCGATCTGCTGCGCCAGCACGGCGAAGTTGGACAGGGGCAGGTTGACGGCGCCGGCGGCGTGGGTGTCGGCGAATTCGTCGGGCTCGCGGACGTCGATAAGCTGTGCGTCGTTGGGGACATCGGTGACCTGAACTGACTGCATGCGCCCAGTGTAGATGTAAAGTTCCCTGTATGACTGGGCAGCGTAACGACGACCGCCGGCGCAAGCCGGTGCAGCCGCGGCCCGCTCCACCCCCGCGCAAGTACCCGCCGAAGCCGATGTGGGTGTACAAAATGCGGCGCTGGGGGGCCGTGCTCATCCTCCTCTTCCTTGTCGTTGCGTTCATCCGCGCTTGCGTGCCGAGCGAGCACGACCGGGAGATGGAAGCGTGGCAAGAGCAGTCGCAAATACCGTCCGTGGTTCAGGAAAACCAGGTCGCGGGTGAGGATATCCCGGTGTCGCGACCTGTTGAGATGACCATTCCCTCCATCGGTTTGAACGCCAATTTTGAGGAAGCCGATTGTCGATTCATGGATGGGGCCATCGATCCTGCATCCCTCACCGAAGCCTGTGCGTTCACTGCGGAGGACAAACCCTACTCGCTGCCGGGCACGAACGCCGATGACATTGTGGTCATCGCCGGACACGCGGCGGCCGGCGTGCCCGCGGTCTTCGACGCACTCTATGACGTGCGAGCCGACCGTCACACCGTCGCTCCCGGCGACGCGCTATATCTGCGTACCGAGGAATCGGGTGACAAATGGTTGAAATACCAGGCGACCGACCTCCACAGCCCGGAGAAAGAAGGGCTGTCTCAAGCTGCGGAGATCTGGGGCGACGCGCCAATGCCAGGACGGCTGTTGACTATCTCCTGTGTGCAACCAAACAATCCGTTCCAGCAATCAACGCGTAATGCGGTGGTGGGGTGGCAACTTCAAGAGGTTGTGTCCGGAGAAAATGTGCGCGCATAGTGCGCACGGGGGCATTAGGGGTTAATGTGGTAGCTGAGAAATTGATTAGAAGCTGGAGGAACTATGCGTCGCACCACCATCCGCTCCGCTATCGCTCCCTTTCTAGTGGCAGGCGCACTGGCACTCGCCGTCGGCCAGGGTGCCGTGGCCGAAGAGTCCCGTTCAGTCACCGATACTCTTGGCCTTCTGCCCCTGACACTCGAGCTCGACGGTGAAGAGTGGCACTTGAACAAGGACGGGTCCACTTACCTTCTCGATGCCAAGCGCGTGAATGAAGAGCCGACATCAGCGGAGCGTAAAGCTTCTGAACGTGTGCTCAACGCTAATGCCGACGAGGTTCTTGAGCAGGCAAAGCGAGCCCAGGAACACTTCGAAAAAATGGAAGATCCCAATTACCCGGGCGAGGCCGCTGACCCGCTGGCTGCGGAAACAGCAGGCGTGCGTGTTGTGGGCGATGATGACAAGCCCACCACCGACCGCGGTGTCAATGCGCAGACCGGTTCCAATGATGCCGCTCAGGCAATGGTCGCTGTGCTGGTCGCGGTGATGATGGGATCGGCCGGGTTCTACTCCGGGCGTAGGGCTCGCGCCTAGCGCTTGATGAGAAGAGGGGCTCAGCCACTGCGGCTGAGCCCCTTCTCGGCTTTAGGCCCTTAGGTTTAACCCTTGTAGTTGGCGATGGCTGCCTCGAGGATCTTCTCCGCCTCAGCCTTGTCGCCCCAGCCGGAACCGGTGACGTCCTTGTTGGGCTCCAAGTCCTTGTAGTGGACGAAGAAGTGCTCGATCTCGTCCTTCAGGAAGTCGGAAACGTCGTTGATGTCCTGGTAGTTGTCGTAGCGGACGTCGTCAAGCACGCAGAGCAACTTGTCGTCGCCGCCAGCCTCATCGGTCATCTTGAACACGCCGAGCGGGCGAGCCTTGACAATGACACCCGGGAAAACCGGCTCCGGAGTGATTACGAGGGCATCCAACGGGTCACCGTCATCACCCAGGGTGTGGTCGATGAAGCCGTAGTCCAGCGGGTAGCCCATGGACGTGAACAGATACCGGTCAAGGAAGACCTTGCCAGTCTCGTGGTCGACCTCGTACTTATTGCGGGAACCCTTCGGGATCTCGATGGTCACTTCAGCCATGGTTGCTCCTTGGTGGTGCTTGATCGGTTTTACGTCCACCATCGTAGCGCGCCCCATTCGTGTGGCTGTTAAGTGCAGTCGCTGATAGCCACTCTCACCGGCTAACCCCAAAAGAGGGACCCGACTACGTCCAAACGGGTTAGTTGACCCTTCAAAGTTGACGCGTTAAGTAATGGGTTTAATATGTGTGTTTGCTCGGAGAGTCCGGGGAGATAGCTGTCAACTGCATTGTCTCTCAAAAGTATTCTTCACAGGAGCACATGCCCGCAAGGGCGCTAGGAACCATCCCACATTTGGGTCTGGCCGGGACCTTTTCTCGACTAAGCCCAATGAAACTCCTGGCACCGCCTGCCGCCGGCAAGCCTGCTGGGCGGCACACAACTAACGTCTCTGAAAGGCAGACACACATGGCAAACACCTTCACCAAGAAGACCGCCGCGATCGCCCTTGCGGCAGGCTTGGCATTCTCCGGCTCGGCCGGGGCAGTTTTTGCGCCGGTCGCGCAGGCGCAGCAGCTCTCCGACCTGTACACCGTTAACGATAACAATGAGAAGGTCCTCAAAAAGGACAATACGATCATCGTCCACAAGCGTGCCGGTACCGAAACCGGTACCCCGAATGCAGACGGTTCTGCTTCCAATGCCCCGGGCAATCCACTTGATGGTGCTGAGTTCAAGATCGAGCGTGTCAAGATCGACATGACCACTGATGAGGGCTTCGCTAACGCTGTTAAGCTGCAGACCACTGCGGACGGCGTGAATCGTGTCGAGCTGGACAAATACGGCACCGAGGCTGTTGGTGACTACCTGAATCCGGTGGCGACTCAGGGCGGTGACGTGACGTTCACGAATCTTCCTGCAGGTGCGTACCTGATCACCGAGACGAAGACTCCGGCTGGTTACATCAACTCGGCTCCGTTCATCGTTTTCGCCCCGATGCCGGATGCAACCAATAAGACGTGGAACAAGACTGTCCACGCCTACCCAAAGAACACCACCACGAAGACCGAGAAGACGGTTGTCGATGCGAACCAGCACCCGGTTGACGGCGACCACGCGGTGACCTACACCATTAACGCGACCGCACCGACCCCTCCGGCAGGGCGTGAGGTGACCTCCTTCAGCGTGCGTGACTACCACAAGGCCGATGAGTTCGACTCGCTCGACGTCACCGAGGTGCGTGTTGACGGTACGCCGCTGAATGGCGGCTGGTCCGCAGCTGCTGCGCCTATGACTGACGCAGAGAAGGCCCGCATCAACGCTGCTGATGAACAGGGTAATACTCCGGACGCCGACACCAAGATCGTTGTCAACTTCACCGGAGAAGGCCTGGCTACGATCAAGAACAACCCGGGCGCGAAGGTTGAGGTTGTGCTCAGCGGTAAGATCTCCAAGACCGCGGCACAGAACGCAGACGGCAAGGGCTTGAAGGACGGCGAGGTCATCAACAGCGCCGACACTGGCGGTACTACGAGGCCGACGGGTGGCAGCGAGAACGAGGACGAGCCGTTCGACACTCCGCCGTCCAAGACCAAGAGCTACTTCGGCGCAGTTCAGATCGTCAAGACCGGTGAGAACCAGGAGAAGCTCGAGGGCGCCAAGTTCGAGCTGCACAAGATCTCTGGCGAGAACGCCACATGCTCGGCCGCTGACCTTAACGACGGCAACAAGGTGAACACTGGTGAATTGGTCACCGATGCTCAGGGCAAGTTCGTGATCAATTCTCTGCACGTCACCGATCTGCAGAACAACACTGAGACCATCACCGACACCTACTGCCTGAAGGAGACTGAGGCTCCGTCCGGTTACACCAAGTTGGTGCAGCCGATTGAGCTCAAACTCGCTGTTTCTGAGGTTAAGGGTCCCGCAACGAGTGAGACTGACGGCGGAACCACGTACGTCTTCAACAAGTCGGCGACTGTTGAGAACGTCAAGCGTGGCATCCCGCAGCTGCCGAGCACCGGTGGCATGGGTGTCATTGCCCTGATCCTGGCTGGTCTGGCACTTCTGGGTGGCGGTGCTTACGCCGCACGCCGCAAGACTGCCTAAGTGCTAGGTAATTCAACCCCAACAGGGATCACTGAGAAACCTGTTGCCCCCGCCGGACTTTGAGCGGTCGGGCGGGGGTGGGCGCACCCACGTGGGGAGGCGTCGATAAGCGAAAACAAAGTATCCCCACCCATTTTTCAAGGAGAGTCGATGTCAACGCTGGTGCCAGTCGATAAGGGCCAGGAAGGCGCAGCCAAGCCGGCTGGATCACGCCGTGTTCTCATGCCGCTGCTGATCATGTTGCTGGGGCTTGCCGTGCTTGTATACCCGGTGTTCGCCACGCAATGGAACAACTGGCTGCAGCAGCGCGCCGTCGATGAGTACCAAAGCGACATTCAGGACGGTGAACAGGAGGACCCGGGTGCCATGGAGCGCGCCCTCGAATCCGCCCGCTACTACAATGAGACGCACACCGACGGGCCAATCCTCGACCCGTGGCTCGCGCGCATTTCCAAAGACAACGTCGAGTACCAGGACTATCTGAAGGAACTCAGCGGTTACCCGGCCATGTCCCAGGTCGCTATCCCGGCGATTGACTCTAACCTGCCGGTGTATCACGGCAGTTCTGAAGAGGTGCTGCAAAAGGGCATCGGCCACCTTTTCGGCTCCGCGCTTCCAATCGGCGGGGAAGGCAACCACACCGTGCTGACGGGCCACACCGGCCTGACCAACGCGACGCTCTGGGACAACCTCATCGACGTCAAGGAAGGCGACGCGATCTACATCAACACCTTCGGACGCGCGATGAAGTATGAGGTCCACGACATCGAAGTTGTTCTGCCGGACGAAACCGACAGTTTGAAAGCGCGCGACGGGGAGGATCTGGTGACGCTGATCACCTGTACCCCGTACGGCGTCAACACGCACCGGCTGCTCGTGCATGCACACCGAGTACCGATGGATCCGTCGGAAGAGAATGTGTTCGACAAGTCGACCAAGCTCATGCAGTGGTGGATGTGGCTCATCCTCGCGATCGCGGCCGCAGCACTGATCGGAATCATCTGGTGGCTGCGTAAGCAAAAGCAGGCTGCAAATGCTGAAACTGACGTCGAAGGTGAGTCGGACGATGAAGTCTAGAGGGGTGGCGCTCGGCGCCGCCGTGATGATCGTGCTGGGCGCGATGTCCAGCGGGGTCGCGGAGGCGCAGATTCGACCTGTGACGGGCAACGATCGGACTCTGAACGGATCGCAGGTCAGCGCCGATGAACGGATGACGCTTGAAGTGCGCAAGAAGGGGTTCAACGCCTTCGATGATCCAGTCCCCGGAGCGCTCCCTCCAGGCGATCTCACCGGCATCACCTTCGTGCTTTACCAGGCGCCTGATTTCGATGTGACTACGGATGAGGGGCGCAAAGAAGCCAGCCGCGTCCGCTCCCAAGAAGAATGGGATGCGATCAACCGTTACGAGGTCGCGAGGGAGAAAACGAACGCTCATCGCGTCGCGACGTTCACGGACCTCAAACCCGGCCTGTACCTCCTCGAAGAGATCCGGCCGGACACCGAGCACAACTATCTCACCTCGTCGCCGCGCTGGGTCGTGCTCCCGGTGGCCGACGCTATGGGGGAGGAGTTCGAGCACGAGAACATTGTCGTCGTGAAGCCGGCGCCCACCTCGACTCCTCCACCAGTGGTGCCTCCGACAACGACGACACCGTCCACAACGACCACAGGTGCACCGCCACCGAGCAAGACCCCCACAACTTCAACCAGCCCAGTTCCGGGACAGCCGCCGGAGGAACCGTCTGAAGACGGGCCTAAGCTGCCGCGAGGGGTAGGAGCATCGACCGGCGCGAACGTTGTGCTCAGCATCATTGCCGGCCTGATTCTCATCGGTCTCGGAGTTTTCATGACAAAGAGGAAGAAGCGCAGTTGAAGAACCTTTGCCGAAAGACGGCGGTGAAGCTGTCAGTTGTCGTCGCTACCGCTGCCCTTGTCATGCCTCTGGCCCCGGTACAAGCCCAGGACCTGGCGGTTGAGCAGGATGCCGTGCCCGCCGCGGTTTCCGGCGAGTCGAATGCTGATGCTCAACCACATCCCGAGGGCGAGGCCGAGCTGTCACCTAGCCCGCTCGACACTCCGTGGTTACAGGAGCGGGCCGACGGGAGGATTGCTCAAGTTCAAGGTGCGCGCACGCTTAACGACGCATCCTCCCTAAGCGCCGACACCACGTTCAAACACGTCGGAGCCAGTGAGGCTGGCACCCAGAAGTTCGAGTTGCGCTCGGAGATTGAAGTTACCGGCCTGGAGGACCCCGACCAGACAATCTCCCTGGACAGTCTTTCTTTCGTCCGTAACCAATACGATGTTCCCACTCAGTGGGTTGAGGACATCACCGTGAACGGTGTGTCGCTCAGTGACGACAAGGCCGAGGTGTTCGAGTACCCGGACTTAGATTCTTACGCGGAAGCCGGCATTGACTACGCGGTCGACATTCCCAGTGATGTCACCGGTGACTTGATCACTGTCGACACCCACGGGATTGACCTACCCGAATCGTTCACAGTCTCCATGACGGTGCACCTGCCGGAAGAAACTCCGGCAGGTGGAAGGTACAAGTGGGAGCTCTACACAGGTTCTGCCGATGCCTTCACGCTGAACAGCACCGCGCTTGCTGTTGATTCGGGCGCTCGTCTCGCGCCGGAGTACGGGGCTGTCCCGGCAGGCCACGCGCGAGTCGTCGTCCAGGTCGGTGGCGATCAGATCTACGGACCCTCCGGCCGAAACGCAGCGTACTGGGAGCAGAACGGCAACGGTGCCACTCGGGTGCCGGGACGACTGCCGAGTACCTACGGTTTCACCGCCGGCGAGGGGGCGCAGCTGCAGCTTTACGCACCGCGCGACGGTAGGTTCGGCAATTCGGAGGCTCACTCTGAGATGACGAGTACTGACCCCCTCGTTCCGATCAAGGAGCCGTGGGCAACGTGCACCACTGATTCAAACGGCGAATGTGTTTTCAACATTTCTACTACCGGTGGGGATGCTCGACCTTACTACTGGATTGGTATGTCTAAAGCTTCTCCGGGGTACACGGTTCAACCGCTTTTGAGAACTGGTGGCTCCGGCAATACCTGGACTCCTACAGGGGATGCCATGCGTTACGTTTACGCCACTCCTTATCTGGAAAAGGGATCTACGTTTTACTCGGGGTTAATCTAAAAAGAAATGACGGTAACTACGGTGCAGATTGGCAAGGGTTAGGCGATTCAGCGGCATTCATGTACGAGGTCGACGCGGGAAGTCTGCTAAAGCCAAACAAACGCAGCTCACTCGGTGTCTTTCAGCAGGTGCGCGATAATCCCGCAATGCCTGAGCGTTGCGGGTTAAACGTTGCACTTGTCGTTGACCTTTCGGGAAGTATGGGATCGAACGGGCTCAGAACCATTCAAGGGGTAGTTAACTCCGTGGCCTCTCGTTTGCAGGGCACTGATACGAATCTCGGGTTGTTCAACTTCGCTGAGAACTCACCCGCTAAACGAAATGGATCCAACCTCAGTTCTCCGGTCAGTGTGAGCACGCAAAGCGGTCAAGCCGCGATTAAGAAATGGGTAGATGGGCTTGCTATTCCCACCGAACGTGAGGGGCAGGCCACTAACTGGCAAGAAGCTCTATATCAGGTAGCGCAATATAACGAACAGAATCCGAGCGACCGGTACGACGTCGTTTATATGATTACTGATGGAAATCCAACGGTACGAAAGGACAATGCTTTCGCTGATGTAAGGATGCGGTTCTCAACTGCTGACGGGTCTGCGACCGAATTTCGCGACGTTGAGGGAGCGATCGGCGCCGCCAATATGGTGAAAGCCCAGGGTACGCGCATCGTGGCCGTGGGTATCCCTTCCAACTGGAGGGGCGTGATTACCAGCCGAGATGATCAGCTCGCTGTTTCCGACGAGAACTTGAAGGCAATTTCTGGCGGAAGTGGATACCAGGGTCGCGAACGCAGTCTTCGTGCAGCGGACTTCGCCCAGTTTGAAAGCAGCGCGGTGATGCAGCAGGCAATCATCAACTCCCTCAATACATGTGCGATCACGGTCGAGCGCCGGTTCTACGAAGGAGAGGACCCCAATGGGCCTCCCACGCCGGAAAACACTCGAGGGACGAATGAGGAGACGGTGTCTGGCCAATGGTCGTTCCACTCTGAGGAGACGCCCCCAAGTGGTCGTGTAACGACCGAAGACAAGATTCCCAATGCCTGGAACAGGCGCAGGGACAACTATATGTCCGAGTTTGCCCTTGAGAAGCAAACTACGTATCCGAAGGTCGTAATCCGCGAGGACCCCTCGAAGATTCCAGAAGGCTGGGTCCGCATGGATGCTGAGGGCGGTAAGCGCGCCCAGTGCTTCGACCCTAGGGGTGCCCCGGTGGAGGTTAATAACCTCCCCGCTGGGGGAAACCCCGCCCAGCACCCGAAGAACACGACGGACGATGGTCTGACGAATGACTTCTCACTGACCAATGTTCCAGTTTCGGGAGTCCACTGCATCGTGTACTACCAAGCCAAGCCGGCCGATCAACCGTTCAAGTTCAAGCTCAATAAGGTTGATTCCATGGACAACACCATCAGCCTTGACGGTGCCCAGTTCGCACTTACTGGCCTGGACAAGGACAACGCAGGTGAAAAGAAACCGATCACGGTTCCGGGTGCCGTCAAGGGTGAGTTCCATTGGGACAAGCTCGCTACCGGACGCTACGAGCTACGGGAAACGAAACCAGCCGACCATGGTTATGTCATGCTGAGCGAACCGGTGTACTTCCGCGTCGCTACGGCGAAAGAGGGAAATAAGGAGGTAACGAAGCTCTACCTCCTTGCTGGGAAGGATGATCGCACGGGCAGAGAAGTGGCTGACCCGGACAAGATCGAGACGTTCCCGGTGACCCACTTCGGTCAGACCAAGGTTGGCAACGAGGTCCAGGTGACCATGAAGGTCGCCAACACGAAGGGAGGCACCCTTCCGAAGACCGGTGGACACGGTGTCTACGCGCAGATGCTGTTTGGGCTGGTGCTCCTGCTGACCGGAGCGTTCACGGCGCGTCGACGAAGCGCAGCGTAGAAGCTCAGAGAACAGGGCTCCGCACCAGGACTACTGAGAAATCAGTTCGCCAAGGGGGAGTCTTCATCGTAGCCTGCGCGGGCTGGTGGCCGTCATTTCTTCCTTTACTACTGTCCGAACGCGGGTTGGGGGTGGTTGCCGGGGGCCCGTTTCCGGAGAAAGCGCTGAAAATCCACTGGAAGTTATGGTCTCGTTATGGCAAAGTTGCGAAGCGTTAATACTATAGGTGTGTCCTCTAACCCTGGATTAAGGAATCACGTGGCTATGAAACGTCTGACCGCTGTCATCTCTGCGACCGCTCTCACGCTATCGGCCCTGGTAGCGCCAACTGCTGCTGCAAACGACATCCAGTACTACACCGCACGAAACGGGGTGACCATCCCCGTTTTTAAAACAGCCGACGGCAATGAGGGAACACTCGTGTTCTTGAACGGTGACGGCACCCGTCGCTACACCACGCCGGATGGTCACTTCATCCAGAAAATTACCGAGGAAGTCAAGAACGAAAACGTCGACAGCCTGTTCCTGCTCCCGCCGAACAACCAGGACTCCTGGTGGCGGACCCGCGATGTCGATTCCTGGTGCGACGCCGTGCGCGAGTACCTGAACACGCTGCAGACCCCGGCTATCGAGGTCGCCGGATACTCCGGTGGCGCCGAGTTCATCGGCCGTCACCTGATGCTCGACGACACCACCTGGGTGCCCGACAACACCTCTTTCACCATGATCGGTGGCGGCAGCATCGGCGGTTACTCCGTTAACCCGCCGGCGCCCGGTAAGGAAGGCACGAAACTGGATTGGGTTGTCGGCCACAACGACACCTGGCTGCGGGAGCAGCCCACCTTCTCTGCCCGCCACGCAGCGGAGCGTTCTGAAACCGAGTACAAGCGGACCGGCTTCGACAACACCACGCTGGAGCTGGTGAGCGGTGATCACTACAACTACGACTTCCCGCAGATCCTCGGGAGCAGCGTCCGCGAGATGAAGAGCTCCGCAGCTCCGGCACCGCAGCCTGTCGCTCCGCCGGCACCGCCCGCTCCGGCGCCGGAAGCGCCCGCGCCGGCACCGGTACCGGTTGACCCGGGTGCTCCTGTGCCTCCTCCGGCAGAGAAGCCGGCACCGGCTCCAGAGCAGAAGCCGGCACCAGCGCCTGCACCTGAGCAGAAGCCTGCCCCGGACAAGCCGAACAAGAGCTCGGACAACGGTGACGCGAGCAAGGATGAGGCCGCGCTGGCTTGGGGCCGTGTGTGGGCCTTTCTCAGCAGCCTCCTGGTCCTGTACAAGGGCTCTAAGTAGTAAATAGCCTCTGTCGCGATACCATCAGTTTCTGATGGGCAGCGACAAGAAGCACAAGAAGTGGCCGTGGGCCGTCGGCGCGGCAGCGCTGGTGGCCGTCGCCGGCGTGGTCGGCACCGGCGTGTGGGTTCAGCACGAGCTGGGGGAACTCACCCATGCGCCGGCCTACAGCATGACGCAGCCTGCCCCGCTCGCGGTGCAGGAGGCGTCGCCGGAGGGGGTTGATGGGGCGGAGCTCGTCGATAAGCTCGCGGCGCAAGCCGCGAATCCTGCGCTGGGGACGCTGCATGTGCGCATCAGCGACGGCCTGACGGGGAAGACCGTTTTCGAGCAGCGCGCGGGCGAGCCGCTGCAGCCCGCGAGCGCGACGAAGCTGCTCACCGCGGCCGCTGCGCTGTACACGCTGGAGCCTGACGCGACTGTGAGCACGCAGGTGCTGCGCAAAGGCGACGCCGTGACGATCAAGGCAGCCGGCGACGTGTGGCTCACGGCGAGCGACGTAGATGAACTCGCGGCGAAGGTCGGCTCCGCATCTGCCGTGTACGTGGACAAGAGCATTTGGCCCGAGGAGACGTTCATGCCGGGCTGGGACCCGGAGGACATCGACGGCGGTTACATCGCGCCGATGGAGCCGATCATGGTGCACGGCGGGCGTCTCGGTGAGCCGGTTGGTGACGTGCCGCGCACGCACACGCCGGCGCTCGACGTCGCGCAAAGCATCGCCGACCGCGTGGGGGCGGAGACTGTCGGTTTCGGTCCCGCGCCAGCCGATGGCGAAGTCGTGGCCACGGTCGAGTCGCCGCCGCTGACCGAGCGTCTGCGCGACATGATGAAGGACTCCGACAACGTCATGGCGGAAGCGATCGGCCGCGAAATCGCCCGCGCACGCGGAGGTACATCGCCGCAGGCCACGCTCGATGCGCTCACAGAGCACGGCTTCAACATCAATGGAGTCACGCTCGCGGACTCGTCGGGACTGTCGCGCTTCGACCTCATCCCTCCGCGCTTGCTTGACGACGTCATGGTGCGCGCTACCTCCACCAACGAACTGCGCGACCTGCTAACCACCTTGGCTGTCGCCGGCGGTGACGGCACGCTTATCGACAGGTACGGCGACCTCTCCGGTCGCGGCTGGGTCCACGCCAAAACCGGAACGCTGACAGGGACGTCCGCGCTGGTCGGCACCGTCACCTCCAAAGCGGGCAACGTGTACACCTTCGCGATGATCAGTAACGACTCCGAAGTCCTGGCTGCCCGCGCCGCCCTCGACCAGTTCGCTTCCACCCTGCGGGAGTACTAGCCGGGCGCCGCAGGGCCGGGGCGGCGCGGGGCGCGCGGGGGGCGGCGGTGCGGGCCGCGCTGGGGCGGGCCTTCGGCTACGTGCCGTTCCGCGCCCCTCAAAATCCCGGTTAGCTAGAAACAGGTGACTAGAATGCCGGAAATATGAGCCCAGAAGGAACATTCCAGTCGTTTGTTTCTAGTCAATCGGGTTCGGGGGCGGCCTGATGCCACCGGTTGAACCGTTTTGGCCGCGGGTCTCACCGCACTTCCTCGCGTGCCGGCGCGCTGTGCGAGCTCATGCCGACGCCGTGCGAGCTCATACCGGCGCCGTGCGATCCAACACCGATACTGCGCGCTCGGCCGTCATCGGCCTCTCTGGCGGGCCGGACTCCTTGGCGTTGGTCGCTGCTGCGGCGGCGGAAGGCTGTGACATGCGGGCGGTGGTGGTGGATCACGGGTTGCAGGAGGGGTCGGCAAGCGTGGCGGAGCAGGCTCGAGCGGCGGCGGAAACCCTCGGGGTCACGGCCACAATTGTGCGGGTCGAGGTGGAGACCGCGCCGGGGGAAAGCGTCGAAGCGGCTGCGCGCGAGGCTCGTTACCAGGCGTTATTCGCTGAGGCAGAAGCGGACGGCAGCGACGTATGGGTTGCCCACACCCTCGACGACCAGGCCGAAACGCTGCTCCTCGGTGCTCTGCGCGGAAACCCGGCGGGGATGTCGCCGGTGACAGAAACCGCCAGCGGCCGTCTCGTACGGCCGTTCCTTCAAATCAGGCGGGCGGAGACCGTCGGCGCGTGCGAGGAACTGGGCCTGCAGCCGTGGCACGACCCGATGAACGACGACACCGCTTATCGACGAGTCGCCGTCCGGAAGTCCATCATCCCCGCCCTCGGTGACCTCATCGGCGGGGACGCCGCCGCACCGCTGGCGAAAACGGCAGAGCGGATCGCTGCTGACAACGCGCTCATCGACGAAGCGTACGACCTCAGCCCGACGAACGACTGTGCTGAACTCGCCGCCGACCCCGCTCCGATCCGGCAGCGCCGCATCAGGGCGTGGTTACGAACTTACGGGGTTGAGTTGGGTGGGGGGCAGGTAGGAAGCGTCGATAAGCTGTGCGTTGAGTGGCGCGGACAAGGGCCTGTCGATGTCGCCGGCGCGCGGGTGGGGCGGGCGAACGGGCGGCTGTACGTTGAGTAGTTAGCCAACTTTCTCCCACCTAATAGTGGGTCGTTCGCGCAGAGTTTTGGCACAATAGCGCACATGGCTGACTTGCACGACAAGAAGGACTTCAACGTCCCGGACCACCGTTACGGCAACGACGTGGAGGCAGTGCTCATCCCGGAAGAGGAGCTGCAGCACCGCATCCAGGAAATGGCGGACAAAGTTTCGGAGCTGTACCGTGACGCCGACGATGACCTCATCCTCGTGTGCGTGCTCAAAGGTGCGGTCTACTTCCTCACCGACTTCGCCCGTGCGCTGTCGATTCCGGCGCAGGTGGAGTTCATGGCCGTGTCCTCCTACGGCAATTCGACCACCAGTTCCGGCGTGGTCCGCATTATGAAGGATCTGGACAAGGAGATCTCCGGCCGCGACGTGCTGGTCGTGGAGGACATCATCGACTCCGGCCTGACCCTGTCGTGGCTGATGAAGAACTTGAAGGGCCGCCAGCCGAAGAGCTTGAGGGTGGTCACGCTGCTGCGCAAGCCTGAGGTGCAGAGTGCGCAGGTGGAGCTTTTCGACGTCGGGTTCGACATCCCCAATGAATTCGTCATCGGTTACGGCTTGGACTATGCGGAGCGCTACCGCGATTTGCCGTACATCGGCACGTTGCACCCGCGGGTCTATTCGGATGTGGGCGAAGAACCGGTTCCTGCGCGTGAAGAAGGCCCGGAATCTGTCGAGATCTGACCGGTCGTTCACGGCGACGCTGTGAGCGAACGTTCCGCCCGGGAATTTAATGTCCAGCCCGTGAGTAGGGTGTAATAGCTAGAAACCATTCACCCCCTCCCCACCAAGCAAAAGGGCTAGATGAATAACAAACTGGTCGTGCGTTACGGCATCATCGGTGCCGTCCTGCTGATTCTGCTGTACCTGACCACCTTGATCGGTGATCAGTCTCGCAACTACGTCGAGGTAGATACCTCTATCGCGTTGCAGCAGTTGGCGGACAATAACGTCGAAGAAGCTCAGATCGATGACCGTGAGCAGCGTGTTCGCCTGGATCTGCGTGAACCCATCACCGTCGAGGAGCGCGAAGGCATTGAGTCTGTGCAGGCGCAGTACCCGGCGCGCACGACTCCGGACATTTTCAACGCGGTACGCGAGTCGGAGACGGAGACCTACACCACCAACGTGACGCAGGATTCCTTCCTGCTGTCGATGTTGGGCTTCATGTTGCCGATGCTGCTCATCTTCGGCTTGATCATGTTCTTCATGTACCGCATGCAGGCGGGTGGCGGCATGTTCGGCATCGGTGGCTCGCGCGCCAAGCAGCTGACCAAGGACATGCCGACGAACACGTTCGCCGATGTCGCCGGCGCGGACGAGGCTGTCGACGAGCTACAGGAGATCAAGGACTTCCTCCAGGACCCGGAGATCTACGAGAAGCTGGGCGCGAAGATCCCGCGCGGTGTGCTGCTCTACGGCCCGCCCGGCACGGGTAAGACGCTGTTGGCGCGCGCTGTCGCAGGTGAGGCTGGGGTGCCGTTCTACTCCATCTCCGGTTCGGACTTCGTGGAAATGTTCGTCGGTGTCGGTGCTTCCCGTGTGCGCGACCTGTTCAAGCAAGCTCGCGAGAACTCGCCGTGCATCATCTTCGTCGACGAGATTGATGCCGTCGGCCGTCAGCGCGGCTCCGGCACCGGCGGCGGTCACGACGAGCGTGAGCAGACCCTCAACCAGTTGCTCGTGGAGATGGACGGCTTCGGTGACCGCGAAGGCGTCATCCTCATTGCCGCGACGAACCGGCCCGACATTCTCGACCCGGCGCTGCTGCGCCCGGGCCGTTTCGACCGCCAGATCCCGGTGACCAACCCGGACTTAGCCGGCCGCAAGAAAATCCTCGAAGTTCACGCGAAGAACAAGCCGCTCGGCCCCGATGTCGACTTGGGTTCCCTGGCGAAGCGCACCGCCGGCATGTCCGGTGCGGACCTGTCCAACGTCCTCAATGAGGCCGCTCTGCTCACCGCCCGCATCGGCGGCAACGTGATCACTGCCGACGCTCTCGAGGAAGCGTCCGACCGTGTCGTCGGTGGCCCCCGCCGTTCGTCGAAGATCATCTCCGAGAAGGAGAAGAAGGTCACTGCCTACCACGAGGGTGGCCACACGCTCGCCGCGTGGGCGCTCAAGGACATCGAGCGCGTCTACAAGGTGACCATCCTGGCCCGCGGCCGCACCGGCGGCCACGCCATGACGGCCGCCGAAGACGACAAGGGCATGTACAACCGTGACGAGCTTTATGCCCGCCTCGTCTTCGCCATGGGTGGCCGTGCCGCCGAGGAGCTCGTCTTCGGCGAGCCCACTACCGGCGCGTCGGCCGACATTGAGCAGGCCACGAAGATCGCCCGCGCGATGGTCATGGAGTACGGCATGAGCTCCACTCTCGGCACCGTGAAGTACGGCGACGAGGACGGCGATCCGTTCGCGCGCGCGATGGGCGGCGGCTCGCTGGACTATTCGCCGGCGGTTGCGGAGTCCATTGACCGCGAGGTGCGTGAGCTTATCGACGTCGCACACGCCCGCGCCTACTCCATCCTCGCGGAGCACCGCGACTACTTGGATACGCTGGCCTCGAAGCTGCTGGAGAAGGAAACCCTGCGCCGCGGCGACTTGGAAGCCATTTTCGACGGGATCGATCCGCAGGATGCGGACCTGCCCATCGTGGACTCGCGCTTTACCCGCCAGGCCGGTTATGAACCGGTGAAGACCCCGGTGGAGCTGGCCAAGGAACGCGGCGAGGAACCGCCGAAGAAGTTCTCCTTGCTCGAGGCTTCCCAGCAGGCACGCGAACGCCGACAGGCGCAGCGCAAGGCTGAGTTGGACCAGGACTACAACAAGCGTTACAACCAGGGTGGATCCTCCCGCTGGCGTCGCGGCCAGAACCAGGACGGCCAGAATGGTGCAGGCCCGAACGGTTCCGCACCGTACCCCGGCGGCGAGGGACCCCGCCCGCGTTACGACGGTCCCCAGCCCCCGGCTGACTGGTCCTACGCCGGCGACGGACGCACTGGCCAGCCTGGTCAGCCCGGCCAGCCGGTCCCACCTGTGCAGCCGGCACCCCAGCCACAGCCGCAGACTCTGCCGAACCAGCCGACTGAACAGTTCGGCGCCGCGCAGCCTGCACCGCAGGGTCAGCCGCAGCCGCAGCACCCGGGAACGAACGCTTACCCCGCGCACCCGCAGGGCCAGCCGCCACAGCAGGAGCTGATCGGTTTCCGTCTCCCGGACAATGAGCAGCCGGACCACCAGTGGGACGACAAGAAGGATGCGCCGGGTGAAGAATCGGCGCCGAGCCAGGACGCTTCTGGGGTGGCTGAGCCGACGTCGGAGGATTCTGACCCGACCCAGCAGTTGCCACGCCCAGACGCTGACCCGGGCAACTCCCGACCCCTGAAGCCGGAGGAGTGACAGTGACGAAGCCTGAAGACAACGTCGACAACATCGACGACATCGTCAATCCTGGCCTGTTGGCCGGCGATGAAGAAGTGGAACCGATCGTCGAGCCCGGCACCGGGGATGGCAGCGGGCGCCCCGCGTTCGACCGCGAGCGCGCTGAAGCCGCTGTGCGCGAACTGCTGCTCGCGGTGGGGGAGGACCCGGACCGGGAAGGTCTCGTGGACACCCCGGCCCGAGTCGCCCGCGCCTACGAAGAGGTCTTTGCTGGGCTGCACGTCGACCCGACGGAGGTCCTGGACAAGACGTTCGCGGAGAACCACGAGGAGCTCGTCCTGGTGCGTGATGTGCCGATCTACTCCACCTGCGAGCACCACCTGGTGCCGTTCTACGGCGTGGCGCACATCGGCTACATCCCCGGCAGTGACGGTCATGTCACCGGTTTGTCTAAGCTAGCGCGGCTGGCGGATATGTACGCGAAGCGTCCGCAGGTGCAGGAGAGGTTGACTAGTCAGATTGCGGATGCACTCGTCGATAAGCTGCAGGCGCAATCTGTGATTGTCGTGATTGAATGCGAGCACCTGTGCATGGCCATGCGTGGTATTCGCAAGCCGGGCGCAACGACGACGACCTCGGCTGTGCGCGGCGGTTTCAAGCGCAATGCCGCATCGCGGGCTGAAGTGTTGAGCCTGATCAGGGGGTAAAAAACATGACCACGGTGAAGGAGCTGACCACCCCGGGCCGGACGATGGTCATGGGGATCCTCAACGTCACCGAGGACAGCTTTTCAGACGGCGGCAAGTGGCTCGACCGCGACGCCGCCATCGCGCATGCGAAGGACCTGGTGGCACAGGGTGCGGACATGATCGATGTCGGCGCCGAATCGACCCGTCCCGGTGCCACCCGCGTGGAGGCTGACCTCGAAGCCGAGCGCGTGAAGCCGGTCATCGCGGCGCTGCACGCGGAGGGGATCCGAACGTCGGTGGACACGATGCGCGCGTCGACGGCGCTTGCCGCAGCCGAGGCCGGTGTGGACATGATCAACGATGTCTCCGGTGGCTTGGCCGACCATGATATGTACCGCGTTATGGCGGAGACCGGTTTGCCGGTGTGCCTCATGCACTGGCGGACTCTGAATGGCGGTGAGTTCGGCAACGCGGCCGGTGCGGCTGATCACGGCGGAGACGTGGTGGCCGACGTGCGCGATACCCTGAAGCGCCTGACTGACAACGCGGTCGACGCGGGTGTGGACCGCTCGCAGATCGTGCTGGACCCGGGCCTGGGCTTCGCGAAAACCGCCGCCGACAACTGGGCGCTGCTCCAGGCGCTGTCGGAACTCATCGCCGGGGACCTGCCGATCCTCGTCGGCGCCTCCCGCAAGCGCTTCCTCATGGAGGTCCGTGCCAACCGCGGCTTGGAAGCGCACCCGGGCCTGGCGGATCCCGCGACGAGCGCGGTGACGGCGATCAGCGCGCACCTCGGCGCATGGGGCGTCCGGGTGCACGAAGTCGATGTGTCGCGTGACGCGGTCGATGTCGCCGCCGCATGGCGTCTCGGCGCAGACTACGCCAGCACGCAGAACACCCCAGGAGGAAGCAATGGCTGACCGCATTCAACTGACCGGCATCCAGGTCCACGCGAACCACGGTGTCTTGCCGCATGAGACGGAGTTCGGCCAGCCGTTCACCGTTGACATCACCTGCTGGCTCGACTTCGCAGCCGCTGCAGCCGGGGATGATCTGACGCAGACCGTGAACTATGCCGCGCTGGCGCAACTGGCTGTGGACATCGCGGGTGGTACTGCGCGCCAGCTCATCGAGACCGTCGCCACCGAGATCGCCGACGCTGCGCTTGCCGAGTTCACCCAGCTCCACGCCATCGAGGTCACTGTGCACAAGCCGCATGCGCCCGTGGGCGTTGCGCTTGACGACGTCGCCGTCACCTCCCGCCGCTCCCGCAAGACCGCCGCGTCCATGCCGACGATGGTGCGCCCCAGCACCCCCGGCGCGCCTGGACACGCAGGCACCGAGGAGGCCTGACCGTGATGCGCGCTGTCATTTCCACCGGGTCCAATATGGGGAATTCGCGCGCGCACCTGGCCAAGGTGGCCGAGGACTTCGCCGCTGAACTCGTGGAGGCCTCTAGCTTCTACCGCACTCCGCCGTGGGGTGGGGTGGAGCAGCAGGACTTCCTCAACCAAGTGCTTATCGTCGAGGTCGAGGAGTCGCCCGAAGAGCTGCTCGCCCGCTGCCAGCGCCTCGAACGCAAAGCGGGCCGCGTGCGCGAGGTCCGCTGGGGCCCGCGCACCCTGGACGTGGACATCGTTGCGCTTTTCGACGACACCGGCGCACCGATCACCCGCGACACCGAGACGCTGACCGTGCCGCATCCCCGCGCCTTCGAGAGAGCCTTTGTGTTGGTGCCGTGGAGGGAGGTCGGCGGGGACGTCGATAAGCATCTGGCTGCGCTCGCCCCCGCGGAGGTCGCCGAGGTGCGGAAGGTGGAGCCGTGAAACGCACCGACATCGCAGCTCTCATCGGAACCGCGGGGTTCTTCGCCGCGGCCGCGCTGATCCTGGTGCGTCGCTTCTACGGCTCATGGCAGACAGTGTCCATCGTGTGGGCGTTGCCGTTGTGGGCGGTCGGCGCGCTCTGCGTCTTCCTGGCGGTGATGGTGCGCCGCCGGCGTGATGAGGGCCGCGTGGGTCTGGACCGCTCCCAACTCAACCCGATGATGGTGGCTAACTTCCTGGTGATCGGGAAGTCCGGCGCCTGGGCAGGGGCGGTACTGGGCGGTTGGTTTTTGGGCCTCACATTGTGGGTGGTGCCGCGGATAAATATGCTTGCCGCGGCAGAGGCAGACGCGCCCGGGGTGCTCGCGGGACTCGCAGGCGCAGTTTTCTTAAGCGTTGCTGGTGTTATTCTTGAGCGTTCCTGCGAAGTGTCGCCACCTAATGAGGGTGAAGGTGCGGGTTAAGGTAAGGGGCATGACTGAACAGGCAGGACGGACCCGATCGCGCGACGGGGGCAATCTGTGGATGATGCTCCTGATCGCTCTGGCATTGATTGCAACTGTGATCATGCTGATCAGCGATTCTTCCGTCTGGCTCCAGGTCGCCCTGCTCGCCGCCCTATGGGCCGCAATTCTTGGTTTCATGCTGGTCACCCGCACGCGACATGACCGCGATGCCGCCCAAGCGCTTCTCGACGCTGAGCGTCGCGAGCACGCCGCCGAAATCGATGCCCTCAACGCCCGCAATGAAGCCGCCCGTGCCGCCGAAGGCCTCCCGCCTACCACCGCTGATGCGGAGATCCTGCGCGAGATCCGCGAAGAGTTGGCAAACCTGCGCGCCCAGCTCGAGGACCTCTCCGGCCGCGAATTCGGTTACGAGCCGGCGGCCCTCCAAGCCGAAGCGCGGCGGGTCCGCGAGATCGAGTCACGCACCAGTCACGTTGTCCGCTCCGACGCGCAGCAGCAACCGCCGCGGGCTCAAGCACAACAACAACGCCCGACGCAGCAGCATCCGCAATCAGCACAGCAAATGCCGTCCCGCCGCTGGCGGGGCCCGGGTGCAGAGGACGAGACCTCCCGCATCGAGCCGGTCCGCGTCCAGGAGCAACCTGAACCGCCGCGCGCGACCGCGCGCCAGACTGGCCCAGGCTCATCCTCACTGTCGGGCGCGCCGTCCACGGATGCTGTCGCCGGCCGCGTCGGATCGCACCGCGCTCCTGAGGGCCGCAACCCGCTGACCGACCTGATCCGCGAGCGCCAGGAAGAGATCGACCGCGAGCAGGCTGCGCGCGAGGCGCAGGAAAAGGCTGAGGCCGAGCGCCGCGAGCGCGCCGCCCGCGAGCAGCGCCAGCGGGAAGAAGAGCAGCGCCGCCAGTTCGAAGAAGCACAGCGTCAACACGAGGCGGAGCAGCGCCGCCAGCTCGAGGAGGCCCAGCGCCGCCAGCGGGAAGAAGAGCAGCGTCGCCACCGCGAGGAGCTGGAGCGCCGCCAGCGCGAGGAAGCGGCGCGGGCGCAGGAGGCGCAGCGGGCTGAGATGGAGGCTCGTGAACGTCGAGAAGCCGAAGAGCGTGCCGCCGCAGAGACCCGCAGCGAACGAGATGAACCCCGCGGACGCCGCCGCGCAGACGAGCGCGGCGATGGATCGCTGACCGTCGCTGAGCTGCTCGCGCGCAGCAGGGGCCAGTAATGCCAGCACCACGCCTGCACGTCGGGTATATGGGTAAGACCGACCTGGCTGATGAGTTGGCTCGTGTCGGGCACCGGACCACCCCGATTACCGGTGGGGAGTCGCTGGAGCCGTTCGACCTCATCGTCATCGAGCAAGTCTGGTGGGCCATTCCGGTGCTTGCGGAGGGGATGTCGCAGCGGATCCGCAAAGGCCAGATGGTGCTGCACACCGCGGTGGAGACCGGGGTGCAGGCGCTCGACCCGTTCGAGGTCAACGGTGCGATTGTCATGGCGGCGCACCGGGTGTGGAAGAACTATTGGGTGACTTCGGCGGCGGATGACGTCGGCGAATCCGTGGTCAACCTGCTCATTAGCGAAACCGGCGGCAACGTGACGCTGATTGAGGACCGCCAGCGCCCGGCGATCAAGGCCGCAGAGCGGATGCGGGCGCTGTCCTACGAGGTGAACATGGACGCTTACAACATCCTGCGCCGCACCATTCGCGCGATCGAGCCGGACGCGGTCGAGTTTTGGGGCCCAGAGGATGAGCCCATGGCGGACACGATCGACGTCGATGAGCTCGAGTCGATTTACGGCGCGATTGAAAGCACGGATATTGCGACCTTGTACGCCGCGTTGGAGCGCCGCTACGCCTCGCGCAACAAGCTCGCGGACCAAGAGTTGTGGGCGCTGGGCAAACGCCCGATGTAGGCCCGGCATTCGCTGGCCCGTACGCTTGGGACCCATGACGTTCACGCCGGGCACAGCCACTGTTGTCACCGATCCAGCGCAGCTGGCCACCTACGGCCGCGCGTTCCGCAAGACGGGCAAGCGCGTCACGCTCGTCCCGCTCGGGGAGGGCATTCACGCCGGCCACATTTCTATGATTCGCGCCGCGAAGTCCTTGCTGGGCAGCATGGTCATGGTCACATACTCCGGCGCGGACGTTCCCGCGGACTTCGCCCGTGAGGGGGTGGACGTGGTCTTTCACGGCAGTTTCGATCCGGCGGTGCGCATCACGCCGCAGCTGGACCACCTCGAGGATCCGGGCGCGATCGCTGGCGCCGTCACGCGCACCGTCGCTGCGATCAACGCCACGCACGCGACGGATGTGGTGGTCGGGGAGAAGGATTTCGAGGAGCTCGTCGCGCTCCAGCACGCAGTCACCGCGCTGCGCATGGAGGTCCAGCTGCATAGCTTGCCGACGGTTCGTGCCAGCGGCGGCATCGCCATGTCACTGCGTAACGAGCATGTCGCACCGGAATCCCAGGACGCGGCCCTTGCCATTGGCGCTGCGTTGACCGCCGGTGCGCATGTCGCCGAAGACGGGCCGGAGCGGATCCTGCAGACGGTGTCGGGAGTGCTCGAGGCTGGCGGTGTGACCCCGGAATATGTGGAGCTGCGGTCGCTCGCGTTCGGCCCAGCGCCAAGTGTTGGGGATGCCCGCCTGCTCGTCGCTGCGACCGTGGGCGGGGTGCGCTTGATCGACAACGTCGGTGTGCCGGTCGGAGTGGGTTTTAGAAACCTTGACGCGTAAAACGCCGGGGTATGTTTAATGCATGCCCCACCATGATTTCTATTCATCGCTTGGGTTGGACCGCGACCGCGATGCTGCGAGTCTCGCCGCGACGATCGACTGGCGGCTTGCGGACAGTAACATCAGCCCCGCCCAGCGTGATGAGCTGCAGGTAGCCCAGAAAATCCTGGGTGACGAACGCCGCCGAGCGTTGTACGACGCCCGTCTGGACGACCCGACCGCGCCGACCATCGACGTCTCTTCTCTGCGCGAACTGGCCGATATCGATTTCGGCCCCGCGGAGGCTGACGAGGCGGCGGAGGAGACTGCAACCACCAGCATCCCCGTCGTACCGGCCCCGGCGGCGGAGCCTGACGCGCCGCAGGCCTCAGCCGGTGAGGAGCCTAAGGCGGAGGTCAAGCCCAAGCCGAAGCAGTACTACCCGGACACAGACCCGAATGCTGAGGCAGTCAGCCCTGTGCAGCAGTACCCGGTCCAGTCATATCCGGCACAGTATCTGGGCCCGCCGCCGGGGTACTACCCGCCGCAGGTGCAGGGCGCTGACAAGCCCCGGCGCGGAAAAACAGTGCCGGTGTTCTTGGGTGCTCTCGTGTTGCTCGGCGCGCTGGGTGCCGGCGGTTGGTGGTTCTGGAACAACCAGAGTGAGCCCTGGGAGCCGGAGGACCAGGTCATCGCTGACGCGTTCCCGCGCATCATCGGGGAGGAGAACGGCCAGCGCGGCTGGTTGGGGATGCGGTGCACGTCCAAGGAACCGGAGGAAGGCCAGGACGCCCGGATCCGCTGCGCCGACAAGCAGCTCGGTGTGAGCGTGATGGACTACGGCACGGTGGAGGCTCGCGACGGGATGCTTCCGGATGCGGATCCGGTCGTTCTCACTCAGGGTGAGTGCGAAGTGCACTCGTACGAACGCGCGGGTCAAAGCCCGCCGGCTTATGTCCTCGCGCCGCAGGGGCAGGATGGCCAGTTTCTCCTCGTGGTCAACGGTGAGGACGCAGAGAACAAGCGCCTCCACCTCAATATGTGCGATAAGACCCGCGAGTGACTGAGCGCTGATTCTGGACGTTGCCTGACTACTACTAGTTTCATGTAAACGACTACGGTAGGAGAGCGTGACTACCCAGGACCTTTCAGAGCAGCAACAGATCCGCCGCGCGAAGCGTGAGAAGCTCCTTGCAGAGGGGCATGAGCCGTACCCGGTCGTTGTCGACCGCACGACGTCGCTGAAGGATCTGCGTGCGAAGTACTCCACCGCTGAGGGGGAGCTCGCGCTGGAGCCGGGCGAGGAGACACAGGATGAGGTTGCGGTCGCAGGCCGCATCATGTTCCAGCGCAACACGGGCAAGCTGTGCTTTGCGACGTTGCAGGAAGGCGACGGCACCCAACTCCAGGTCATGCTCTCCTTGGCGGAGGTCGGCGAGGAGTCGCTGGCGAACTGGAAGGCCGATACCGACCTGGGCGATATTGTCTCCGTGCGGGGCCGGGTCATTGCGTCGAAACGCGGCGAGCTGTCTGTGATGGCGAGCAGCTGGCACATGGCGTCGAAGGCACTGCGCCCGCTGCCGGTCGCTTTCGCCGACATGAATGAAGAGCAGCGCGTGCGTTACCGCTACACCGATCTGATCATGCGTGACGATGCACGCAAGAACGCGCTGACCCGCATCAAGGTGATCGCTGCGCTGCGTAAGTACCTCACGGGCCTGGACTTCGTTGAGGTGGAGACCCCGATGCTGCAGACTCTGCACGGTGGTGCCGCAGCGCGTCCGTTTGAGACGCACTCCAACGCGCTGGACATCGACCTGTACCTGCGCATCGCGCCGGAGCTGTACCTGAAGCGCTGCGTCGTCGGCGGCATTGATCGCGTCTTTGAGATCAACCGCAACTTCCGCAACGAGGGCGTCGATAGCTCGCACTCGCCGGAGTTCACCATGATGGAGACCTACCAAGCGTGGGGCACCTACAAAGATGGCGCGGAGACCATCAAGGGCGCCGTGCAGTTCTGCGCGCAGGAAGTCTTCGGCTCAACGACGGTGACGCTTGCCGACGGCACCTCCTACGACCTCGGCGGCGACTGGAAAGTCCTGGAGATGTACCCGTCGCTGAATGAGGCGTTGGCGCGGAAGTTCCCGGGTCAGCCGGAGGTGACGATCGACTCCACCGTCGATGAGCTCAAGGGCATCGCCGCCGCGATTGGCCTGAAGGTTCCGGAGAACGCAGGCTGGGGCCACGGCAAGCTCGTCGAGGAGATCTGGGAAGAGCTGTGCTCCGACCAGCTGTATGAGCCGACTTTTGTGATCAACTTCCCGGTCGAGACCTCCCCGCTGACCCGCGATCACCGCGAGAAACCGCGCGTGACCGAGAAGTGGGACCTCTACGTCCGCGGCTTCGAGCTGGCCACTGGCTATTCCGAGCTGGTCGACCCCGTGATCCAGCGCGAGCGTTTCGAGGACCAGGCCCGCCTGGCCGCCGACGGTGACGACGAAGCCATGGTTCTTGACGAGGACTTCCTCGCCGCCATGGAGCAGGGCATGCCGCCGACCGCCGGTACCGGCATGGGCATCGACCGTCTCCTGATGGCTCTGACCGGTCTGGGCATCCGCGAGACCGTCCTGTTCCCGATGGTGCGCCCCGAGGCTTAACCCACCTCGCGGCTCGCGCCGAAAAGCACCTCTTTGCAGGGAGAACCGGGTTAGTCTGAGCCCATGCGCTCATTGACCCGCTCCGTGGCCGCCGTGTGCGGCGCCCTTCTGCTCGCCGTCACTGTTGTCGGCTGCTCCAAAGAGGGGGAGGAAGAGCCGGGATTCTCTACCGTGTCACCCTCCACCACTGAGGAAGCCGCGGTAGAGGAAGACATTTCCGCTACCCAAGAGAATTCCAAAGAGTCTGCACCGGAGTGTACCGAGGCCGCGCTCGAGCGAGATCTCGGTGAAGGAAACGCGCTGGGGTGGACAATCCTCGAGTGCGAGGGCGACTTTGCGTTTGTTGCCCACAAGTCCAGCGACTACCTGATCCCGATCATCTGGGAGAACGGGAAGTGGAAGGTGATCCCGGAAGACGGTCAGCTTCAGAATGCGTTGTTGTCGGGTTGCTACGACCAGTCAACTGTGGACAGGCTGGGCATCGGTCCGAAGGTTCGGTCCCAGATGTACAACTGCGCCACCGGCACCACGTTCGATAACGACGCTGTCCCCGCCGACCATGCCGAGTACATCACGTCGGTTGGTCTCGGGGAAGCTATCTTCCACGCCTCTTATCCGAAGTGCGATGGTCGCTACATCCTGATCCTGGATTCGATCGTCGACGATCCGTCGCTCGACGACACTCGCCAGCGGCTGACCGAAGCTGTCGCTTTCGTCGGGCCCGACGGTGAGGAGGGCAAGGAGTTCACCGTGCCTGGCCAGTGCGATTCCTTGCGCAAGCAGGTTGACGGCCATGACATTTATCCCGTCTACCTGGATTTCGGGAAAGACAAGTCCGCGGCGTGCTCAGCGAAGTCACGGTACGGCGGTAACGTCCGCCCGCTTATCGACGGCGACTTCGCCTCGGGCAACAACCAATCGGTCGACGAAGCCCGTCTTGCTCTCGATCCCTGCTAGAGCGTGCCGGTGGGCGTTCCCGACATGGGATATTGTCGCAAGTAGTCACTTTCAAACGGTTAGCGATTCAAGAAAGGTTCTCCCCCATGAGCTCCATGTGGAACGGCTACCCCTATGGCCAGCAGTATGACCGTGATGGTCTACCTGTGCAGGGCGCTCCCCCGGGCCACGAGGACTACGGTTATGGTTCCTCCCCGCAGTACTTCGCCGAGCCGCATGCGCAGGAGCATTACGTCCAGCCGGCGTATCATCCGCCGGCACCGTACATGGCTCAGCCGTATCCGTACCCCACTAAGCCGAAGAACAAGGTCATCGCTGCTTTGCTGTTCTTCTTTCTCGGGGAGTTCGGGATCGGAAACTTCTACATGGGGCAGACGGGCCGAGGAGTAGCAAAACTGGTCCTTCTTGCCGCGACGTTCTTCTTCGCGATCACGATCATCGGGCTTGTCGTAGCCATCCCTATGGGCATTGCGTTAGCGATCTGGCCGTTGGTGGAAATGATCTTGGTCCTCACTGGCGCGGCGGGCTACGACCGCGACGGTAACGGTGTGCCCTTGGAGTAGGGGGACCAACCCGCCCTGGATCCCTGCTAAAAGGCGATCGAGGGCTGTTCGCTACTGGCGAACACTACTGTGAGCTGGACTTTTGTGTCTCCGTGGCGGAATGAGACTTCAAGCAGGGAAGGGGTTTGGCAGCTGCGCGTTATGGTGGGTGGAACAAAAATTAGCTGTCTTTAGCCATAAAGGGGTTGCCACATGTTCGAGCGGTTTACAGACCGTGCACGGCGCGTGATCGTGCTGGCCCAGCAGGAAGCACGCGACCTGAACCACAACTACATCGGTACTGAGCACATCCTGCTCGGCCTGATCCAAGAGGGCGAGGGCGTTGCCGCCAAGGCCCTTGAATCCATGGGCATCAACCTTGACGACGTCCGACGTGAGGTCGAAGAGATCATCGGCCGCGGCTCCCAGCCACACACCGGCCACGTGCCGTTCACTCCGCGCGCCAAGAAGGTACTGGAGCTCTCCCTGCGTGAGGGACTGCAGATGGGGCACAAGTACATCGGTACGGAGTTCCTGCTCCTCGGTCTCATCCGCGAGGGTGAAGGTGTGGCCGCGCAGGTGCTGATCAAGCTCGGTGCGGATCTGCCGCGCGTGCGTCAGCAGGTCATCCAGCTGCTGTCTGGTTATGAGGGCGGCGAGGGCCAGAACCCTGAAATCGCCGAAGGCCAGCAGGGCGGCCCGGGTCTGACCGGCGCCGGTGCTGGCTCCGGCAGCATGGGCGGCATGGGCTCCGGTCGCGGAGGCAACCAGGGCGAGCGCTCCAACTCGCTCGTGCTGGACCAGTTCGGCCGCAACCTCACCGCCGCTGCCAAGGAAGGCAAGCTCGATCCTGTCGTCGGGCGCGACAAGGAGATTGAGCGCATCATGCAGGTGCTGTCGCGCCGCACCAAGAACAACCCGGTGCTCATCGGTGAGCCGGGTGTGGGCAAGACCGCTGTCGTGGAGGGTCTCGCCCTAGACATCGCCAACGGCAAGGTTCCGGAGACCCTGAAGGACAAGCAGGTCTACTCTCTCGACTTGGGCTCCCTCGTGGCTGGTTCCCGCTACCGCGGCGACTTCGAGGAGCGTCTGAAGAAGGTGCTCAAGGAGATCAACCAGCGCGGCGATATCATCCTGTTCATCGACGAGATTCACACCCTCGTCGGCGCGGGTGCTGCAGAAGGCGCCATCGATGCTGCATCGCTGCTGAAGCCGAAGCTGGCCCGCGGTGAGCTGCAAACCATCGGTGCGACGACGCTCGACGAGTACCGCAAGCACATCGAGAAGGACGCCGCCCTTGAGCGTCGTTTCCAGCCGGTGCAGGTCGACGAGCCGTCGGTGGAGAACACCATCCAGATCCTCAAGGGTCTGCGTGACCGTTATGAGGCGCACCACCGCGTCTCCTACACCGACGACGCGCTCGCCGCAGCTGCGAACTTGTCGGACCGCTACATCAACGACCGTTTCCTGCCGGACAAGGCTGTCGACCTCCTCGACGAGGCCGGCGCACGCATGCGCATCAAGCGCATGACCGCCCCGAAGGGTCTGCGCGATGTCGACGACCGCATCACCGAGGTGCGCCGCGAGAAAGAAGCGGCTATCGACGCCCAGGACTTCGAGAAGGCTGCCGGCCTGCGCGACACCGAGCGCAAGCTGGGTGAAGAGCGTGCTGAGAAGGAAAAGCAGTGGCGCGCCGGCGAGCTCGAGGACATCGCTGAGGTCGGCGAGGAGCAGATCGCGGACGTGCTGGCCAACTGGACCGGCATCCCCGTGTTCAAGCTCACCGAGTCCGAATCCTCCCGCCTCCTGCACATGGAGGACGAGCTGCACCAGCGCATCATCGGCCAGGACGACGCCGTCAAGGCAGTCTCCCGCGCTATCCGCCGCACGCGTGCCGGCCTGAAGGACCCGAAGCGTCCGTCCGGTTCCTTCATCTTCGCCGGTCCGTCCGGTGTGGGTAAGACGGAGCTGTCCAAGGCGCTCGCTGAGTTTCTCTTCGGCGACGAGGACTCCCTGATCCAGGTGGACATGGGTGAGTTCCACGACCGCTTCACCGCGTCGCGTCTGTTCGGTGCGCCTCCGGGATACGTCGGTTACGAAGAGGGCGGCCAGCTCACGGAGAAGGTCCGCCGTAAGCCGTTCAGCGTCGTGCTTTTCGACGAAATCGAGAAAGCCCACAAGGAGATTTACAACACCCTCCTGCAGGTGCTCGAAGAAGGCCACGTCACCGACGGCCAGGGCCGCAACGTGGACTTCAAGAACACGGTGCTGATCTTCACCTCCAACTTGGGTACGTCTGACATCTCCAAGGCTGTCGGACTGGGCTTCAGTGGCGCCAGCACCACCGACTCGGATGCCCAGTACGAGCGCATGAAGCAGAAGGTTCATGACGAGCTGAAGAAGCACTTCCGCCCCGAGTTCCTCAACCGTATCGACGAGATCGTGGTCTTCCACCAGCTCACCCAGGAGCAGATCGTCGAGATGGTGGAGCTGCTCGCTGGACGCTTGGCGAAGAACCTCGAGACCCAGGACATGGGTATCGAGTTGTCCGAAGATGCCAAGAACCTTCTGGCAGCCCGCGGTTTCGATCCCGTGCTCGGTGCGCGCCCGCTGCGCCGCACCATCCAGCGCGAGATCGAGGATGTCCTGTCGGAGAAGATCCTCTTCGGCGAGATCGGTGCCGGTGAGATCATCGAGGTCGGTGTCACCAACTGGGACGGCAAGACCGACTCGCCGCGCGACTACGAGAACGCCGAGTTCACCTTTACCCCGAAGCCGAAGCCGCTGCCGGAGGACACCTTCGGTGAGTTGGAGGATGATGATGTCCGCGACATCGCTCCCAAGGACGGCCAGGAGGACTACCAGGTCCGCGCTACCACGCCGGTTGACCCGGATGAGACCGACGAGCCCGGCCCGGACTCGGACCCTGCGGCTGACGCTGACGCCGATGCTGACTCTGAGAGCAACTTCGGTGAGGACGGCGCCCCCGGCACCGCCCTGCTTGACCGCCCGCGTGACGGTCGCGACAGTGATGACGGTGACCACACGGACGGCCCGGACAACACTGACGGCCCGGACCCGGACGATCTGTCCGATGGTGACGGCGAGAAGGCCTAACCCTTAAGCCGTCGGGCCGTCAGCCCGAGCCGGGTTTCGCCGTTTCACGCCGCGCGCAAGATATAGATTGCATCCTTAATGTGGCAAGAGAAAATGACCTGGTGTTTTAGGCACCGTGCGACGGCCACATGCAATCTATATCTGGGCCTCGGCCGCACGCTGTGCCAGGACTCACCCAGCCCTCAGGACGATCCGGGAAATCTAGAATGTGCCGCAGTTCGTTCCGGCTGGCAGACCGTTGAAGCGGTCCATGAGCCAGGTCATGGACGGGGGAGCTTGGCTGAAAATCCCTACGGCGTGGTTGGCCCCGAGTTTCACGCCCGGGGTGAGTGGGGGTAGGGCGTCGTCAAGCAAGGTGACCTGCGCGCCGAGGCTGCAATGGTCGCGCGCCATCTGCACTACCTGGCTGCTGGGCACAAGGTCGTCGTTGCCGGGTGTGGACACCATGATCGGGGCTGCGGGTTTGCGGCGGCCGAGCTTCTGCGCTTCGAGCTCGCGGCGGATCTCCGGTTCCGAGGTGACAATGTCGCTCAGGCTGCGCCCCGAGGTGGTCATCGTGCGCGAATCCTGCAGGCCCCAGCGCACCGCGCCGTCCGGCATGCACGAGTCGCGGGTGGTGGCGATGAACTCGCGGCCACGCGCATTGACATGCTTATCGACGACCGCCCCAAACTCCGGATACCTCTCCGTCCACCCATGCAACGCGTAGCCGATAACGGCGCCGATGGAGGAGTTGTCGACTCCGCGGATGGACTCGATCAGGTCCGCCGGCGGCGCGCCAGAGTAGGCGCCTTTGACGTTGAGATCCGGCGCGTAGGTGCTGGCCATCTCCGCCGCGGCCGCCGAGGCACCGCCGCCTTGGGAGTAACCCCAGAACCCGACCGGAGCCCCGGGCGTGGTCGTGGCGCGGGCGGCATCGAGCATGGCGTGGCCCTCTTCGTCGTGGAGGACGTAGGTGTGCGCGCCGGGTGTGCCCAGGCCGATGTAGTCGGTGACCACCACGCGCATGCCCAGCAGGGATGCGGCGTGGTAGTGGGCGATCTCGTAGTTCGTCGCCACAGCCGGCAGGTTGGGGTCGACTTGGCCGAGCATCCATGGCCCACGGCTCGGCGCGCAGGTGTCGCCGGCGCCGCGGGTGCCGGGGCCGAACACGACTGTCGGGGTGGGGCCGCCGCCCTGCCACGGATTAGCCGGTTCGATGACCACGCCGCTGACCGGCACGATCCGGCCGTCGACAGTCGTGGAGGTGTAGAGGATCCGCTCGGCGTAACCGGGGAACTCCGGACCGAGAATGTTCAGTAGGTGTGGTGCCGGCTGGGTGCGCAGGATCTTGCCGGGCCGGTCGAGCTGGTCGGCGGGCACCGGGTCGTCGTAAAACGGGTCATACGTGTTGGTCGGGTTGCCGGCCGGAGTGGTCGCCGCGTGCTGCAGGCCGCGATGCGCTTGGTCGACCGCGGCATGAGCGCCCGCCGCCGGCACACCCGTTGCCGCAAGCGCCACCGCCGCAGCAGCAGTTGCAACCGCCGCCTTGAAACTTAGCCGAGGGAAAATATGCGTCATACTCCAGGATCCTAGCTAGGCCCCTTACGCGCCCGCTGGAAAATCGAGAAAGAGTGCGGGTTGACGGGCGCGGTGGCCGCCACGTCTCGTACGATCATGACCCATGGGAATCACGTACCGCGGCAAGAAGAAGCTGAACAAGAACACCTGGGTGAACACGTCGGGCTCGGGCGCATCATTGTCCAAGAAGTTCGGACCTGTCACCGTGAACTCGCGCGGCGGCGTCTGGGTCAACCTGCCCGGCGGGCTGACCTACCGCGGCCGCTGGAAGAAATAACGCGGCTTTAACCGCCGTAGCTGCCTTCGCTGCGCAGGCGGGCAAGCAGGTTGCCGTAGGCGGGTGCGCCGGTGCGGTCGCTGAACTCGTCAAGGTGGAGTTCCACCCAGAGCATCATGTCGGAGCGGTCGATGTCGCGGGCGCGCTCCCAAACGTTCTCGAAGACCAGCGCTGCTTCGTCGTGGTGGCCGGCGCTGCCGAGCGCGAAGGCGTTGCGGCCGCGAATGAGTGTGGACACCATGGGGTTTCCCACCTCCGTGAGCACGGGGATTGCCCAGGTGGTCAGCGCGATGGACTCTGCATGGCGGCCGGTGCTGCTGAGCAGTTCGACCAGGTCGGAGATCCAATCGTAGTTTTTCACCAGGAGCTGCGGGGCGTCCTCGTCGTGGCGTAAGACCTGCTCGGTGAGGGATTGGAAGCGCTGACTGGTGGCAGGCCATTCTTGGGCGAAGAAGTCGTCGCCGGTGCGTGTGATGAAGCGTGCCATTGCTGCCGCAGCTTCGAGCCGGGCCCACGGTTCCGCTGTGTCTGCGGTGGTGTTGAGGAGATGTTCGGCGGTGCCGGCGAGGTTTTCGGCGGCGGAGGCGAGTTGGGCGTCGATAAGCAGGTTGAGCGCGGTGCCGATGAGCACGACGTGCTGTGTGATGTCGCCTGTGCGTTCGGCGAGGAAGGCGGCGCTGAGGATTTCCTGCGCACCGCGTAGCTCACTGCCAAGGCGTCCGAGCCGAATGCCCTTGAGTGGACGCAGCATGACTTCGGCAGCCTCCGGGTCGTCGATAACGTCCGGGTGGACGCGCTGTTCAGTCAGTGTCTTGTCGATCATCGCGATGGCATCCATTTGGCGCCCTGTTTGAATCGTGCCGGACGTCAGGTCGCGCAGCAGCGGGTAGGAAATCTTCTCTGCGGCGGCGAGTGAAACAGCGAAATCGAGGAGCTCATGGGCACGGCCGGAGTCCTCCTCGTCGAGCTCGATGAGTCGTGCGAGCAGGCCACAGGTTTTCTCGATAGCCGTGTCTGGATCGAACGAGGCCACGAACGGCAGCGCGTGCTTGCCGACGTCCCCGAGGTACTCCTCCGGGAACAGCCCCTCCAAGAGGAAATTGATCTCGATGGTGCTGCGCAACTGCGGGTCGACGGTGGGGTCCTGCGCGAGAGCCATCATGTCCCGGAACATCTGGGTGATGTCGTCCATGGATTGCGGCTCGCGGCTGCGGATCTCCGACATTCGCGGGTCGGCGTCGGCGCGGGTGGGGTATTGGGATCCGTCGTAGCTTCCGTCGATGCGGGCTTTGGCGTAGGTGATCAGCTCTGGGTCGTAATCGGCGTCGACGGGGTGGAAGCAGATGTCGCGCGGGGAGTCGTCTTCAAGCTTTGAGATAGCAGTGTCTTCAAAGTGATCCGCGTCAAGGGCGGGTACGCGGTGGCGCTCGTTGTAGTAACGGGCCCAGAAGTCGTTGCCGTTGCGCGCGTCGCCTTCTGCGGCGTCGCGCAGGGCCACCCGGCCGAAGTCATCGGTGAGTGCGGCCACTGTCGGGTTCGGGCCAACACCTACGTACCGCTGCCACCGCGGTGAGGTGTAGCGCACCATGGCGCGTTCGCCGTGGCCGTTCTCCGCGGCGGCGCGGAAGAAGATGAACAGCGCTCCAGCGACGCCTGCGGTGTCGTCGATGAACGGCTCCGTGGCGCTGACGAGCGCGAACGCTTCGTCAGCGAGGCCGCCTTGAAGCAGGAATGTCGCGATTTGGATGACCGCCTCGTTCAGGTCCGGGTCTGCGACGGCGAGCTGGAGAGCGATCTGCGCGCGCCGGACAGACTTCTCGTAGTCGATGTGGGCGGCCAGCGGGCTCAGCGATTCGGCGATCATCGCTGCCGGCTGGTTTGTGCTGACGTGTCCGGAGTCCACCATGATGTCGACGATCTCGTCGCATTTGTCCAGCATGCCTTGCTCGAGGTAGGCCATGGCTGCAATGTCGTGGCGTCGCAGCCACTCGACGGCCCCCAGCTTATCGACGTCCCCTGCACCCGGAATGTACCCGTCCAACAAGGGAATAACCCGGTCGCTTTCGTTGCGGTTTTGGTGGTGGGCGATTCTCAGGTTGAGGATGTCGTCCGGGTCGTCGAAGACTTCTTCAGCGAAAGCGAGTGCTTCCTCCGACTTCTCAACCGTTCCGTCCTCCCGGCCGGGAATGCGCGCGATGATGAAGTCCAGAAAGCTCCGAAACAGATTCGGCATGGGGGTGCCGTCTTCGTTGAGAGGTTGCGCAGGGTCCGTGGTTGCGGAGGAGGCGTAGTGGTGCGCGCGGAAGCGGTCCGGTTCGCGTTGGTGCATTGCATACAGGTCTTTGAGCTCGTCTATTGAACCGACCGGATCGTGCGCTGCCCGTGCGTACATCGCATCGAGGCGGGTGCGGTAGGCCAGCTCCTCGCCCTCGGGTGTGCCATCTTGGGCCATCAGGGCGATGAGAGGATCGATCTCGGCGAGATACTCGTCATGGGGCATGCCGGCCGCAGATTTCTCGCTGAGGTCTAGGGCTTTGTAGTTGAGTTCGTAGAGGTCCATGCGGACAATGCTAAACGTTTCCTGAGAACGCGGCAGGCGGCTCAGGCGGCTACGGCAGGCGGAAACGGCCGTTGGCATCCTGCACGGCCAACCCGTCCTCAAGCAGCGAGAACAGCGCGCGGGAGCGCTGCGGCGCGTCTGGCCAGACCAGGTCGATCACGCCTTGCTCGACGGGCGTATTGGCCTCGCGCAGGACCTTCATGATTTTCCCGCGTACCTGCCGGTCCGTGCCGACGAACTTCTGCACTTTCTTGCCCGCCAGTTCCTCCTCGGTGGGGGCGGGGGAGCCGGCGGCGACCCAAGCGCAGTCGCTGATAAGCGGGCAGGACTCGCACGCGGGGTTCGTCGCAGTGCAGACCAGGGCGCCGAGCTCCATCAGGCCCGCGGAGAACACATCCGCGTCCGTGTCCGGGAGCAGCTCCGCGACCCATTCCAGCTCGGCCTTCTGCGGTTTCGCCACCGGCCGTCCCAGCTCGGCGCGGGCGTAGACCCGGCGCACATTCGTGTCCACCACGGGCACTGCCTGCCCGAACGCGAAGCACGCGACCGCCCGCGCGGTGTAGTCGCCGATCCCCGGTAGCGCCAGCAGCTTATCGACGGCGCTGGGCACCTGCCCGTTGTGAACGTCGACAAGCGAGGCGGCGCATTCCTGGAGCCGCAACGCGCGACGCGGATACCCGAGCGTGCCCCACGCCCGCAGCACCTCGGAGGTGGGCGCGGCGGCGAGATCCGCGGGCGTGGGCCAGCGCCGCATCCACTCACGCCACTGGGGGGCGACGCGAGCGACGGGAGTCTGCTGGCTCATGACCTCGCTGAGCAGCACGCCCCACGGCGACGTGCCCGGCTCGCGCCACGGCAGATCGCGGGCGTTCGCGCGGAACCACTCGGTCACTTTCGCGGGATCAATCACAGTGCCATAATAGTGGCCATGGCATTCCGAAAAATACCGCGAGAGACCTGGCAGCACCTGCTCGAAGGAAATGAGCGTTTCGCCACTGAAACTTCTGAGCGTCCAAACAACAACAGCGCCCGCCTCCAAGAACTGCGCGCCGGCCAAGAACCGTACGCAGCAGTGCTGGCGTGTTCCGATTCGCGGGTGCCTGTCGAGATGCTTTTCGACGCCGGCCTCGGCGAACTCTTCGTCGTCCGCACCGCCGGAGGGTGCGTGGACGCCGCCGTGACCGGATCCCTGGAATTCGCGGTGAAGAATCTCGGGGTGTCCCTGATCGTCGTGCTCAGCCACGAAAGCTGCGGAGCGATCGGTGCTGCCGCCACCTCCTTCGAGGAAGGGGAGATGCCCACCGACCTCACCCGCGTGTTCGTGGAAAAGATCGCGCCGAGTGTCATCGAAGCCAAGAAGCTTGAGCACGCCGACCGCGCTGTCATCGAAGAGACCCATGCGACGGTCACCGCCGAGCACTTGCGGCACCGTATCCCGGACGTGGAGGATCGCATTGCTGACGGCTCGTTGGGCATTGTCGCCGCGAGATACCGGCTTGAGGATGGCCGCGTCACACCCGTCGGAGAGCACTTCGGCCGATAAGATCTACAGGCGTGAGCCACCAACCGCCCCGACGAGACAGTTACACCCCGCGCCAGCCGCGGCGCCCGGAGCGCGGTGACGCGCGTGACTCTGCACGAGTCACTGAGACTCGCCCCGTGCGGTCCCCGCAGCGCCTCCCGCAGGAGGTCTACGTTCGCCGCAGGGTCGCTGCGTTGGTCATCCTCCTCGCCGTGGCAGCGCTGGTGGTGTGGGGTTTAACTGCGTTCGCGCGCTCCGGTTCCGACGAGCCGGAACAGCCCACCACAACCGCGCCGGAGACAATGGTGACCACCCCGACCGAACCGGACCCGGGCGCATCCGCCACGGAGACAGAGACAGAAACCGAGACCAAGTCCACGGACGAAGATTCCACGGAGCCGTCCGAAAGCGAATCCGACAAGCCCGACGAGGCTGCCCTGGCCTCCAAGAAGACCTGCGAGCTCGAGGACCTGCAGCTGACCGTGAAGGTGAACAAGACCGCCTTCGACAGCTCGGATCCGGAGGATCAGCCGGACATCACCGTCGAGGTGAAAAACCCCACCGGTGCCGACTGCGATATCGACGCCACCGAGGATAAGCTGCGCTTCGAGGTCTACGCCATCGGCCGCGAAGGCTTCCAGCCCGTCTGGGGCGACACCGACTGCTACGACCCGGTGATCAACGGTGAGCAGACCTTCCCCGCCGGTGAGTCCCGCCACTTCAGCGCAACCTGGTCGCGCCTGGGGTCCTCGCCGGGCCAGTGCTCGGCACGTGAGCCGGTCGCGCCGGGCGCCTACGTCGCTTCGGTCTCGCTCGGCGACAACGCCTCTGAGGGCGTCACCTTCAACATCAACTAGGAGCTAGACGAGCCACCTCCTAGAGTCAGCTAAGTCGGCGCAGACCCTCCGTAATGTGGCGCGCCCACAGCGGCGAGACGTGCTCCGCCACCGCGAGCTGTTCCGGTTCAGCTGCGCGGATGGCGTCCAGGTCGCCGAACTCTTCCACGATGTGGTCAATGAGGAACTTCTGCACCCGCGGGATACGCGACAGCACGCGGTAGCCGCGCGGGGTGACCGATTCGACCAAATTCTCTTCCGTTGCGGGCAGGCCGAGCAGGCGCGCCAGCGCCGCCGAGGTGAGTAGGTCGGAGTCGGGGAGGTTCTCGAGGTCGCGCAAGGCGCCGTCGATAAGCTCGGCGTGCGGAACGCCGTCGGTGACGATGTAGTCGCACACGAGCATCTCAATGTCATCGTCGATTGTGCCGCGCAGTTCGCTGAGCTGGAGGCGCAGCTGGCGGGCGTCGGTGCCCAGCTCAATGATCTGGTCGTCGACATCGCGGGCGGCGCGCTGCAGCAGCAGCTGGCGTTGCAGCAGATGCAGCACGTCTTCGACAGCGGCGTAGCGGTTCATCTCGGCCACCGCGAGGCGCTGGTTCGCCTTATCGACGCGCGAACGGTACTGCTCCACTGTCGCAATCGCCTGCCGCGCACGCGTCATCATCACACCGGGCTCCTCGATGACGTGGCGTTTCCCGGCGGCGTAAACGGTGACAATATTCATCGACGCCGACACCGACACCACCGGCGTGCCCGTGTGCAGCGCAGTGCGTTCAGCCGCGCGGTGGCGCGTGCCGGTCTCGGATGTTGGGAACGTCGGCGACGGCACAAGCTGCACGTTCGCCCGCGTGATGCGGGTGCCGTCCTCGGACAGAAGGACCGCGCCGTCCATCTTGGACAGCTCGCGCAGCAGCGTCGGAGAGAACGGCACGTCGAACTCGATGCCGCCGTCGCAGATGGGGGTGACGTCGGGGCCGTCGCCAAGCACGATGAGCGCGCCCGTGTGGCCGCGCTTGATGCGCTCAAGTCCGTCGCGCAGCTCAGTGCCCGGGGCGAGACGCAGGAGAGTTTCGCGCATGCTGGTCATAATCACCCGAGCATACGCTTATCGACGACACCAATCGCCTCCTTCAGCGACCCCACCTCCGCCACACGCATCCCGTGCTGGTTCGCCGGACCCTTGGAGCCGCCGGGGACGATCGCGTTCTCGTAACCGAGACGAGACGCCTCCGCCAGGCGACGGTCCAGGGAGGGCACGCGGCGCAGCTCGCCGGCCAAGCCCACCTCGCCGATGACGACGGTGCGCGGCGGCAGCGGCGTGTTGTGCAAACTCGACCAGGTGGCCAGCGCGACAGCGAGGTCAGTGGCCGTCTCCGTAATGCGGACACCGCCGACCGTGGCGACGTAGGCGTCTTTGTCATTGGTGCGCTCCCCGCAGCGGGCCTGGAGGACCGCGAGCACCATGGGGACGCGGTTGTAGTCCAGGCCGGTGACCACGCGGCGTGGCGACTTGTTCACCGGGTCGACGGTGAGCGCCTGGACCTCCGCGAGGATGGGACGCACGCCGTCGATCGCCACCGTGACCGCAGAACCGTCGGGGGTCTGGCCGCGGTGGGAGAGGAACAATCCAGACGGGTCAGGAACCTCGCGGATACCGTCGGCGGTCTGCTCGAAGCAGCCGACCTCATCGGTCGCGCCGAAGCGGTTCTTCAGCCCGCGCAGCATGCGCAGGCTCGTCTGGCGGTCACCCTCGAAGTTGAGGACAACGTCGACCAAGTGCTCCAGCACGCGCGGGCCAGCGACGTTGCCGTCCTTAGTGACGTGGCCGACCAGCAGGATCGGCAGGTTCGTCGACTTCGCCAGGCTCGTCAGAGCTGCCGTCACCGCACGCGACTGAGCGACACCGCCAGCGACGCCTTCCACACCGGGCGCCTGCATCGTCTGGACCGAGTCCACGATCAGCAGATCGGGTTTGACCTGGTCGACATGGCCGAACAGGACATCCAGGTTCGATTCCGCCGCCAGGAACAGGCGGTCTTGCAGAGCTCCGGTGCGTTCAGCGCGGCCGCGGACCTGGGAAGCGGACTCTTCTGCGGTCACGTACAGCGCGGTGCGCGGTTCACCGTCGGCACCGTCGGCACCGGCGGAAGCCCATTTCGACGCCACCTCCAGCAACAGCGTCGACTTTCCCACGCCCGGCTCGCCGGAGAGCAGGACCACCGATCCGGGGACGATGCCGCGGCCGAGGACGCGGTCGAGCTCGCCGATGCCCGTCGATAAGCGATGCGCCGCAGTGGCGTTGACTTTGGTGATGGGTTGCGCCGCTGACGACGGCGTCAACACTCGCGGGCGCGCCGAACCTGCGCCGGAGGCCGCGGAAACAGGGGCGGCTGATTCGGCGAGGGTGCCCCACGCGCCGCATTCCGGGCAGCGGCCGAGCCACTTCGGGGAGGAATAGCCGCACTCAGAGCAGGTGTAGACGGTGCGCTTCTTGGCCAAAGGCTAGTTACTGTGCTTCTTTGGCACTACCGTGGCCGGACTCCTCCAGCTCCGGCTGGCGGACGGAGTCGCCGGACTCGAGTGTCGGCGCAGCCACGGTAGCGGTGATATCGATGGTGCCGGAGTCGAACGTGAACGTCACCGGGATGTTGCCGCCGTAAGCGAAGTCCTTGTTGTCCAGGGCGGTCTCGACGTACTCGACGCAGGCCGTGGTGTCGGTCGACTGCGGCATCTGCTCCAGGCCGTCGGCGGAATCACCGACGATGTTGCAGTTGTAGCCCATCGGCTCCGTCGAATCCATCTGCACAGACTGTCCGTCGACCTCGATGGACTGCAGCTTGTGCTCGTGCATCTGGTAGTCCTGGTTCGACGCCGTGAACTTCAGGGCCGCTTCGCCGTTCTCGTCGAGGAGGACCGTGACGTCCTGGACGGTGACGGAGCCGTCCTCAGTCTGGGCGCTGGCACCGTTGACGGCCGCAACCTGAGAAGAGGTCTGGGTGATCTGGCCTGCCGAGCACGCTGCGAGCAGCAGCGCGGAAACAGCTGCAACAGAAACTGCGCCGCCGCGGCGGGCGACAGACTTCAGGGACTTCACGTCGATGTCCTCCATTACGAACAATCACGAATTACGGGGAATTCTGGGCGTATCACCGGTTTACCTTAGTCTTTCCTGGCCCCTAATTCACAGTTTTGCGCTGCCCCCGAGATCTTCCCCACGCCAGAACAGGGGTCAACCGGGGGTAACCGGGTGTGGTGTGCGCGCGGTGCACGCCGGCTTTCCGGGGTGGCAGCGCGCCGTCGTCAAGCACACTGCGCAATCGCGGACCGGGTAGCGATGTTAGAATCGTGGAGTTATTGGTCAGTGTGCCCGAGCTGTCTGCAAGGAGATGCCAGTGGATTTCAAGGTCGGAGAAGTGGTGGTCTACCCGCACCACGGTGCTGCGCGGATCGCGGACATCGAGCAGCGGGAGATGGGCGGGGAGACCCTCGACTTCCTCGTGCTGAACATCCTGCAGTCCGACTTGTCCGTGCGTGTCCCGGTGAAGAACGCGGAGCTGGTCGGCGTGCGCGACGTGGTCAACGAGGATGGCCTGCGCAAAGTCTTCTCCGTGCTGCGCGAGACCGACGTTGAGGAAGCTGGCAACTGGTCCCGCCGCTACAAGGCGAACCAGGAGCGTCTGGCATCGGGCGACATCAACAAGGTCGCCGAGGTTGTGCGCGACCTGTGGCGCCGCGACCAGGGCCGTGGCCTGTCCGCCGGTGAGAAGCGCATGCTGGGTAAGGCCCGCCAGATCCTCGTCGGCGAGCTCGCGCTTGCGGAGCCGATCGATGAGGCGAAGGCCGACGACATGGAAAAGGAAATCCAGTCGATCATCGCCCGCCACGTCGAGCAGGGGCTTGTGGCTAAGCCGAGCGACGACATCGACCCGGACGATGATGTCGACCTCGACGACCTGAGCTTCGACGACCCGGATGAGGACGACTAAACGCCGCGTCGTCGCCCTTGTCGCCGCAGCCGGCCGCGGCACGCGCCTCGGCGCCGACATCCCGAAAGCGTACGTTCCACTGCGGGGGCGCACGCTGCTGGAACGCTCCGTTGCAGCGATGGAGACGTCCGAAATCGTCGACCACATTGGCGTCATCGTCAGCCCCGACATGGAACCGCTGGCGCGCCGTTTGCTGCACGGGCACGATGTCCAGTTCATCCACGGCGCCGGCGAGCGCGCAGGCTCCGTGTGGGAGGGCATCAAAGCAGTTTCGCTTATCGACGAGCTTGCCACCTCCGCCGTCCTCATCCACGATGCCGCTCGCGCCCTGACCCCGCCGGGCATGATCGCCCGCGTGGCCATGGAGGTCCTTGCTGGCGCGCCCGCAGTGATTCCCGTCCTCCCCGTCGCTGACACCATCAAACGTGTTGACGCCGCTGGCACCGTCGTGGACACCCCCGACCGCTCTAGCCTGCGCGCCGTGCAGACGCCGCAAGGGTTCGACCTGGAGACGCTGCGCGCCGCGAACGAGGCTTACTTCGGTAAGGGCGCTGCTGGTGCTACGGGCTTTGTGCCGACGGATGACGCGAGTCTCATGGAATGGTTCGGCGTCCCCGTCGCCACCGTGCAGGGCGACCCGATGGCGTTCAAGATCACCACGCCGATCGACCTGGTCCTAGCCAAGCGCATCACGGACGAGGCAGAGCCGACCGTCTTCACCGTCCCCGGCAGCTAACCGCCAGCTGTAGCTAGGATCGGAGCGCATGAGTACTTCGCGCTTGCGTGTCGGCACAGCTTTCGACGCCCACCAGATCCAGTCCGGTAAACCCTGCTGGATCGCGGGACTTAACTTCGAGGGGGTTGACGGCTGCGAAGGGCATTCCGACGGTGACGTCGTCTCGCACGCGATCGTGGACGCGGTGCTGTCGGCGACGGGGCTTGGGGACTTGGGCAGCTTCGTCGGCGTCGGACGCCCCGAGTACGCGGGCGTGACGGGTGTGCAGCTGCTCACCGAGCTGCGTGGGCTTGTGGAGTCGACCGGTTACACCGTGGTCAACGTGTCCGCCCAGCTGATCGCGCAGACCCCGAAGATGGGGCCCGTGCGCGAAGAGGCGGAGCGCACCCTGTCCGAGGCGCTCGGTGCGCCGGTCTCCGTGAGTGCGACCACGACCGACCACATGGGATTCACCGGCTCGGGCGAAGGCCGGGCGGCCATTGCGACGGCGTTGGTGGAGCAGCCTTGAGGGGGCGACGGCGTCGATAAGCGGGCCTGAGAGCGCGCATCTGGCAGACTAGGTACGTGACTCAGCAGATTTTCGACACCGCCACCCGCACGCTCCGCGCCTTCGAGCCGTTCCGAGATGGACACGTGTCCATCTACCTGTGCGGCGCGACCCCGCAGTCCTCGCCGCACATCGGGCACCTGCGTTCCGGAGTCGCGTTCGACATTGTGCGCCGCTGGTTCGCTGCGAACGGCAACGATGTGGCATTCGTGCGCAATGTCACTGACATCGACGACAAGATCCTCACCAAGGCAGCGGAACACGACCGCCCCTGGTGGGAGTGGGTGTCCACGTACGAGCGCGAATTCAGCCGCGCCTATGAGACGCTGGGCGTGCTCCCGCCGAGTGTTGAGCCGCGCGCAACGGGGCATGTCACGCAGATGGTCGACTACATGCAGCGGTTGATGGACAACGGCTACGCGTATGCGGCGGACGGTTCTGTCTACTTCGACGTTGCGGCGTGGGTCGCAGCCGGCGGCGACTACGGGTCGCTGTCCGGCAACCGCGTCGAGGACATGGAGCAGGGCGAGACAGACAACCGCGGCAAGCGAGGCGCGCACGACTTCGCGCTGTGGAAGGCGGCGAAGCCTGGTGAGCCGAGCTGGCCTACCCCGTGGGGTGACGGCCGCCCGGGCTGGCACCTGGAGTGCTCCGCGATGTCGACGTGGTACCTGGGCGAGTCCTTCGACATTCACGGCGGCGGCCTCGACCTGAAGTTCCCGCACCACGAGAATGAGCAGGCTCAGTCGCACGCCGCCGGCGACGGCTTCGCCCGCTACTGGATGCATAACCACTGGGTCACCATGGCCGGCGAGAAAATGTCGAAGTCGCTCGGCAACGTGCTGTCCATCGACCGCATGCTTGAGGCGGTGCGCCCTGTCGAGCTGCGCTACTACCTGGGTTCCGCGCATTACCGCAGCGTGCTCGAATATTCGCCGGAAGCGCTGCAAGAAGCGGCAGTTGCTTATCGACGCATCGAGGACCTTATCACCCGGGCCAGCGCCCTCGCCCCCGTTGAACCGGGCCAGTGGACTGACGCTTTTGCAGACGCGATGAACGAGGACTTCAGCGTCCCGCGCGCCTTGGCCGAGATTCACAACACGGTCCGCGCCGCGAACAAGGCGCTCGCCGCCGGCGACACCGACGAAGCGACGCGTCTCGCCGGAGCAGTCCGCGCTATGGCAGGCGTGCTGGGTGTTGATCCGGTTGAGTGGGCAGGCCGCGCCGGCGCCGGCTCTGATTCCGCCGACACCGCCCGAGTGACTGAGGCGCTGGACGTGCTTGTGCGCGCCGAGCTGGACCGCCGCGCTGAGGCGCGTGCCGCAAAGGACTGGGCAACTGCCGACGCTGTGCGCGACCGCCTCACCGAAGCCGGCATTGAGGTCACGGACACCGCCGACGGCGCACAATGGTCCCTGAAGGAGAACAACAATGGCTAAACCGTACGACCGGCCCGACAAGCAGAAGAAGAACAAGAAGGGCGCGACTAAGGGGTCCGGTGGTCAGCGCCGCCGCGGCCTCGCCGGCAAGGGCCCGACCCCGAAAGCGGAGGACCGCGTCTATCACGCCGCGCACAAGCGCAAGCTGGAGCGGCAGCGCCGCGACTCCGGACGGCACGAGCGCGAGGAGGCCGACCTAGTCGTCGGCCGCAACCCCGTGGTGGAGTGCCTGCATGCGAAGGTGCCGTCGGAAGCTTTGCTCATCGCGCAGGGCACCGGCCACGACGACCGGCTGAGCGAGGCCGTCCAGATGGCCAACACCCGCGGCATCCCTGTCCACGAGGTGCCTCGCCGCGACCTGGACAACATGACCGGCAACACCTTGCACCAGGGGATCGGCCTGAAGATCCAGCCGTACAAGTACGCCGACGTTTTCGACCTGATCGGGGGTGTGCGCGACCGTGGCGAGACCGGCATGTTCGTCGTCCTGGACAACATCACCGACCCCCGCAACCTGGGTGCCGTCATTCGTTCGGCGGCGGCGTTCGGTGGTCACGGCGTCATCATTCCGGAGCGTCGTTCTGCCCAGGTGACGGGCGTTGCGTGGCGAACCTCCGCCGGCACCGCCGCCCGTCTCCCCGTTGCCCGCGCCACCAACCTCACCCGCACCATCAAGGAGTTCAAGGACAACGGCTACATGGTCGTCGGACTCGACGCCGGCGGCGAGCACACCCTGGACACGTTCGACGGCGCCACCGACCCGGTGGTCATCGTCGTTGGTTCTGAAGGCAAGGGAATCTCGCGGCTGGTTCGCGAGAACTGCGACGTCATCATGTCGATCCCCACCGCGGACTGGGTCGAATCCCTTAACGCATCCGTTGCCGCGGGCGTGGTGCTCAGCGAGTTCGCCCGCCAGCGCCGCGTGCAGTAGTTCGGGCTGGCGCTACAGCCCGAAGAAGTTCGCAACGATCTCCGCGCCGACCACCTTGTCGGTGCCGGGGCCGAGCTTGTCGCTCATCTGCTTCGGGTTGGGGACGAGGTGGCCCATGCCTTCGATGGTCCACAGCTCGACGGGTGCCGCGCCGCTGGCAGCATCGACCGCTGGGGAGCCGGGTGCGCCGGGGCCGAAACGGTCCACGCGCACGCCGCTGACGGGCTGCGCGGAGACGGGCTCGGCATCCTCGCCCAGCCCGTTGAGCGTGGCGAAGAAACGTGCCGACTCGAGCGCCGCACGAGCCTGACCGCGGTTCGTGTCACCGATCCCGGACATGCCGCCGTCGTAGGGGACGAGCGGGTCGGCGGTGCCTTGGATGGAGAGGACGGGGGTGGGGGACCAGGCGTCGTAAAGCGGGCGCAGCTCGGGCAGAACGTTGTCCGCGGCCGGCCACGGCGAACCGAAGCACGCGATGCCGCTGAGTACTCCCGGGCGCTCGAGCGCGAAACGCTGCACCATCTGGCCGCCGTTGGAAAAGCCGCAGCCGATCACCCGGTCGGTTTCGTAGTGGGAGATCAGGGTGGTGAGGAAGGCGGTGTCGTCGACAAGCTCGCGGCGCGCGCGTTCCTGGAATCCGACGCGATGGTCGTTGAAGTGCCGCCCCACGCCGTCGGGATACAGCACCACGCAGCCGCGGTCGGCGAACTCGTCGAACGTGTTGCCCGTGAAGTTGCGCGCGACGCTGCCGGATTGCAGCGAACCGTGCAGAAACAGAACCACGGGCGCGCCGGGGCGCGGCGAGTCCGGCAGCACCTCCGTGTAGCGGCGCTCGGTTCCGTTGCTGGTAAGGGTACGGCGGTTCACAATCACCCTGTTCACCATAGACAGTACGGTAGTCGCATGATGCAGAAGAAGGGCACGCTCGCATCCATCGCTGCTGAGTTGGGGGTCTCGCGCACGACAGTGTCGAACGCGTACAACCGGCCCGACCAGTTGTCAGATGTGCTGCGGGAGCGCATTTTCGCTGCGGCGGCTGCGCGCGGGTACACCGGTCCGGACCCGATGGCGCGGTCGTTGCGCACGCGGCGGGTCGGGGCGATCGGGGTGATTCTCACCGAGCACATGTCGTTCGCGTTCGAGGATCTGGCGTCGATCGACTTTCTCGCGGGGCTCGGTGAGAGTTCGATGGGCACGCACAACGCGCTCACGCTCATCCCGCTTGGTCCGGATGGAGGCGAGTCACCGCTGGTCGCCAGTGCGCTTGTCGACGGCTTCGTCGTCTACTCCGTTCCGTCTGCCGAACCCCACCTGGATGCCGTGCGTGCACGCGGCGTGCCGGTGGTGGTGTGCGACCAGCCGTACGACACCGGCGACGCGTTCGTCGGCATCGACGACCGGGCCGCGATCCGCGCGACCGCCGAAGCGCTTGTGGGGGCCGGGCACCAGCGGATCGGCATTGCCGCGAAACGCCTGTTCTCGGACGAGTCACGCGAAGGCGCCGTCACCGCGGCGGACGTCGCGGAGGCGGACATGCACGTGCAGCGTGAGCGCATCCTCGGTGCGCTCGATGTGTTCGCAGGCGCAGAGATTTCCGGGGTGCCGATCGTGACCAGGCATTTCAATGACCATGCGACTGCAGTCGATGCCGCTCGCGAGCTTTTCGACGCATCCCCCGACCTCACCGCGGTCCTCTGCACCACCGACTCCATGGCGCTGGGCGTGCTGGATTATTGCGCTACCCAAGGATGGGACGTGCCCGGGGATGTCTCTGTCACGGGGTTTGACGGAGTCGCGCCGGCGCTCACGCGCGGCCTCACCACCGTCATTCAGCCGAACAAGCGCAAAGGGGCGACGGTGGGCAAAGTGCTGGCCAAGCTTATCGACGCCAACCTCGACGACACCGCCGCTCCATCCGGGGCGGCCAGTGCGAGCCCGGACGCGGACATCCCGCGCGTTATCCTGCCGACCCGGTTCAGCCCAGGGCGGACCGTCGCGCCGCCGCGAGAGTGACCAGGTAGTCGGCCATCTCGGCGACACCGCCGAGCCGGAACTGCGCCGCGGTATCTACTGTGGCGCTATCGCCAGTTGCAGCATCTGCAGCGGTACCTCTGGCTGCACTGCGGACGATCTTGATCCCCACATCGCCGGCCGCGGGGTCGAGAACGGTCAGGGCGGTTTCGTCAGTCACGTCGTCACCGGCGAACAGGGTCGCGGTGTGTTTTTGTTTCTCGGCGCCGAGCCAGGTGCCCTTTGTCGTGTCGACGACGGAGAACTCGACGACATTGTGCCCGGGCGAGCCGGCGTTGCCGTGGAGGGTGTCGGGGGAGAGGGCGAGGGCTGCGTCGATAAGCGATTGGGCGCGCGCGGGATCGGATTCCGCGAGCTTCGCGACGTGTAGAACGCGCTGGTACGGCTTATTTTCCACGAACGCTGGGGCGCTGCCGGCGACGATCTCGTTCAGCCGCGCGCTCACGCGATCGAGATACGCGCGTTGCGCCCCATCGAGCTGCGGCCCACCCTCCGTCGGCTCCGCACCGTGTGAGCCGACGAGAATCACCGGCGCGTCAAGCGGACACACGATCCGCAGCCCATCGAGGTGGCGCCCGGATAGCACTGCGACCGTCGTATCGCGCATGAGCGACAAATCCTCCAGCGCGGCGATCGCGTCCGGGTTGGGCGTGACGGCGTAGGCATCGGTGTGCAGCTCGCAGATCGTGCCGTCGAAATCAACGCAGACCAGCAGCTTCTTGGTGCGCGCAAGAGAGTCGAGTGCGGGGCGTGGGTCGAACGCGTCCGTCATCGTGCGACCAGCCTTATCGTCGGGGGATTGAGGTCGATCCCGTCACCGCGGCGGGCGGTCAGGGTGATTTCATCCTCACCGTACCGCCGCAGGTCGAACTCCGCGTCGGGGACGAGGATCTCAGAAAGCTGGGTGTGCAGGCGGCGGGATCCGCCGGCGCAGTCGCTGTCGAGCTTGCCGGTGGTGACGCCGCGCAGCTGCACGTCGCTATCGCTTATCGACGCCCCCGCCTGCAGCGGCGCGCACCCCGTCCGAGCCGTGAGCGACTCGCGGCCGAACACGATGACCGCGCGGCCGGCGGCGTCGAGCGGCACGTCGCCCGGGAAGTCGGGGTCGGTGTAGACGGCGACGATCTCCCAGGTCGTGCCCGCCAGCGGGTGGGTCGGTGCGGAACAGCCGGCGAGCGCGGCGGCGGCAGCGACGGCGATGGCAGCAGCTCCGCGCTTCATGCGCGGGCCAACTCGTCGAGGAAAGACTCCGCCCATGCAGCGACATCGTGAGTAGTCACGTGCTCATTCATCGCACGCATCGCGTCGCGCGCTTCGGTCGAACCTTGCTTATCGACGGCCTCCACAATCGCCCCCTTCACCGACTCAATATCGAACGGATTGCACAGGTGAGCCTGGTCCAGCTCGACGGCCGCTCCGGCGAACTCCGAGAGCACGAGCGCCCCGGAACCGTCCGGGTGGCAGGCGACGTACTCTTTCGCGACGAGGTTCATCCCGTCCTTGAACGGTGTCACCAGCATGATGTCGGCGGCGGAGTAGTAGCTGCGCAGCTGAGACTTCGGAACCGAGTGGTGCTCGTAGTGGACGACCGGGCGGCCGAGCTTGCCGTAGCGGCCGTTAATGCGGCCGACTGCTTCCTCAACACCCGCGCGGGTGGTCTTGTAGCTGGCGATGCGCTCGCGCGAGGGGGTAGCCACCTGAATCATTGCGATGGAATCGAGCCGGCCCTCCTGCAGCAACTCTTCGATCGCGGTGAGACGCTGGAGGATGCCTTTGGTGTAATCAAGCCGGTCGACGCCGAGCATGAGCGTGCGCGGGTTCGCCAGGGAGCCGCGGACCTGCGAGATATCCTTCTCATCCGCCGGGCTGAAACCGCCGTCACCGGTCTCGATCGAGATGGGAAACGTGCCGGTGCGCGGCGTTGTGGCGTGCGGGTCCTGGGCGGCGAGGTCCGTGAAGTTCATCTCGTCGCGCTTGCGTTGGAACCCGATGAGGTCTGCGCCCTCCAGGCCGCGGAGCACGTCGCGGCGCCACGGCAGCTGGCGGAACAAGTCTGGGCTGGGGAAGGGGATGTGCAGGAAGAATCCGATTGTCAGGTCTGGGCGCAGCTTTTTGAGCATCCCGGGGACCAGCTGCAGCTGGTAGTCCTGCACCCACACCGTCGCGCCTTTGCCGGCAGTGCTTGCTGCTGCTTGCGCGAACTTCTTGTTCACGGCTTTGTAGCGCTGCCACCACGAACGGTCGTAGGTCGGCTTCACGATGAGGTCGTGGTACAGCGGCCACAACGTCGAGTTGGAAAAGCCCTCGTAGAACTCCTCGAAATCATCCTGGTCCAACTCGACCGGGTGGAGGGTGATGCCGTCATTTTCAAACGGCTCGAAGCTGGCGTCAGGTTCGCCCGGCCATCCGACCCAGCAACCGCTGTTGCGCTTGAGCACCGGGGCGAGCGCCGCAACGAGCCCGCCTGGCGACGCCACCCACTGGCCGTCCACCCGGTCGACCGGGAGGCGGTTTGCCACCACCACAAACTGGTTGTCGCCGCTCATGAGACTGCCAGTCCCTTAACTGTCGCTGCCGGAAGAGTTTGCGGTTTTCTTCGCCGCCTTCTTAGTGGTCTTCTTCGCAGACTTTTTCGCGGCCTTCTTTGTCGTCTTCTTGGCCGTCTTCGTCGCCCTCTTGGTGGTCTTCTTCGAGGCCTTCTTGGTGGACTTCTTTGCCGCCTTCTCGGCGGTTTTCTTCGCAGACTTCTTCGTTGCCTTCTTGGCTGCGGTGCCGTCACCGTCGTCACTGTCGTTCGCGGAGGCAGAACCGGACTGCTCCAGTTCTGCCTCGTAATCCTCAGCGAACTGCTTGTACACCAAGCCCTCGGGTTCGATGCCGAGCATGCACATCAGGGTCACGCCGTCAACAAGATTCTCCGAGTAGGTGGCCACGACCTTGCGAGCCCCAGAAGCAGTTTGCTCCTCAACCGTGTGGACGGCGTCCGGGTTCGGGCGGCTATCGGTGATCTTGGGTGGCACGTGAAAACCTCCTGGTTTCTGGCCGGGCAACTGCGGCGGGTAGAGACCTGTCTATTCTACGCTATCCCGTTAGGCGCTGGGACCTGCGCCGGGGCGTTGGATCCAAGGTGGTTAGTGTCTAATCAGTCGGCCGGACGTCAGGCTGCGCTTTGGGCTCCGTCTTGGGTTCAGACTTAGATTTGAACTGAACTCCGGTATGCGTCTCGGTTTGCCCCTTCGACTGATTCTTTGATTGGGTCTTGGCCTGAATCTTGGCTTGGTTTTTGGCCTGGTTCTTGGCCAGGTTGCGGGCGGCCTGCTCGCTGAGTCGTCGAGAAGCGGCTTGCTCGGCGCGACGAATCTGCTGGAACGTCACGCGCCCGGCGGCGCGGAAGGCACGGTACGGGTTGAACAGCTGCGGGCGGCGCAGGCGGCGGGCGAACCACTCGCCGAGGACCACGCCACCGGCCAGCGCCAGACACGTGCCGATGGCCAAGAAGAGGTTATTCAAACCAAGAACGGTTTGTTCGTTGAGCAGTGCGTACATGCTGCGGTAGACACCTGAACCCGGCAGGAACGGGGTCACGCCGGCGACTGCGGTGATCAGGGGGGCGATCAGGAAGCGGCGGGCGAGCAAACCACCGGCTAAGCCGACCATGACCGCACAAATCGCGGTGGCGAACAACCGGCCGGAGCCGAAGGGAATGAGCACGGCGTAGTACGCGAAGCCACCGATGAAAGCGGTCACAGCGGTGACCACGATGGCGCGTCGTTCGGCGTAAACAGCAAGCGCGAAACCGGCGGCGGCGGCTGTGCCACCGAAGATGCGCACGGCGGCGGAACTGTACGTCGGAGTTGGCGGTTGCGTCTCGATCGGCGGCAAACCGGCACCGAATAGGTCCGCGACTTGAATGCCTATGGCTACGCCCGCGACGATCGCGCCGGTGTTGAGAAGCGCTGCGAAGAAACGCCCCGACGCTGTCACTGGTGATCCCGTGACACCGTCTTGAAGTGATTGCACCAGTGTCAAACCGGCGAGCAAGACCACGATGCCTGTTGCGATGACCTGGCTGGGCACAATGGTTGTGCCAGCCCGGGCGGCCAGGGTGTAGAACAAGGTGGCGGGCACCGTGGCTACGAAACCGCCGAGGACGCAATGATAGAAGTACGGCAGCTCTTTCTTCCCCAGCCACGCGTTGATCGAGGTGATCAGGGCGGCGGTGAACGCACCCAGCACCGACATGAACCAGTCGCCGCCGAGCAAGATCGAGATGGCCGCGCCCATAATCGACCATCCGGCGATGGAGACCCACAGCGGGTAGGGCGGTTTGGCGTTGTACAGGTCGTCGAGAATCTTCTCCGCCATCTCCGGCGGCGTCGCACCGGCGCGGATCGAGCGGATCAGACGGTCGACTTCCTGGAGTTTGGAGTAGTTCTCCGACATGTCGGACACGACGCGGAACACGCCCACCGGCTGCTTGCGGGCGGTGCCGATCAGCGAGTTGACGGTAATGGTGTTCAGCGTGATGTCCACGTGGCAGTAGTGCAGGCCGTACGACGATGTGACGGCGTGGATCTGCGCTTTCGCGTCCGAACTGGTTGTGCCGTTGGCGATGAGAATCTCGCCGACGCGCGCGCCGATGGTCATCACCGCGGCGACCTGTGCCGGGTCGGTCAGGTCGACGGGCGCGAGCACCGACGGCGGGGGCGACGTGCGGGCTTGGTCAATGGTCGCCACTGGGCCGGAGGAGCGCAACGCCTCCCGCAAGTTCTTCAACACCGTTGTCACACCGACACACTAACTGCCGCGGCAGGTTTCTGTGTGAAAGAACCCGTCTTTTGTCCCCCGGGGTCAGCCCCTTGTATGATTTCGGGTCAGCGCCTGCCGTTTTTGTGCGGGTGCGGTTGCTGGAGTGGCGCAATCGGTAGCGCAACGGTCTTGTAAACCGTAGGTTGCGAGTTCAAGTCTCGTCTCCAGCTCGTTTCTTGCTTATCGACGCCTACGCCGCCGTCGCCCCCACCGTCTCCGCGCCAGCGCGGGGCGGGCCGAACAGTGAACGCATCGCGCCGTACGGGTGTCGGTTATTGGGGCGTTCGTAACCCCTGGGGGAGACCCATACTGGGGTGCCGCCGCGCATTTCGATGCGGCCGCGGGTGGCGCGCTGCGGGTCATCGTCGTTGACGCGGTTGTGGTAGCGGCACAACGGTGCGAGGTTGCCGATGTTGGTTTCCCCGCCGTCTTTCCACGGCGTGATGTGGTGGATTTCGCAGTGGTCGGCGGCGTGCCGGCAGTCGGGGCTGGTGCAGACGGGCTGCGTCGCGGCGGCAAGGTCGCGCTGTTTCTGGTTGGCGAAGCGCTCGTCGCGGTAGAGGTTCACTGCGCCTTCCGTGGGGTGGAATAGGGCGGCCTCGAGACCGTACTCAGGTTTCGCGTGGTAGCGGGCAAGGTACTCGGCGCCGGTGATGGTGGTGCCGTTGGTCAGTCCGAGGGTGACGTCGTCGCCGTGGCCGCTGAGGATCTTCGTCCATTCGGGCAGCGGGATGAGCAACAGTGGTCTGGGCACGGCGTACGGGACTCCGCCGCCGTTGCGTATCAGGTCGAGGAAGCGTTCGAGCAGTTGCCCGGCGACGGGCCGTGTGGCGTCGAGGGCCTTGTTCATCAACGCTGCTTCGAGGTCGGCGATGTCGTGCTCGTCTGCGGTGATGATCATGGTGCGCCGCCCGTGGCGCGAGCCGGAGATGGTGATCCGCTTCTGCGGCGGCGTGTCGGCCCCGGGGAGGAGCTTCTTTACCAGCGCGTTGAGTGCCCGGTAGTCGCCCGCGGATTCGAGCAGCCGCACGCGCAGCTTGTTGCGTGCTTTGGGGCTTTTGATCTTCGCGATCTGGCGCTCAATGAGCGCAAGCTTATCGACGCTCAAACCCCGCCTCCTCGCCACTTCCCCCGCCGTTCTCTGCTTAGCGGGGGAGGTGGTGGGACCGTAGTACGCCTCGTGGACGCGTTTCCAGTTGCGGATGGTTGCTTCGGAGAATCCTGCGCTGAGAAGCTTCTGGCGGTCGAAGTCTTTCAAGTGGTCAAGAGCGTTGGTGGTCAGTGCTGAGATGAGGTTGTCGAGTCCCATGGCGAACACGCTAGACCCCTCAAAACTCCAGGTAAAGGGGCTAAAAAAGCGCGAAAAATCTTCACCTCCGAGGGAACCGGCACTCCCGCGGGCGCTGCTGAAGCGACAATGCGCTGCTCGGCGAGCGTGCGTGACGCGGGCACTAAGAGCGAAAGGGGACGGGCGGGGGCAGAGCTGCGAAAACAAAATTGTGGATAACTTTTTCTATCCACAGGCCCCAGGGTCACTTTTGGCCGCGAGGGAACCGGTTTCGCTGGTGACATGCCCCGGATTGAACACGGACTGAATGCGGATTAGGTGTACAGTGGACGTACAGCAAACGTTCAGCAAGACGTTGTTTACTTGCTCTGGAAACGCGCGTGCTTGTCGCGCGAACGGAAAGAGAGGAACCACCCATGGCTGATACGCCTACCCCGCAGAACGTCAAGGTGCTCGTTGTCGACGACGAGCCGAACATCGTCGAGTTGCTCACCGTTTCCCTGAAGTTCCAGGGTTTTGAGGTCGAGTCGGCCGAGTCTGGCCAGCAGGCTCTCGAGATGGCGCGGGAGCTCAAGCCGGAGGCTTACATCCTCGACGTGATGATGCCGGGCATGGATGGTTTCGAGCTGTTGGGCAAGCTGCGTGCCGAGGGCCTCGATGCGCCTGTGCTGTTCCTCACCGCGAAGGACGCTGTCGAGGACCGCATCCACGGCCTGACCATCGGTGCGGATGACTATGTGACCAAGCCGTTCTCGCTGGAAGAAGTCATCACTCGCCTGCGCGTGATTTTGCGCCGCGGCAACGTGACCGAGACCGAGACCGGGGACTCCACGATCCGTTACGCCGACTTGACGCTGAACGACGACACCCACGAAGTCACCAAGGCCGGCGAGATCGTGGAGCTGTCCCCCACGGAGTTCAACCTGCTGCGCTACCTCATGCTCAACGCGGAAGTGGTGCTGTCGAAGGCGAAGATCCTGGACAACGTGTGGCACTACGACTTCGGCGGCGACGGCAACGTGGTGGAGTCCTACATTTCCTACCTGCGCCGCAAGGTTGATCAGGGCGAGCCGCAGCTGATCAACACGGTCCGTGGTGTGGGTTACGTGCTTCGCACGCCGCGCCAGCAGAGCTAGCCGGCCGGGGTTAGCGGAAGGTCTCACAGGGTTAGTCGTTGGAGCGAAGCACCACTTTCACCCGGATCGCGACGGGCCGGGTCTCTCACCTGCGCCTGCGTACCCGCCTGCTGATCATTCTCATGGTGATCTCGGGTCTGGGTCTCGCTGGCATGTCAGTCGCAGTGTGGGGGTTGACCCGCAACCAGATCTACGAGCGTGTCGACACTGACCTGTACCGCGGCCTCGACAGCTGGGGCCTAAGCCGCGGAATGGGCCCGGATGTGACCACCGCATCCAATCTGCCGACGGAGTTCATGCTGATCTATTTCAGCCCCGCCGGAGGGTACAGGATGATGAACACTTCCGACCGCATCCCTGACCTGCCCAATGTCGAGCGCGACCGGATGCCGCACACCGTGCGCGCTCTTCCTGTCGACCCGTCGGGCCCGCAGGAACCCAACCCGCCCATGTTCCGCATCATCGCGATCGAGGCGCCTGACGGGACGATCACCGCGGTAGCCAAACGCCTTGATGGGGAGAGGAGGATGTTGGAGGGGTTGGCGGTGATTTTGGCGTCGATAAGCGTCATTGTGCTGGCGATGATGGGTGCCGCAGGAACGATTTACGTGCGCCGCGCGCTGCTGCCGCTCAAAGAGCTGGAGAATACCGCGATCGCGATTGGCGACGGCGACATCAACCGCCGCGCACCCGCCTGGCCGCGCGACACTGAATACGGCCGGCTGAGCTTCGCAATGAACACCATGGTCAGCCAACTGCAGGAGACCCTCGACGAGTCGCGGCAGAAAGAGGAACAGATGCGCCGCTTCGTTGGCGACGCCTCCCACGAGCTGCGCACCCCACTGACCAGCGTGCGCGGTTACACCGAGCTGTACCGCGCCGGGGCGACCGATGACGCCGACATGGTCCTGTCCAAGATCGACGAAGAGTCCGGCCGCATGAAGCTGCTCGTCGAGGATTTGCTCGCGCTCACACGCGCGGAGGGGGCGCGGCTGAACATGCGCGACGTGGACATGCTCGAACTCGTCTGCTCCGTCGCGGACTCTGCGCGCGCGGCGTTCAGCGGCCGCAACCTGGCCGTGACGCACGAATCCAGCGACATTCCGCTCGTCTCAGGCGACCCAGACCGCTTGCACCAAGTGGTGCTCAACTTGATCAGCAACGCGTTCAAGCACGCGGGCGACGATGCCAACGTCACCGTGACGGTGCGCGACTACCTCGACCGTGTGTACGTCGACGTCGCTGACGATGGCATCGGCATGAGCAAAGAGGACGCCGCGCACATCTTCGAGCGCTTCTACCGCGCCGACACTTCCCGCAACCGCTCCAAGAGCGGCGGCGGGTCAGGGCTGGGGCTGGCGATCACCAAATCGATCGTTGAGCAGCACGGCGGCGCGATCAGTGTGGCTTCGGAGCAGGGCGTGGGCACGAAGTTCACGATCAGCCTGCCAAAGGCGGGCGCGCACACCGACGCCTAGACGGGTTTAGACGCGGCGGCCGTCCTCGCCTGTGCCCAGCTGCTCGCGGAGTTTCGCAGCGGCGTCGTCCATCTTCGCGTCGTCGGTCTCGTCGGCGCGCATGATGTTCTGCAGGCTGTAGCCGGACATGTCGTTGGCGGGGAAGACGTGAATGTGGGCGTGCGGGACCTCGAAACCGGCGATGAGGTAGCCGGCGCGTTCGGACCCGAACGCGTTGATCACGGCCTGGCCGATTTCCTGGGCGATGTCGTTGGCGTGTGCCCACGTGTCACGGTCGAGGTCGGTCCACTTGTCCACTTCTTGCACCGGGACGATCAGCGTGTGGCCGTACGCGACCGGCTCGATGGTGAGGAAGGCGGCGACGTGGTCGTCGCGGTAGACAAAGCGGCCGGGCAGTTCTCCGTCGATGATCTTGGTAAACACTGTGCTCATACCCGCCCAGGGTAGCGATAGAATTGGGCGCATGCGCATCCTTGTTATCGGCTCGGGCGGCCGCGAACACGCCCTTGTACATGCCCTGTCTGGCCACGAGGTTCATGTGGCGCCCGGCAACCCCGGCATGCAGGCGGAGAGACATGAGGTGCTTGTCGACGATCGCAGTGCCGTCGTCACGCTTGCCCGCGACATCGATGCTGACCTGGTGGTCATTGGCCCTGAGCAACCGCTCGTTGCCGGTGTCGCGGACGCGCTGCGGGAGGCTGGCATTCCTGTGTTCGGACCGTCGCAGGAGGCAGCGCGGCTGGAGGGGTCGAAGGTCTTCGCCAAGGAGGTCATGGCGACTGCAGGCGTGCGCACGGCGCGGTCGAAGCGCGTGACCGATCCGGACCAGGTGAAGGTCGAGCTGAAGAACTTCGGCCCCAACTTCGTGGTGAAGGATGACGGGCTCGCCGGCGGCAAGGGCGTCGTGGTCACTGATGATGTCCGCGAGGCTGTCGCGCACGCTAAGGCCGTTATCGCCGACGGTAACCCAGTGCTGCTGGAGACGTTCCTGTCTGGGCCGGAGGTGTCGCTGTTTTGCCTTGTCGACGGCGAAACTGTCGTCCCCTTGTTGCCCGCTCAGGACAACAAGCGTGCCTACGACAACGACGAAGGCCCCAACACTGGCGGCATGGGCGCGTACGCTCCGTTGCCGTGGCTGCCGGAGGACGGTGTGCAGCGCATCGTCACTGAGGTCGTCGAGCCGGTCGCGCGCGAGATGGTGCGCCGCGGCACCCCGTACTCGGGACTGCTGTACGCCGGGTTGGCGTGGGGTGCCGACGGCCCGTCGGTGGTGGAGTTCAACGCGCGCTTCGGTGACCCGGAGACCCAGGCCGTGCTCGCCCTGCTGGACACCCCGCTCGCGGACGTCCTGTACGCCACCGCCACCGGCACCCTCGCCGACCTTCCGCCGCTGAAGTGGAAGGACGGCTACGCCGCGACCGTCGTGCTGGCCGCGGAGGGCTACCCGGAGTCGCCGCGCAAGGGCGACCCGATCACCACATCCGACCCCACGCTTCTCGACGATCCTTCCCGCGTCCTCCACGCCGGCGTCGCCGCATCCGCTACCTCTACCGACGATGCTGCGGCGCGATACGTCTCTGCGGGCGGTCGCGTGCTCAACGTCGTCGGCACCGGCGCCACTCTTGCCGACGCCACCGCAGACGCCTACCGCACCATCGAGCAGATCGAGCTGCCCGGTTCCTTCTACCGGAAGGACATTGCCCGCAAGGCGGTCGACGGCGAGATCTCGGTCTAGCTCTCCGCTTCGCCTGCTTTTGGCCGGTGGGGCGGCGGACCGGGTCTAAACTGGCAGGCGTGACTACCCCGAATAGCAAGCCGAAGAACGCTAACGTCCTGTCCAACCGATACGCTTCGCCGGAGATGGCGCAGCTGTGGAGCGCCGAGCACAAGATCGTCCTCGAGCGTCAGCTGTGGATCGCGGTCATGCGTGCCCAGCGCGACCTGGGTATCGATGTGCCGGAGGACGCCATCGCGGCGTACGAGGCTGTGGTGGACCGTGTCGATCTGGACTCCATTGCGGAGCGGGAGCGCGTGACGCGCCATGACGTCAAGGCACGCATCGAGGAGTTCAACGCTCTCGCTGGCCACGAGCACATCCACAAGGGCATGACCAGCCGTGACTTGACGGAAAACGTTGAGCAGCTGCAGATCTACCGCTCGTTGGAGCTGGTGCGCGGCCGTGCGATCGCGGTGCTCAACGCGATCGGCAACCGGGCGGCGGAGTACCGCTCGCTTGTCATGGCGGGCCGGTCTCACAACGTCGCGGCGCAGGCAACGACGTTGGGCAAGCGTTTCGCTTCAGCTGCCGACGAGATCCTCGTCGCCCTAGACCGTATCGAGGACCTGTTGGGCCGATACCCGCTGCGCGGCATCAAGGGGCCGATGGGCACGGCGCAGGACATGCTCGATCTCGTCGGCGGGGATGAAGCGAAGCTCAACCAGCTCGAGGGCGCCGTCGCTGAGCATCTCGGTTTTGAGCGCGTCTTTGATTCTGTGGGCCAGATCTATCCGCGTTCGCTGGATTTCGACGCGGTATCTGCGCTGGTGCAGCTCGGCGCCGGCCCGTCCAGCCTGGCTACGACGATCCGTCTCATGGCCGGCAACGAGACGGTCACTGAGGGGTTCAAGGAGGGGCAGGTCGGTTCGTCGGCCATGCCACACAAGATGAACGCCCGTTCCTGCGAGCGCGTCGGAGGGTTCCAGGTAATTCTGCGTGGCTACCTCACCATGGTCGGTGATTTGGCGGGCCAGCAGTGGAACGAGGGCGATGTGTTCTGCTCGGTCGTGCGCCGCGTTGCGCTTCCGGACGCTTTCTTCGCCATCGACGGCATGATGGAGACTTTCCTGACCGTCCTCGCGGAGTTCGGCGCTTTCCCGGCGATGATCACTCGCGAGCTTGACCGCTACTTGCCGTTCTTGGCCACGACGAGGATTCTCATGGCGTCAGTACGCGCTGGCATCGGCCGCGAAACAGCGCACGAAGTGATCAAGGAGCACGCTGTCGCGATGGCGCTGGACATGCGTGAAAATGGTGCGGAGCAGAACCTCATTGAGAGGCTTGCTAGCGACGACCGTCTCCCCCTGACCCACCACGACCTCGAAGCAGCCCTGGCTGACCGCCACGCCTTCATCGGCGCAGCCGAGTCGCAAGTGGACAACGTGCTCGACCGCATCCAGGTCTGGGCACAGAAATACCCCGAGGCGGCGGGTTACGCCCCGGGGGACATTCTGTAGCAGCTGCGGGTGCTGCAATGACCGGTGCTGCGTCGGCGCAGCACCGGCGGGATTTACTCGAAGTAGACCTTGCCGTTGGGGAAGGTGGAGTCGGACTTGCCGAAGTTCATCTCAACGCCGGTGGCTTCGAGACCGGCGCCGCTGGACTCGGTGAAGGTGATGGTGGCACGCTTGTACTCCTTGCCTTCCTGCATGTCCTTGGTACTGGAGGGCATGCGGTCGGACTCGTGAATACCGCAGAGGGTCTCGTTGTCGCCGGAGATGTAGTTGGCTTGGCGGCCCTGCGGGCCGGTCGGGCTGAATCTCGGCGGGGTGAAGATCTCGGAGTCCTTGGCGGCGTCGCTCTCGCCGGCGCCGAGGTACTTGATGGTGGCGATGAAGCACTTGAAGCCGGTGTAGTCCTGGCCGGTCAGGCCGCCGCCGGCGTTGGTCTGGACCTCGTCGACGGTCATCTCCTTAGCGGGGTCGACGGTGACCTCGAAGAACAGCGGGGTCTCGGACTCGTAGCCGGGCAGGACGATGTCGACGGGCTCGCCCAGCTTGGCCTTGTCGCCGTCGTTGGCGGGGCTGAAGCCGGCGGGTGCGCCGGGGTATTCGGAGTTGGAGGATCCGGAGGTCCCCTCCGTGCTGGGCTCTTCGCTCTCAGCGGAGGCGGGGCCTTCTTCGGCACCTTCGTCGGTGGTGTTGTCTTCACCTTCGGTGGACTCCTCGTTGCCCGATGGGCCGAACGGAAGCTCCATCATGGAGCAGCCGCTCAGCGTCAGTGCGGAGGCAGTGAGGACGGACAGCAGTGCAGGGCGAACGGTTTTGTGTGTGATCTGGGTCATGGCGGTAATTATAAACAGTTTTAGTTGCGTCGCTGACTAACTGAATTTTTCCCACTCATTTTAAATAGTGGAGGCTAAGTTTTTCCCGGGCGTGCACACGACGCACGCCCTTCCATGAAGGCCGGTGGTGGGACGTGGGAAAGTGAACCGGCGTAGAGTCGCCAGCATGCGTCCTGAGCTTTCTGACTACAAGCATTTGTCTGCCGGCAAGGTCCGCGAGATCTACGAGATCGACACGGACACCTTGCTGATGGTGGCCACTGACCGGATCTCAGCTTTCGATTATTCTCTCGACCCGGAGATTCCCGACAAGGGCAAAATCCTTACACTGACCAGTGCGTTCTTCTTTGACCTGCTCGCGGAGTTCCCGAATCACCTCGCCGGCCCGTTGGATGACGGGAGGATTCCGGAGGATGTGCTGGGGGGTGCTTTCGTCGTGAAGCGATTGGACATGGTGCCGTTCGAATGCGTGGTGCGCGGGTACCTGACTGGCTCGGGCAAGAAGGAATATGACGCGACGGGCTCGGTGTGTGGCGTTGAGTTGCCCGACGGCTTGGTGGAGGCGTCGAAATTGCCGGAGCCGATTTTCACGCCGGCGACGAAGGCGGAGCAGGGCGACCACGATGTCAACGTCAGCTACGACTACATGGCGCGGGAGATCGGCGAGGATTTGGCGTCGCGGCTGCGCGAGACAACGCTGGCGATTTACACGAAGGCGGCGCAGTACGCGGAGTCGCGCGGGATCATTCTCGCGGACACGAAGTTTGAGTTCGGGCTCGATGACAACGGCACGCTGGTGCTTGCCGACGAAGTTCTCACCCCGGACTCCTCCCGCTACTGGCCCGCGGATTCCTATAAGGAAGGGGAGGCGCAGCCGAGCTTCGACAAACAGTACGTGCGCAATTGGCTGAGCCAGAAGTCCGGCTGGGATGCGGATAGCGGCACACCGCCGCCGGAGCTGCCGGGCTCGGTGGTGGAGGCCACCCGCGAGCGCTACATCGAGGCCTACGAGCGTCTGAGCGGAAAGAAGTTCATCTAGATGCAGCAACCCAAAGCAGCGAAACACCCCGTCACCCGCAGTTTCCACGGTCGCGATTTCGTCGACGACTACGAATGGATGCGCGACAAGGACAATCCGGAGACCATCGCGTACCTGGAGGCGGAAAACGCGTACACGCAGGAGCAAACGGCGCACCTGACCGAGCTCACCGACGCGATTTACGGCGAGATCAAGTCGCGCGTCAAAGAGACCGACATGTCCGTGCCGCAGCGCCAGGGCGACTGGTGGTACTACGGCCGCACGGAGGAAGGTAAGGATTACGGCATCAGCTGCCGCGTGCGTGTCGACGATTCCACCGATCCCTGGACCGCCCCCACCCTTCCCGCTGACGGCTCCGGTCTGCCGGGCGAGCAGACCATCCTCGATGGCAACGCTCTCGCCGAGGGCCACGACTTTTTCTCCATGGGCGCCTCTAGTGTGACTACGTCGGGCCGCTACTTGGCGTACTCGGTGGACACGGCTGGTGACGAGCGCTTCGACCTGCGCATCAAAGACCTCGAGACGGGCGAACTGCTCGGCGACGTCATTCCCGGCGTCTTCTACGGCGCGACGTGGGCGGGGGAGGACTACCTCTTCTACACGCGTGTCGACGACGCGTGGCGCCCCCACCAAATCTGGCGCCACCGTCGCGGCACGGACGCCGCCGACGACGTGCTGGTCTACCAAGAGGATGACGAGAAGTTCGGTGTCGCCATCACCGCCGACCGTTCCGAGCGCTACCTGTTCCTCATTGCTTCTTCAACACTGACGTCGGAGAACCGAGTGCTGCCGATGTCGGAGCCCGAGGGCGAGTTCGAGCTGCTGTGGCCGCGCGAGTCCGGCGTGGAGTATTTCGTCGACCTCGCCGTCCTCGCTGATACAGGTGATACAGGCAGTGAGCGCGAGCATTGGGTGATCACCCATAATGCGCACGGCCCGAACTTCGCCGTCGGCACGTGCCCCGTCCCCGAGCAGGTGGATGCGGGGTTGCCGCCGATCCGCGAGCTCGACGAGCTCATCGCGCATGACGACGAGCGCCGCATCGAAGGCACCGACATCTACCGCGACTTCATGTTTCTCGCGTATCGACGCGGCGGCATCGGCCGCCTCGCCGTCGCTGACCTCACCGGCGGTTTCGGAGAGTTCAAGGAGTTGGAGTTCTCCGAAGAGCTCTACACCGCTGGCCTGGGCGGCCACCCGGAATGGGACACCCCGGTTGTGCGCGTGACCTACGGGTCCTACACGCAGCCGCCTCAGGTGTTGGACTACCGCGTTGCCACTGGCGAGTTCACATTGCTCAAGGAGCAGGAGGTCGAAGGCGGCTACGACCCGTCCGATTACATCGCCGAGCGGATGTGGGCCACGGCTAGCGACGGGACGAAGGTTCCGATGTCGGTGGTGAGGAGGCGGGATGTCGAAGTGGGCGTCGATAAGCACAAGCCGTGCTTGCTGTATGGATACGGCTCGTACGAAGCGTCGATGGACCCGGGCTTCTCCGTCGCTCGGTTGAGTCTGCTCGACCGCGGCATGGTGTGGGTGTGCGCCCACGTGCGCGGCGGCGGCGAAATGGGCCGGCTGTGGTACGACCACGGTAAAGGCCTGGAGAAAATGAACACCTTCACCGACTTCATCGCCTGCGCTGACGCCCTCGTGGACGCGGACGTGACCAGCTACGATCAACTCGTCGCAGAAGGCGGCTCCGCCGGCGGCATGCTCATGGGCGCGGTGGCGAACCTTGCCCCGGAGAAGTTCGCCGGCATTCAGGCGATCGTGCCATTCGTCGACCCTCTCACCTCTATCCTCATGCCGGAGCTGCCGCTAACCGTGGGGGAATGGGAAGAATGGGGCGACCCGTACCACGACCCGGAGGTCTACGACTACATGGCGCAGTATGCGCCATACGAGAACATCGAGGCCAAGGACTATCCGGACATCCTCGCGGTGACCAGTCTCAACGACACGCGCGTGCTGTTTGTGGAGCCGGCGAAATGGATCGCCAAACTGCGCGACACCGCCACGGGAGGGCAGTTCCTGCTGAAGACCGAAATGGCGGCCGGGCACGGCGGCGTATCGGGCCGGTACGCGCAGTGGAAGCAGACCGCATTCGAATACGCGTGGACACTGGCGACAGCCGGAGCAGTCGCGGTCGAGCCGGGCACGTCCGCAGGCGCTGTGGAATAATTGGTGCCTATGCCCGGCTACCTGCTTGTCTCTGTCTCGTCGATTTTTGATGAGACGCGTAAAGACGTCCAGAAGCTCGTAGCCGACTTAGATGAACGCGAAATTCCAGTGTCGTTGCTGGTGGCGCCGCACATCGACAAGAAGTGGCACCTGGCGAAAGACAAGTCGACCCGCGGGTGGCTGCATGACCAAATGGAAACCGGGCGGGGCCTGATCCTCAACGGTTTCGACCAGCCCGTGCAGGGTCGCCGCGCCGAGTTCGCCGCGCTGGAGGAGCATGAAGCGCGCCTGCGTCTCAAAGGTGCGACGCGGCAAATGGCGAAGCTCGGTTTCGAGCTGGACACCTTCGCTCCGCCGCGCTGGCGGATGTCGGAAGGGACGCTCGTGGCGCTGCAGCACTTCGACTTCCGGCTCGCCGCGTCTGAGCGCGGCATTCACTTCTTGCGCAGCGGCGACATCGAGTACGCCCGCAACCTGTCGGTGGGTGAAGGTTACGGCGCAGCTGGCTGGTGGCGCCGCAACGTGATCAACGCGGCGGTCCGCAGCGCGAAACGCGGCAACACGGTGCGCTTGTCGGTCTCGGGGCGCAACTTGGACTCCAAAAAGGTGCGCAACGACTTCGTCCAGGCTGCCGTCGAGGCTGCCGACGAAGGGTTGAAGCCGGTCAACTACCGGGACCTGAAGAAGCCTAAGCGCTAATCCGGCGCCGCTGCACGCCGCCGATGATGCGGCAGACCAGGTAGATCCCGAAGGAAATGAAGGCGACAAAGACACTGACCGGTACCCCCGGCGCCAGCGACAGGATCATTCCGCCGACGGCGGCGACCTCGGCGAACAGGACCGACCACCCCACCGCGTGAACCGGGTTCGCTGTGATCTGAGATGCTGCTGCGCCGGGTGTGATCAGCAGCGACATGACCAGCAGGGCGCCGACGATCTGCACCGACTGCGCCGAGGCGATGCCGACGAGGACCGCGAACGTGATGGACATGGCGCGCACCCGCACGCCCGATCCCGCAGCCATGATGGGATCGGCAGAGGCGTAGAGCATCGGCCGCCACAGCACTGCCACAGCGGCGACAACGGCGACCGTCGTGACCGCGAGCAGGGCGACGTTGTGTCCGGACACGCCGACAACCTGGCCGGTCAACAGCGACAGCGCGCGGTTGGAATTGCCGGGGTAGAGGTGGATGAACAGCACGGACAAACCCATGCCGAAGCTCATGACCACGCCGACCGCAGAGTCCTGCTGTCCACGGAAGCCGAGCGCCGCCAGCACGATTGCCGCGACGACCGCTCCGGCCACAGCGCCTACGCCGACGTTGAGACCGAACAGGAGCGCCGCGGAGGCCCCCATGAGCGCCAGCTCTGAGGTCGCGTGCACGGAAAACGACATCTGCCGCAGCACGATCAACGGCGCCATCACACCGGAAAGCACGCCCAGCAGTGCACACGCAGCCAGCGTTGCCTGCACGAAGTCCATGCCCAGGAGGTACTGGGTCATCTCAAAGAATCCGTCCATTACAGCACCACCATGCGTCCGTTCGCTTCGATGACGTCGACACGCGTGCCGTAGAGCTCGCTGAGCACCTCGGAGCGCATGACCTCGCCGACAGTGCCGACGGCATGGCCTTTCGGGCCCAGGTAGAGAACGCGGTCGACCACATCAAGGAACGGGTTGATCGAGTGCGTCACGCACAGCACGGCAGCGTCTAAGTTTTTCAGCCGTGCCACAGTCTGCCGTTCGCGGGCGAGGTCGAGGGAGAGGAGGGGCTCGTCGGCAAGCAAAAGCTCGGGTTGTTTCGCCAACGCTTGAGCCTGGCGGATGAGTTGTTGCTGCCCGCCGGAAAGCAGGCCCACACGCTTGTCGGCGAACCGTTCAGCGCCGACAGCGACGAGTAGTTCGTCGACAGCGCTGCGCGACGGCCGACGCCCATGCGAGAGGGCGAGCGAAACAAGGTCGCGCCCGCGCACCGGCAGATCCTGCGGGAACATCTGCTGCTGCGGGATGAACCCGACGCGGCCGCGGACGTCGACTTCTCCGGCGGTGAGGCGGCGCGTGCCCAAAATTGTGTGCAGCAACGTCGATTTGCCCACGCCGTTGGGGCCGAGGACGGCGATGAATTCGCCACGCTCGACGGTCAGGTCCACCCCCGACCACAATGGCGCGACAGCGGCGCCGGTGAACTGCGCAATCACGTGGGGGAGCTTAGCCGACGCGGCTGTCGATTTCGGTCTCGGGCTGCGGCTCGGCCTTCTCGGCAATCGCGGCGATGTCGCCCACGACCTGCTCGAAATAATCGAGGAAGTTCGTGCCCTCCGGCGGGGTCTCGCGAATTTCGACGATGGGCACGTTGTTCTCCTCCGCCGCCTTCACCAGGCGGTCGGTGGCGTTGTTGCTGCTTTGCGGATTGACAATGAGCAGGTCAAGATCGCCGCTTTCAATCTGCTCGATGAAGTCCGCCACTGCTGACACTGACGGCTCGGAGTGGTTGAGGGCCGCACGCGAGTACTCCTCCGGGGTGAGATCGTGCAGCTCCGTGCCCCAAATCAGCGGCGCGCCGATCGTCTCCGTCATAGCCACGTGCACGTGGGGCAACGCGGCCAGGCGGTCTTCGATCGCGCCCATTCGCTTTTCGACGCTCCCAGCGTCACCCCCAACCCTCTCTTCAACCTGGGCAGCAACGTCTTTGACCTTGCTCGGCGCCATCCAGACGTGCTCGAGCTGGTCGATGTCCTGGGGCAGTCCGGCGGTGGAGTGGTCGCCGTGGTCATGACCGTCGTGATCGTGCTCGTGATCGTGCTCGTGATCGCTGTGGCTGTGATCGTGCTCCTCTTCCGCGCCGTGGTTCTGCAGCGGGACAGCGTGAATGACGCGGTCTTGCTCGGCGACGGTGTAGAGGGCGGCGTCGTAATGCCCGCCGTTAGCGACGACGGTGCCGGCCTGCTTGAGGCGGGCGAGGTCTTTGGCGTTGGGTTCGAAGTAGTGGGGGTCGAGGGAGGCGTCGCTAATAATGGCGTTGACGTCGGTGCCGGTGACGGCGGAGGCGACATCGGCCCACACCTTCGTGGTGGCCACGACGCTGGCCGGGTCAGCCCCGCCGGCCCCTTCAACACCGTCGCCACCGGAGGCAGAGTCGGTGGAGCAGCCGACGAGAGCGGCGCCGGCCAGGACTGCGGCGGAGGTGGCGGAGAGGGCTCGTGTGAGGGGGCTGAATCGCGGTTGTTTCATAGGACTCATCAAACCATTGTTGAAAACAGATTTCAATACGAACAGTGTTCTGTCGTCTATGGAGTGTGGGCCCTGTCGGATATACTGGCCGAGTATTTCTGCTGTTCTTTGGCAGCTTCGGAAACGATCTCTCGCGAAGGATTCTCATGGCACGTGTCGTAGTCAATGTCATGCCCAAGGCTGAAATTCTGGACCCGCAAGGCCAGGCGGTGCACCGTGCGCTGGGGCGCATCTGCGTCGATGGTGTTACGGATGTCCGCCAGGGCAAGCGTTTCGAGCTTGAGGTGGAGGACTCCGTGACGGACGAGGAGCTTCAGCGCGTGGCGGAAACGCTGCTAGCCAACACGGTTATCGAGGACTTTTTCATTGTGCGGGAGGAAGTCAAGTGACCGCCACGATCGGAGTGATCACGTTCCCGGGCACGCTTGACGACGTTGATGCGATCCGCGCCGTCCGCAACGGCGGCGCCGAACCGAAACCGTTGTGGCACGCCGACGAGGACTTGACCGGTGTCGACGCGGTGATCGTGCCCGGCGGTTTTTCCTACGGCGACTACCTGCGTTCGGGCGCGATCGCGGCAATGGCGCCGATGATGCGTACTGTCGTGGACGCTGCGAATAAAGGCATGCCGGTGCTGGGCATCTGCAACGGTTTCCAAATCCTCACTGAAGCGGGCCTGCTGCCGGGCGCGCTGACGCGCAACGAGGGGCTGCACTTCCACTGCGTGGACACCTACCTCGAGGTGGCCAACACCGAGACCGCGTGGACGAACGAGTTCACCTCCGGCTCCAAGATTCTTGTCCCGGCGAAGCACGGCGAGGGTCGCTTCCAGGCCGACCAGGCCACCATTGACGAGCTCGAGGCAGAAGGTCGCGTCGTGTTCCGCTACACGGACAACTTCAACGGCTCGATCAATTCCATTGCGGGTGTCACCAGTAAGAATCGTCGTGTGGTGGGGGTTATGCCGCACCCGGAACATGCCGTCGATACGCTCACGGGCCCGTCGACCGATGGCCTGGGGCTGATCCGCTCGGCGCTCAACGAGATTTCCAAGATTGGAGCGTAACTGTGGCCGTACACAATGACACCGTCGAGGCCGCGAAGGCATCGCCTGAGCAGGAGCAACCGTACGCCGCGCTGGGCCTGAAAGATGACGAATACGCTCGCATCCGCGAGATTCTCGGCCGCCGCCCCACCGATGCGGAGCTGACCGTGTACTCCGTGATGTGGTCGGAACACTGCTCCTACAAGTCGTCGAAAGTGCACCTGCGCTACTTCGGCGAGACGATGACCGAAGAGATGGGCGCGAAGTTGCTCGCCGGCATCGGTGAGAACGCCGGTGTGGTCGACATTGGTGACGGCAACGCGGTGACCTTCCGCGTTGAGTCCCACAACCACCCCAGCTACGTGGAGCCCTACCAGGGTGCGGCGACCGGTGTTGGCGGCATCGTGCGCGACATTATGGCGATGGGTGCCCGCCCGATCGCGGTCATGGACCAACTGCGCTTCGGTCCGGCTGACGCGGAAGACACGAAGCGAGTTCTGCCGGGTGTGGTGTCCGGCATCGGCGGCTACGGCAACTCGCTGGGCCTGCCCAACATCGGTGGTGAGACCTGCTTCGACGAAACCTACGCAGGTAATCCGCTGGTCAACGCACTGTGCGTGGGCACCCTCAAGGTCGAGGACCTCAAGCTCGCCTTCGCGTCCGGTAAAGGCAACAAGGTCATGCTGTTCGGCTCGCGCACCGGCCTCGACGGCATTGGCGGCGTGTCCGTCCTCGCCTCTGAGAGCTTCGAAGATGGTGCGGAGCGCAAGCTGCCCGCCGTGCAGGTCGGTGACCCCTTCGCGGAGAAGGTGTTGATCGAGTGCTGCCTCGAGCTCTACGCCGCTGACGTGGTCGTGGGCATCCAGGACCTTGGCGGCGCGGGCCTAGCCTGCGCGACCTCCGAGCTGGCTGCTGCCGGCGACGGCGGTATGCGCGTCAACCTCGACGCTGTCCCGCTGCGCGCAGAGAACATGACTGCCGCAGAAATCCTCGCCTCCGAGTCGCAGGAGCGCATGTGCGCTGTCGTCGCGCCGGAGAACGTCGAGCGTTTCAAGGAGATCTGCGCCAAGTGGGACGTCAACTGCGCTGAGATTGGTGAGGTCACCGGCGAGGGCGACCGCCTAGTCATTGAGCACAACGGTGAGGTCGTTCTCGACGCTCCGCCGTCCACGATCGCCGACGAAGCTCCGGTGTATGACCGTCCCTGGGCTCGTCCGGAGTGGATGGATGAGGTGCAGGTGGCTGGTGACGTCGATAAGCAGGAAGACCTGGCGGACGCATGGCTGAAGATGGTCGCATCGCCGGCATTGTGCTCGCGCGATTGGATCACCGAGCAGTACGACCGCTACGTGCGCGGCAACACGGTGCAAGCGCGCCACGCGGACTCCGGCGTTTTGCGTATCGACGAATCCACCCGCCGCGGTGTCTCCGTCTCCGCCGATGCATCCGGACGCTACACCTACCTCGACCCCAACATGGGTGCGCGGCTGGCGCTGGCTGAGGCGTACCGCAATGTCGTCGTGACCGGCGCGCGGCCAGTCGCTGTGACCAACTGCCTCAACTTCGGCTCGCCGGAGAACCCCGACGTGATGTGGCAGTTCCGCGAGGCAGTCCACGGGCTTGCCGACGGCGCAGTCGAACTGAGCATCCCTGTCTCCGGCGGCAACGTGTCCTTCTACAACCAGACTGGAGACACCCCGATCCTGCCGACGCCGGTCGTCGGCGTGCTCGGTGTGATGGACGACGTGGCTGCATCCGTCAGCCCGCGCGTGGTCAACAACGGTGAATCCGAGATTCTCGTGCTGCTGGGCGAGACCCGCGACGAGTTCGGCGGCTCCGTGTGGCAGGAGATCTCTGGTGCGCCGCTGCGCGGCCTGCCGCCGCAGGTCGACCTGGCCAACGAGGCGCGCCTGGCCGAATTCTTCGCGCCCGAATCCCCAGCCGCCGAAGATTCGGATCGCCCAGACGGTTCACCCGCCCGCGGCCTCACCGCCGCCCACGATTTGTCCGAAGGCGGGCTGGCGCAGGCTGTCTTCGAGATGATCAAGGAGACCGAGAAGGGCGCGGAGCTGGATCTGTCCGGCGTGCACGAGGATGCATTCACCGCGCTGTTCTCCGAGTCCGCTTCCCGCGTGCTCGTCGCGTGCAGCCCGGACCGCGTCGACCGCGTTGTCGCCGACGCCACCGAGCTGGGCATTCCGGTGGCCATTGTCGGCTCGACGAACCTTTCCGGTGACATCACGTTCGCCGACGGCACGGCAGCCGCCGGTCAGAGCGTATCTGTCGCGGCGCTGCGTGCCGCGTGGTCGGCGACACTGCCTGGCCTGTTCGCGCACGCCGACGCCCCGAACTCTGCGGTGTAAACGCAGGGCTTTAACCGCATACTCCCCGGCACCCGCCTCACTTCGTCTGAGCGGTGGCCGGGGAGTTTCCTTTTCACGCAACGGGAAGTCCTGGCTGCATGTGACTAGGAGCGACAGGGCGGTTAGCCGCAGTGCGAATCGAACGCACGTTCGACGATAGGGCAAGTCGTGTCGGTCAGACGTTTTAAAGTGCAAAACCAATCCACTTGAACGTAGCTAAGGAGGGGCTTGAAGTGGATCTGAACAGTAAGCCGCCTTTCTCGAAGGGCGATATGAAGCGAGCCGGAAAAGCGCTCATGGTGGGCGAGGGTCTGGATGTAGAGAAGTACGCGGAGATCGTGGCCTGGCACCAGGACCTAATCGTGCTTATACGTGAAACGTGTGAGCGTGTGATCGCTCGCTACCAGGAAGAATATGGTGATAGCGACCATCTTCATTCAATTTCACGTGTGTTTGGCAGCGATCGCACGAAGAGCAAAGACACGCTCACCGCAAAGCTGGGACGTATCGGAATGAGTCTTGATTCGATACAGGATTTTGCAGGTGTCAGATACGATATCGAGGCGGGTTTGACCGCGCAAACTTATCTAGCTGGCCGTTTTGAATCTGCATTCTCTGACATGGGTGCCTCTGTGAATGTGCGTGATTACCGTCAGGATACCCAGCAGGGGTATCGCGCCATTCATCTTTGGTTGCGTATGCCAGCTGGCCGAGTGGAGATTCAACTCCGGACGTCATTGCAATCACGCTGGGCCAGCCTGAACGAGTTTCTTGGAGACAAAGTCGGGCGCTCGATCCGTTATGAGGAGCCTCAGGAGAGTGACTTCCCTGAATTGTTCGTGATCATTGAAAGGGTGCGTTTCTTCTCTGAAGCAATCCGGTCCATCGAGGAAAGGCGCGAGATGTTGCTGCGGGATCTGAGTGTGCAAGCAGATATCGCGGATGCTCTCGTTCTGCGCAACCTGCAGCGATCTGACCAAGAGACGGCAGAGATACTAGAATTGATGGCCGTAACCAGTTCCGAAATTGCCTACTTAGAAGCGAAACCTGCCTCACAGATGAAGGAGGGGGATGACTCATGATCGCCTATCTGATCGAGTACCACCGTCCAACGGGACGGCTCAATCTGACCCCGTATGAGGATGCTCATGAAGCATCGCGCGAGTGCATCCGTTTGGAAACAGAGCGGACTGACCCCGATCTTGAACTGGTCGTGATTCGTTCGGACAACATTGAGACTTTGCGCAGTACGCACGCCCGGTTCTTCATGGGTGAAGATGCAATCATCCACGATCTCGTCCCCGCGAACGCCTAACGGCCAAACCAATCAAACAGGCCGGGGCTGGAGCGCTGCGAACCAGCGTTCAGGCCCCGGTCTTCCTGCTGCCAGAAACGTACGGGCAGGCCGTCTAGTCGACGGTCTGGCGGGCCGGGTTCGGCTCGACCAGGGGCATCGGCGCGTACTTCTGGCGCAGGTCCTGCAGGATCTGCGTGTGCTCCCAGAGGGCCTTGTCCTCGTCGGTGACGGGGGTGAACTGGCGGGCGGGCAGGGGGGTACCGTCGATGTCGACGGCCATGTAGGTGAAAGTGGCATGGATGGCGGTGACCAGATTGTCGCGGCCGCCGCGGGGGTCGCCGGCGCGCACGTGCGTGGTCACGTTCATGGATTTGTTGCCGGTGCGTGTCATGCGCGCGTCGACTTCGATGAGGTCACCGATGGAAATGGGTTTGTAGAAGCGGATGCCGCCGGCGTAAACGGCGAAGGTGCGTTCGCCGGACCATTCCATGGTGCAGGAGGTGCCCACGGAGTCGATCCATTCCATGGCGGTGCCGCCGTGGACTTTGCCGCCCCAGTTGATGTCGGTGGGTTTTGCCATGAAGCGGTGGATGATGCGCGGGGCGCCGGAGTCGCCGTCGTAGGACTGCTTGAGCATTTCGGTTTCGATCTCGTCGCGCAGCTGGATGCGGGATTTCGCGGCTTCTTGGACGCGGCGTTCCTCGTCGGTGGTGGGCACGAAGGCGGGCACGGGCATGGATTTGCCGGTCTCGGGGTTCTTGGCCACGAAGATGACTAGGCAGTCGCAAGCACGGGTGAACACGCCTTCGCGCGGGTCGGCGGAGAGCACTTCGTTGACGATGTGCATGGAGGAACGCCCAGTCATGGCGATGCGGGAGCGCACCTCGACGATGTGGCCGGACGGGATGGGGCGGGTGAAGTGGATGTGGCCGACGTAGGCGGTGACGCAGTAGGTCGCAGACCACTGGACGGCGCAGGCGTAGGCGGCTTTATCGATCCATTCGAGCACGCGGCCGCCGGAGACTCCTTGGGATCCGGCGAGCACAACGTCGGTGGGGGCGGCCATGAAGCGCAGGGTGATGGAGGGGTCTTTGGTCGGCGTTACCTTCTCGGTCATTGCTCTGACTTTAGTCCTTGCTGGGTAAGCAGGCTGAGTCGGCCTAGGATGGGCGCCATGGCTCCGAAGAATGATCCTGTTGCGACGCGTGCGGCTGTTGAGGCGGTGCGCGGGTGGATCGAGGATCCGTCGCAGCCGCGTCCTCCGCGCGCCCAGCTCGCAGATGCTTGTCGACGCACCGCCCGCGCCCTCGCCAACGAACTCCCCGGTCACACTGTGGAACTTCGGGTCCCGCCGTTCGTGGCGGTGCAGTGCGTGGAAGGGCCGAGGCACACCCGCGGGACGCCGCCGAATGTGGTGGAGATGGCTCCGGAGGTGTGGCTGCAGCTGGCGACGGGGCAGGCTGAGTTTGCGGAAGCGGTCGCTGACGGCCGGGTGAGCGCCTCCGGTTCGCGCGCCGGGGATGTGGCTGCTGGCCTGCCCGTGGTGCGGTTCTGATTGCCCCTCTACGCGGGTGATCCACTAAAGTTATGCAGGTGCAGAACCCGATGCTGAATCTGGAAGCAGACGAGCCCGAGCCACGCGAAGAATGCGGTGTGTTCGGGGTGTGGGCGCCCGGGGAGGACGTGTCGAAGCTGACGTACTTCGGCCTGTTCGCCCTCCAGCACCGCGGCCAGGAGGGTGCCGGCATCGCGGTGGGCGACCAGGGGCGCATCGTGGTCTTCAAGGACAGCGGGCTGGTCTCCCAGGTTTTCGATGAGGCGATCCTCGACGCGTTGCAGGGCGATGTGGCGATCGGCCACACCCGCTATTCCACAGCTGGTGCGCAGAGCTGGGAGAACGTCCAGCCGATGTTCCGGACCTCGCCGAACGGCACGGATGTGTCGTTGGCGCACAACGGCAATCTGACGAACTACGCGACACTGCGCGATGAGGCAGTTGCGCGCAAGCTCGTCCCGCGCGACGGCGTCGACGGGCAGGGGTCTTCGTCCGACACGGCTGTTGTCAGCGCCTTGCTTGCCGACGGAGTGACCGGCGATCGCACCCTGCTCGATTCCGCCCGCGAACTGTTGCCGCAGATTAAGGGCGCTTTCTGTCTGGTGTTCACCGACGGCCACACTTTGTACGCTGCCCGTGACCCGCACGGTGTGCGCCCGCTGTCGCTCGGCCGGTTGGAGAAGGGCTGGGTCATCGCCTCTGAAACATCCGCGCTGGACATCACGGGCGCTTCTTTCGTGCGCGACATCGAGCCGGGCGAGCTCATTGCGATCGACGCCTCCGGCATCCACACCGAACGTTACGCCGACCCGGCGCCGAAGACCTGCGTATTCGAGTACGTCTACATTGCCCGCCCCGATTCGGTCATCGAGGGCAAGACAGTCAACGCGGCCCGCCTGGAGATTGGCCGTAGGTTGTCGCATGTGGCGCCGGTGGATGCGGACGTCGTCATGCCTGTGCCGGAGTCGGGCACTCCAGCTGCAATTGGATATGCCGAAGAGTCCGGTATTCCGTTCGCGCAGGGCCTGATGAAGAACGCGTATGTAGGGCGCACGTTCATCCAGCCGTCGGACACGCTGCGCCAGCTGGGCTTGAGGTTAAAGCTCAACCCGGTGCGCGAGATCATCGAGGGCAAATCGCTTGTGGTCGTGGACGACTCCATCGTCCGCGGTAACACGCAGCGCAAACTGATCCGAATGCTGCGTGAAGCGGGCGCTGCCGAGGTGCATGTGCGCATTGCGTCGCCGCCGGTGAAGTGGCCGTGCTTCTACGGCATTGACTTCGCCAGCCCGGGCGAGCTGATTGCTAACAACGCCGGCGGGGATGATGCCGCTGTCGCCGAGAACATTTGCCGCGTCATCGGTGCGGATACACTGGCATTCGTCTCGATCGACGACATGATCGCCTCCACGGAGCGGCCCGCGGCAAGCCTGTGTGCGGCCTGCTTCGACGGCCACTACCCGCTGGGCCTGCCGGAGAACAACGTGAACGCGGATGCCGTGCGCCGCATTCAGGAAGGGATGTTTTAAGCCATGACCACCCCCGAGTCGGAAGTCTCCTACGCCGCTGCCGGCGTCAACATTGAGGAAGGCGACCGCGCAGTCGAGCTGATCAAGGACCACGCCAAGCGCGCCACCCGCCCCGAGGTCCGTGGTGGACTGGGAGGCTTCGCCGGTCTCTTCGCGCTGGGTAACTACAAGCAGCCGCTGCTCGCGGCTGGTTCGGACGGTGTGGGCACGAAGCTCGCCGTCGCCCAGGCGATGGACAAGCACGACACCATCGGCATCGACCTGGTGGCCATGTGCGTCGACGATCTTGTGGTCTGCGGCGCGGAGCCGCTGTTCCTGCAGGACTACATCGCGGTGGGCAAGGTCGTGCCGGAGAAGATTGCCGATATCGTCGGCGGCATTGCCGAGGGCTGCGTCCAGGCCGGATGCGCCCTGCTCGGCGGGGAGACCGCGGAGCACCCCGGCGTGATGGGGGAGAACGAGTACGACGTGTCCGCCACCGCTGTCGGCGTGGTGGAAGCTGAAGAGGTGCTCGGGCCGGACCGCGTGCGCGAGGGGGACGTCATCATCGGCATGGCCTCCTCTGGCCTGCACTCCAACGGCTACTCGCTGGCCCGCCACGTCCTGCTGGAAAAGGCCGGCCTACCGCTGGACGGCCACATCGAGGAGCTGGGTCACACCCTCGGCGAGGAGCTGCTGGAGCCGACCCGCATCTACGCCCTGGATTGCTTGGCGTTGGCCAACGAGTGCGAGGTGCGCACGTTCTGCCACGTCACCGGCGGCGGCCTGGTGGGCAACATGGAGCGCGTCATCCCCGAAGGCAAGGTCGCGGAAATGCACCGCGCGACATGGAGCCCGCCGGAGATCTTCCGCACGATCCGCTCTGTGGGCAAGGTGCCGGACACCGAGATGGAGAAGACCTTCAACAAGGGTGTCGGCATGGTCGCCATCGTTGCGCCGGAGGACCGCGACCGCGCGCTGGCGATGCTCACCGCCCGCCACGTCGAATGCTGGGAGCTTGGCGAAGTCCGCGGCACCACCGACGCAGACGAGGGTGCACGCGCTGTGCTTGTGGGATCCCACTCTTTCTAAAATTTTCCTGCGCTGCTCGTGTGGCCGTGTTTGCGCAGGCGGCGGCTGTGTGCGCGTTAATTTGACTCGCACGCTATTATGGCTTGCAGGACAAATTTTTAAGATATGAAAAGGGCCGCCGAATTCCCGAGCCGCCCTTTAGGACACCTCAAGGGGGTCACGCCATGGGCCGCGGACGCGCCAAAGCAAAGCAGACCAAGGTTGCACGCCAGCTGAAGTACAACACGCCTGACATGGATCTGGATTCGCTCCAGCGTGAGCTTGCAGGCGAGCCCACCCGTTCCGAGTGGGACGAGGATGACTCCGACGACTACGAGGTAGACCCGCAGTACGCTGAGTACGCGGACTGGGATCCGGAGGACGACGCGCAGCGTCGATAAGCTCGCTTAAGCGCACCCCGTTTTTATGTGGTGGGGTGCGTTTTCGCGTTGCCGCGCAGCTTATCGACGGCCACCCGCCCCGCCCGCTGGCCCTCATCCGCAGGGAGAGAGTCAGGGTCGACGGACGCGGAAATGACGATTGGATCGGCGGCGCTTTCTGTGCCGTCGGCGTCGTCTGCGCCGGTGCCCGCGAGGATTTCCAGCTGCGCACCGACAGCCGCGGCGGGGCCCGACGTGGCTGGGGCGTTGAGAGCAGACCGCTTCACCAGCGCTAGGCCGATCGGACCGTAGTCGCAGTCGTGCGCGACGGAGCCGAGGCGTCCGACGGTGCGCCCGCCCATGGTGATGGTGTCACCGGGCTGGGGGTCGACGGGGGCAGAACCGTCGATATGCAGCATGACCAGAAGGCGTGGGGAACGGCCGAGGTTCTCCACACGCGCGACGGTCTCCTGGCCGCGGTAGCAGCCCTTGTCTAGGTGCACGGCGCCCAGGTTGCCGCCCCGGGCGATGAGCGTGTGCACTTCGTGCGGGATGGATTTGGCGTCGAGGTCTGCACGCTGCTCTGGTTCGAGGGCCTTGATGCGCTCGGCTGTGAAGGTCATGATGCCGGCGGGCGTCAGTGCCGCGCCGTCGGCACCGGTAAGTGCGCGGAAAGCGTTCATCAACTCCTGGCGCGGGACGGCGATGTCAACGCGCCGCGGGCCACGCCAGTCGACGGTGCGCACGAACGCGGGAGTCGCGGCGAGCACGCCTGGGTCGAAGGAAGACGGGGCACCGAGCACGGTGAGGATGGCCAGGTCCGCCTCTTCGACGGTGACGTCGGACCAGAAGATCATCTTGGTCAGGAAGTCGAGGAAAGTCTCGAAGGCGTAGGAGGGGACATCGAGGTAGAAGGCGTCCTCAGTGCGGGTGACATCGGCGTGGTGGAGGATCCGGCCTTGCATGTCCAGGTCGAGGGCGGCGGCGGTGAAGCCGGGGGAGACATCGTCAAGCTTCTGCGAGAGCAGGTTGTTCAGGAACACCGGCGCGTCAGGCCCGGCGACGCGGATGACGTGGCGGTGGCTGCGGTCGATGACCACCCCGCCGCGTTCGACTGCGCGTTGTTCGCGCAGGGGGTCGCTGTAGTGGGAGGGGACGCCGGCGGCGTCGATAAGCGACGCGTCGGGTAGTTCTGTGGCGCCGCGCACGGCGAGGATAGGCGAACGGTAACTCACCTGTCCGATCCTACGCGGGCATAATGGGCCGGTATGCGCGCCCAACAGCCAGTGATCTATCTCGTGGAGCCGTTCGGCGGTTCCCTGCGACGCCAAAACGCCAACCTTCCGCACGTGTACTGGGACGATGCTGCCGTCACGCGCGGCGATGGCTGCTTTGAGACCATCCTAATCCGCCACGGTGAACCGGTGAATCTGGCGGCACATGTGCAACGCTTTCAAAGTTCTGCGCAGCTGCTGGGCCTGCCCGCGCCGGAAGCGGCGACGTGGGAGAAGGCGACAGCCGAGGCAGTGGGGGACTTCGTGCGCGAATCCGGACTCGACGCGGCGGAGGTGGAGGCGAAGTGCCAGTGGACGTACACCCGTGGGCGTGAGTCGACGGGCGTGCCCAGCGCCTGGGTGACGGTCCGGCCGATTCCGCAGGAGCAGCTGGACCAGCGCGAAAATGGTGTGCGCGTGATGACGGCGCAGCGCGGCTACACCCTAGCCAGCGGCAGCGACGCCGAGGCCGCGCCGTGGCTGACTGTCGGCGCGAAGTCGCTCAACTACGCCGCGGCAATGGCTGCGCTGCGGTGGGCGAAGCAGAACGGATACGACGATGTCATCTACGTCGACGCGTCCGGCCGCGTACTGGAAGGAGCGACATCGTCTGTGCTGGTGGTCAGCGGCGGCAAGCTGCGTACGCCGGTCACGGGCGGCGACGTGCTGCCCGGCACGACACAGGCGGCCGTGTTCACCCTCGCCGAGCGTGACGGCTGGAAGTGCAAAGAGAAAGCCCTCACCGTCGCTGACCTGCGCGGCGCCGACCAGGTATGGTTAGTCAGCTCCGTCCGCGGCGGGGTGCGCGTCACCACGATCGACGGGGAGGAGCTGCCTGCACCGTCCAAGAAGGACGAGAAAAAGCTGCGCCAGCTTATCGACGCAGCTTTGGCAACCCCAGCCACTTCTTAACGGCCGAGCACAGCGAGACCGTTAACCAGCCACGCGCTTGAGCTCGCCCGACATGTAGGGGATGAAGGTGATGTCGTCCTGGGTGGAGCCGGCGGCGACCCGCTCGTCGACCCAGCCCAAGTTGTTGTTCGGCATGAGACCGTACAGGCGCTTGCCGGGGCCGTGGGTGGCGGGGCCGGTCTCCGTGGCGATGGTCGAGGCCGACTGCAGCTGCCAGGCGCGCTCGTTGACGGGCTCGCCGTACATGATCTCCACCAGGCCGCGGGAGTTGGTCAGGGTGACCTCGATGGCGTCGTCGAGGGAGATGCGCCAGAAGCCGGTCTCGCGCTGATCGGCGCCGACGGGGTTGCCGTCAGCATCGATGCGCCACGTGCGGGAGTCGAAGCGCAGGTAGTTCTCACCGTCGTGGGAGATGATCAGTTGCTGGCCGAAGGCGTATTCGGCGGCGTCGCCGTCAGCAGCGCTGTCGTCGACGGCTTGGCCGGTGCCCTGCCAGACGCCCACCAGTGGCAGCAGTGCCAGGAGGCCGTCGTGCAGGCTGGGGCCTTCGCGCAGGTTCGCGGTGTCGTCCGGAAGCGGGATTTCATCGAGCCCTAGCGCCGGGATGTTGCGGTGCGCGGTGTTCTTCGACTGCTCTGCGGCGAGGTTGACTGCCTCGTTGCCGTCCAGGGCGTTGCGCTCAGGGGTCGTGCAGTTGTCGGTGTTGTCCATGCCTACCCACAGTAGTCACCGCGGGACCTAACGGGCAGTGGCGGCTACCGGCGAGAGCATGTCTTGGGTCAGCTCCACATCCCGGCGTTGTGCAGAAAAGCGGATGGAGCCGCCGGAGACGTCGACTTTGTCTGCCTGCGCACCGATCGGTAGGTCGCGGGTGTCTAGTTCGAGGGTGTAGGCGGAGGTGACGGTGTCGGTGAGCGCGTCGGGGACGTCGATAAGCTGCTTCGGCTCCATGCGGAAGGTTGTGCCGGTCAGACGCAGGGTGACCACCGCGGTGGTTTTCTCCTCTGTGCCGGGGACGGTGCCGGAGAGCTGGGCTTCGGCCTCGCTGCCGCCGGTCGGGGAGATGTTGTACGGGTTGGCGATGTCCAGGTCCGTCATGCCCAGTAACTGGCCGAATGCGACGCCATCGAGCGACAGCGTGTTCTCCACGCGTTTGGCGCGCGCACCAATGAAGTCAGCGGCGTAGGCCTTATCTGCGGGGATCGTGATCTCGTAGATGTCGGTGCGGGAATTGGCGATGCCAATGCCGTCTACCTGCACATCGAGCGCCTGGAAACTCACGCGTGGCACCTCATCGGTGAAGCGGACCTGTGCGAACGGAAAACCGCCGACGTACGTCTCCGGGTCTGCCGCCAAATCGTCTGCGGCGCGTGCGTTCGCCGCCAAGCGCTTCTCGATGCTCGCCGTGCCCGCCGCGTCTGTCACGAACCCGATTCCGAGCACAACCGCAAGGACTCCAGCGACCACTGCGCCGGCTTTGAGCCCCGTGCGCGGCGTTGTCTGCCACTGCGCCAATGTCGTGCCGTCCGCCATGCCTTTTACCGTAGCCTGGGGGCATGACGGACGTTTCCATTACCACTGTTTCCTTCCGCGACCGCGACGCTGACACAGCCGGGGCGGCGCGCGATATCCTCGCCCGCGCTGCTGAGCACGATGGCGTGGAGGTGTTCTCCGAGGCCTTCGTCCGCGGTCTCAACGGCGATGAGCACACGCACATCGCGGCGCTTATCGACGGCTCCCTTGCTGGCCTCGCCGCCCTCGCCCCCGACGGATCGGCCGAGCTGGCAGTCGACCCGCCGCGGCGCGGTGCTGGAGTAGGCGCAGCGTTGGCGCGGGAGGTGCTGCAGCGCCGTGACGACGCTGGTTTGTGGGCGCACGGAAACCTGCCTGCAGCGCAGGCGCTCGGAGCATCTCTTGACCTCGATGTTGTGCGCGAGCTGCTTGTCATGGATGTCGCGGGAGAGAAGCTGGCGGCCGTCGCGCGGGGCACGGATGAATTGCTGGGCGAGATCGCATCGTGGGCGGGTGGCTCCCATATAGAGGACATCAGTTACGCGGAGGCGGTGGGCAAGTGGGGGCGCGAAGACGTCGATAAGCAATGGCTCGCTGTGAACAACGACGCGTTTTCGTGGCACCCCGAGCAAGGCGGCTGGGATCTGAACCGGCTGAAAGAGGGAATGGACACGGACTGGTTCGACCCGAACGGCGTGCGGCTGCTGTGGGATGTTTCCGGCGGGCCGGCGTTAGCGGGATTCCACTGGACGAAGCGGCATTCCCGCACTCTCGGTGAGGTCTACGTTGTCGGATTGGCGAGCAATTACCGTGGCACCGGGCTAGGCGAACCGCTGATGCGCGCCGGGCTGGAGCACTTGGTGAATGGCGGTGCGCAGCGCGTCATCCTGTACGTGGAGTCAGACAACGAGCCAGCGGTGAAAAGGTACGTAGACATGGGGTTTAGCGTCGCGGAACGCCATGTTGTCTACTCAAATCAGCGCACTTTGTGACATAGAACGCACCACTAATTCACAGGAGACCACAAAGTTAACGCATTGTTCACCGTTTAGAACCTGTTGGGTTAACGCGCAGCCCGTAGCTTTCCCATACGTGAGCACCCAGCCACGGTGACTGGCGCGCGAAAACGCGCATCCGTGACCACGGCGGCTTGGGACCGATGCTCAGAAGAAGATCTGAATTCGCACCGGAAAGGTATCCCGTGATCCGTAACATCAAGCGCACCGCCGCTCTCGCCGGCCTTGCAGCACTGACCTCCGTTTCCCTGGTCGCTTGCGGCGACTCCGCAGACAACGGCGACAACTCCAACGACTCCGCAAACGAGAGCACCGACACCGGTGAAATCGAGGGCCTGTCCGGCGAGTCCGGCCAGCTCGTTGCTGAGGGTGCTACCTCTCAGGCAAACGCCATGGACTACTTCGGTTCCCGCTACGCTGAGGCTGTCGACGGCGCCAACCTCGCGTACAACGCAACCGGTTCCGGTAGCGGCATCAAGAACTTCGTGGGCAACCAGGCTGCTTTCGCCGGCTCTGACTCCCCGCTGAAGGAGGACAAGGGCGAGGTTGAGCAGGCCAAGGAGCGTTGCGGTGGCAACGACGCATGGCACCTGCCGATGGTCATCGGCCCGGTCGCTGTCGCCTACAACCTTGAGGGCGTTGAGGACCTGAACCTGTCCATCGACAACATCGTTGAGATTTTCGACGGCACCATCACCAAGTGGAACGACCCGAAGATCGCTGAGAACAACGATGGCGCAGACCTGCCGGACCAGGAGATCTCCGTGATCTACCGCTCTGACGAGTCCGGTACCTCCGACAACTTCCAGAAGTTCCTGTCTGCTGCTTCCGACGGCAAGTGGGAAGGCGAAGGCAAGGCATTCCCGCAGAAGGTCGGCGCTGGTGCTAACGGCTCCACCGCTGTTGCTGAGCAGGTCAACGCCACCAACGGTGCCATCACCTACGTTGAGGCTGGCTACGCCCGCGACCTCGAGCTCGGCGTTGCTAACGTCGACTTCGGCAATGGCCCGGTCGAGCTGAACAACGACACCGTCAACGCTGCTCTGGATAAGGTCGAGTTCAAGTCCGAGGGCAACGACATGGTCGTCGACGCTGACGCTCTCTTCGCCCAGCAGGAGGCTGACTCCTACCCGCTCATCCTGACCACCTACGAGATCGTCTGCTCCAAGTACGACGACGAGAAGACCCGCAACCAGGTCAAGGACTTCCTGACCGTCGTTCTGGAGTCCCAGGACGAAGAGCTCGAGGACGCTGGCTTCATCCCGGTTTCCGGCGAGTTCGCTGACAAGCTGCGTGAGTCTGTCGAAGCCATCAGCTAAGCGCTTTTGATGGTCGCCTAGGACTGCGGTCCTAGCCGACCGGCATACCCCCTGCTACCGAAGTGAGCCGGGGGTATGTCTTTGTGGCAACGAGTTTCTGAGTTCTAACTGAGAAACCACATGTCTTCTTCTGCGGACCCGCATGAGCGGAGCACCGCATTCAGAACTTTCACACAAAGGATTCGTCACTATGGCTGACAACGAATTGCCGGCAACTGAGCACGACGACCGCGGCGCCGGACCTGCCACTCGCGAAGATGCGGTGGTCAGCTCCTCCCAGGCCACACCGCGCGAGAAGGGCCAGGACCCCGCAGTTTCTGACACCCCCGCAACTGGCCACACCTCCGGCGGAGGCGCTGGCGTCAAGCGCCCGGGCGACCGCATCTTCGAAGCTCTCTCCACCATTTCCGCGGCGCTGATCACTGTGATCATCGCGGCCGTCGGTCTGTTCCTCGTGCTGCAGGCGATCAAGCCGCTGCGCCTGAACAAGGAGAACTTCTTCACCTACACCGGTCCCTGGCAGACCTCGAACCTGGAGAACATGCAGTTCGGTATTCCGAACCTGTTCTTTGTGACCATGATGGTCTCGATCATCGCCCTGATCATCGCTATGCCGATCGCCCTGGGCATCGCCATCTTCCTGTCCAACTACGCGCCGAAGCAGCTGGTTCGCCCGCTGGCAACGCTGGTGGACATGCTCGCCGCCGTGCCGTCCATCGTTTACGGTCTGTGGGGTGCGCAGGTCCTCGGCCCAGCACTGTCCGGTTTCTACGAATGGGTCCACGGCACCTTCCTCGGGAACACATTCCTGTTCACTGCGGACGGTAACTCGCCGGCCTTCGCCACCAGCCGTAACATCCTCACCGGTGGCATCGTCCTGGCGATCATGATCCTCCCGGTCATCGCCGCGACTGCGCGTGAGGTCTTCGTGCAGACCCCTCCCGGCCAGATCGAGTCCGCTCTGGCACTCGGTGCTACCCGCTGGGAAGTCATCCGCATGACCGTGCTGCCGTTCGGCCTGTCTGGCTACATCGCCGGCTCGATGCTTGGCCTGGGCCGCGCTCTCGGTGAGACCATGGCGCTCTACATGGTCGTGTCCCCGAGTGGTGCCTTTCGTGGGTCGCTGTTTGACGGCGGCACCACCTTCGCTACCGCGATTGCAAACGCGTCCGCAGAGTTCAACAACGAGGTCTCGGCAGGTGCCTACATCGCTGCCGGCCTGGTGCTGTTCTTGCTGACCTTCATCGTCAACTCGATCGCCCGCGCGATCGTCAACAAGTAGGAGAGTAGCCATGAGCACTGCATATTCCGGCAACTCTGGCCAGCCTGACAAGGCAGACAAGGCCGACAAGGTTGTGAAGGAAGACAAGGTTGTAAAGACCGACAAGGACTCCACCGGCGCCTCCGCTGGTTCGGCCGCGGCAACCGCAACCGCAACCGAAACCGCCACCGAAACCCGCGAGCCGGCTCGCACCAACTCTGACGGGGACAACCCGTTCACCGACATTTCTGGTGGCCGTAAATTCACCAACGGCTTCATGGGCGGCCTGATGTGGCTGGCCATGATCCTCGCACTGATCCCGCTCGGCTGGCTGCTGTTCACCCTTGTCAGCCGCGGCATTGGCCCGATCTTGGACGTCGATTGGTGGACTGAGGACATGGGTGGCGCGCGTACCCGTGCCCCAGGCGGCGGTGCAGCGCACGCCATCGTCGGTACCCTCGTCCAAACCCTCATCGCGTCCCTGTTCTCCATCCCGATCGGTGTCTTCACCGCGATTTACCTGGTGGAGTACTCCGGCGGCAACCGTCTGGGCAAACTGACCACCTTCATGGTGGACATCCTCTCCGGTGTCCCGTCGATCGTGTCCGCCCTGTTCATCTACGCCCTGTGGATCACCATCCTCGGCCAGGAGCGCTCCGGTTTCGCCGTCGCCCTGTCTCTGATCCTGCTGATGGTCCCCATCGTGGTGCGAAATACGGAGGAGATGCTCCGTGTCGTCCCAATGGACCTACGAGAAGCCACGTACGCACTGGGCGTGCCGAAATGGAAGACGATCGTCCGCATCGTTTTGCCGACGGCCCTGTCCGGCATCGTCACCGGCATCATGCTGGCTGTCGCCCGCGTCATGGGCGAGTCCGCTCCGGTGTTGATCCTCGTGGGTTCGACGAAGGTGATGAACGCGTTCAACATCTTCGAAGGACCGCAGTCGTCGCTGCCGCTGTTCATGCTCGACATGTGGAAGTCTGGTTCGGCTCAGGCCGTTACTGACCGCCTGTGGGGTGCTGCCCTCACCCTGGTCCTCATCGTCGTCGCCCTGAACCTGCTTGCTCGCCTCATCGCGTCCAAGTACTCGGTCAAGAAGTAAGCCGCTAACCCCCTTTCACTCTCCAGGAGAAAACACAATGTCTAAGCTCGAGCTCAACGATCTCGACATTTACTACGGCGACTTCCACGCCGTGCAGAGCGTCAACATGAAGATCCCCGGCCAGGCCGTGACCGCATTCATCGGTCCGTCTGGTTGCGGCAAGTCCACCGTGCTGCGCACCCTCAACCGCATGCACGAGGTCATCCCGAACGCCTCCGTCGACGGCGAGGTCCTCCTCGACGGCCACGACATCTACGCCGACAACGTTGACCCGGTTGCAGTGCGCAACACCGTCGGCATGGTGTTCCAGAAAGCGAACCCGTTCCCGACCATGTCCATCGAGGAGAACGTCGTCGCTGGCCTGACCCTCCAGGGTGAAAAGGACAAGAAGAAGCTCAAGGAGATCACCGAGCAGTCCCTGCGCGGTGCGAACCTCTGGGACGAGGTCAAGGACCGTCTGGACAAGCCGGGCGGCGGCCTTTCCGGTGGTCAGCAGCAGCGTCTGTGCATCGCTCGCGCGATCGCTGTCCGTCCTGAGGTCCTCCTCATGGACGAGCCCTGCTCCGCTCTGGACCCGATTTCCACCCTCGCTGTTGAGGACCTCATTCACGAGCTGAAGGACGAGTACACCATCGTCATCGTGACCCACAACATGCAGCAGGCAGCCCGCGTGTCCGACAAGACCGGCTTCTTCTCCCTCGAGGCCACCGGTAAGCCGGGCCACCTGGTGGAGTTCAACGACACCACCACCATCTTCGAGAACCCGGAGCGCAAGGAGACCGAAGACTACATCTCCGGTCGCTTCGGTTAAATCGCTCTTCTTCGGGATACCACGTAAAGCCCTTCGGTCTTCGGGCCGGAGGGCTTTCGCCCTGTTGACGGGGCGTGCGGAACAGTCGTCGGCCTAATCTTCAGCGAAGTAGCGCTCGAGCTCCTGGAAACGTTCGTCCATTTCCACGTCTTGGCCGTCGGAGTCTTTGCTTTCAATGTAGTTTTCCGGGGTCAAGCCAGTGACGAGGAAAACGATGCGTGCGGCGACGTTGACGCAGTGATCGGCGTAGCGTTCGTAAAAACGCGCGATGAGCGCTAGGTCGACGGCGAGGCGGTTGGGGCCTTCCCACTCCCGGCTGGTCAGTGTGGTTAGGAGTTGCTTGTGGGTGTCATCGACAGCGTCATCAAGTTCATTCATCTCCAGCGCGAGGTCCGCGTCGGGGCTGATGAGCTGGTCGTGGATCAGTTCCCCCATCGTGCCCGTGCGTCCGGCGAACTCCACGATGCTTTCGCGTAACGACGCCCCCGGCCCGTCAAGCGGCACCACCGGGTCCGGGTGGCGCAGCCGAGCCGTATTGGCGATGTGCTTGGCCAACGCGCCCATGCGGTTGAAGTCTTCGACAATGTAGATTGACGTGAAGATCTGCCGTAGCTCGGAGGCGACCGGGTTCTCCAGCGCGAGCAGCTGCATGGAGCGGCGTTCGCACCGGTCGCGGATCTCTTTGAGGGAGTCGGCCGCGGTCAGGGCCGCTTCAGCGTCGTCAAGCGATGCCTCGAGCACCGCGGTCGACGCATGCTTCATGATCGCGCGCACAGTGTCGCTCATCCTCTGCAGGTCGCGCGAGAAGGCGTCGAGGTGGTCGCGGTAGGCGGTTCGCATGCTTTATGACGTTACCCGCCCGAGTTCTCAATCTCCGCCCCAACAGGCACCGCGTCATCCTCGGGATCGTCCAGCCACCCTTCGGGCAGAACGACCTTCGCGCTGGAGCCTTTGCGGCCGCGGGCTTCGTCGGCGGCTTCGGCCATGGCGTCGGAGTCGAAAATAGCGGATAGGTGGGAGTGGAGCTCCTCGAGCGTGGACACACGGGCGAGCTCGCTGCGGAATTGGCCGCCGACGGGGAAGCCGCGCAGGTACCAGCCGACGTGCTTGCGTAGCTCGCGGCACCCACGCTCTTCGCCGTTGTGGGCGGCGAGCAGCTCACCGTGGCGGGCCATGATGCGGGCGACTTGGCCAAGCGTCGGTTCTGCCGGAACCACTTCGCCGCGCAGTTGGGCGGAGAGCTGGGCGAAGAGCCACGGCCGGCCAAGGCAGCCGCGGCCGACGACGACACCGTCGCAGGCGGTGCGCTCCATCATCTCTTCTGCGTCGGTGGAGGCGAAGATGTCGCCGTTGCCCAGCACGGGGATCCCCGTGCCGTCCATATGCTCGACCAGCCGGGAGATTTCGTCCCAGTCTGCGGTGCCGGAATAACGCTGGGCGGCCGTGCGGGCGTGCAGTGTGACGGCCGATGCGCCTTCTTCAGCGGCGATGCGGCCGGCATCCAGGTGGGTCTTGTGCTCGTCGTCAATGCCCACGCGGAACTTCACGGTGACCGGAACGCGGCCGTCAGCTGCTTTGACCGCGGCGGAGACGATGTTGCGGTACAGCCCGCGCTTGTACGGAATCGCGGAACCGCCGCCGCGGCGGGTCACCTTGGGCACGGGGCAGCCGAAGTTCATATCCACGTGGTCCGCCATGTCGCCCTCGACGATCATTCGGACAGCCTTGTAGGTGTATTCCGGGTCGACGGTGTACAGCTGCATCGACCGCGGTGTCTCCTGCGGCGCGAATGTGGTCATGTGCAGGGTCTTCTCGTTGCCTTCCACAAGCGCGCGGGCCGTGATCATCTCGCACACGTACAGTCCCGATACCGTGCCCGTGAGATCTTCCTCGATCTCGCGGCACAGCACACGGAACGGCATGTCCGTCACGCCGGCCATCGGAGCGAGGATGACCGGCGAGGCGAGTTCGATGCCGCCGATGCGCAGTTGGGGGGCAGTGGTAATCACAACGCTCATTGTTCCCGCTCGGCCACGCCGGACACAAACCCGGACACGGTCGAGACGCAGGCCACGTTACTTACTAGGTAGTGGCGCAAAAATGCCAGGTGCGTCACAATGGTGTGAAAGAAGCACACGCGACATACAAGGAGTACAAGATGAGCGACCGCATTTCGCACGCGCAGCTGCGGGACAAGGTCATGTCCGCCGACGAGGCTGCCCAGTTCGTCGAGCACGGCGACAAGGTCGGCATGTCCGGCTTCACCGGCGCGGGCTACCCGAAGGCGCTGCCGACCGCCATCGCGGAGAAGGCGAAGGCCGCCCATGATAAGGGCCAGGACTTCAGCATCGATCTGTTCACTGGTGCTTCCACTGCTCCGGAGTGCGACGGCGTGCTGGCTGAGGCGAACGCGCTGCGTTACCGCATGCCGTACCAGTCCGACCCGACGATGCGTAACAAGATCAACTCGGGTGAGATGAAGTTCCAGGACATCCACCTGTCCCACTCCGGCATGATGGTTGAGCAGGGCTTCTTCGGCGACCTCGATGTCGCCATCGTTGAGGCTGTGCGGATCGATGAGAGCGGCAACATCATCCCGTCTTCCTCCGTGGGTAACTCCGTGGAGTTCCTTAACGCTGCCAAGAAGATCATCATTGAGGTCAACGAGTGGCAGTCTGAGGAGCTCGAGGGCATGCACGACATCTGGCTCGTGCCGCCGCTGCCGAACCGCATCCCGGTCCCGATCACCAAGGCCGGCGACCGCATCGGCACCACCTACATCGAGATCGACCCGGAGAAGGTCGTCGCTGTGGTGGAGACCAACGACCCGGACCGTAACGCACCCTTCAAGGCGCCGGACGAGACCTCCGAGCAGATCGCCGGCAACTTCCTGGACTTCCTGGAGAACGAGGTCAAGGCTGGCCGTCTCGCCTACGACGGCTACGTCATGCAGTCCGGCGTGGGCAATGTCCCGAACGCTGTGATGGCGGGCCTGATGGAGTCCAAGTTCGAGAACATCCAGGCCTACACCGAGGTGATCCAGGACGGCATGGTCGACCTGATCGACGCCGGCAAGATGACCGTGGCTTCCGCAACCTCCTTCTCCCTGTCCCCGGAGTACGCGGAGAAGATGAACAACGAGGCATCCCGCTACCGCGAGTCCATCATCCTGCGCCCGCAGTCCATCTCCAACCACCCGGAGGTCATCCGCCGCACAGGCTTGATTGCCACCAACGGCATGATCGAGGCGGACATTTACGGTAACGCCAACTCCACCCACATCAACGGCTCCCGCCTGATGAACGCCCTGGGCGGTTCCGGCGACTTCACCCGTAACGCATTCATATCCTCCTTCATCTCCCCGTCGGAGGCGAAGAGCGGCGCCATCTCCGCCATCGTGCCGTTCGTGTCGCATGTGGACCACACCGAGCACGACGCGATGGTCTTCATCACCGAGTACGGTGTCGCTGACCTGCGCGGCCTGGCTCCGCGCGACCGCGTGGCCAAGATGATTTCGATTGCCCACCCGACCTACCGCCCGCTGTTGGAGGAGTACGTCGCGCGCGCCGCGAAGTCCAAGTACCAGTCCACCCCGCACGACCTGCGTCACGCCTTCGACTTCCACCTCCGCATGGAAGAGACCGGCACGATGAAGCAGGACTAAGTTCCTGCCCGCACTCCGGTCGGCTGAACTTCAGGCCCGATTACTTGCGAGGGGTCCCAAGGGTTTACCATGGGACCCTGCGGGCCTTTAGCTCAGTTGGTAGAGCTACGGACTTTTAATCCGCAGGTCCCGGGTTCGAGCCCCGGAGGGCCCACGATCCGTTGAAGCCCCTGGTCATGATTGGCCAGGGTCTTCGTTGCGCGTGCACCAGGCCGCGCTTGTGTCCCTGGCTTAGACTTGCTGCGTGGCTAGTCCGACAATCGCCGTGGTGATCCCGTGTCTCAATGACGCGGAGTTGCTCGAGCGTTGTCTGCGCAGCATCAACCGGCAACGTCGCGCGGCGGATTTCACGGCCGTCGTCGACAACGGGTCGGACGATGATTCAGTGCAGGTTGCCACGGCGCACGGTGCGACTGTCATCACGGAAGCGCGTCGTGGAATCACATGGGCAGCGGCAGCGGGTTATCACGCGGCATGCGGGTTAGGCGCCGACTACATCGTCCGCACCGACGCGGACGCGTGGCTGCCGGAAACATATCTGGAAACGGTGGAGCAGCAGTGGCGTCACGCTCCTGCCCACACCGTAGGGATCACCGGCCCCGCGCTTTTCGACGGCACACCCCACCTCATTTCCCGCCTCTACCTATCCATCTACCGTCTCTCGGTCGGTTCTGCCCTGGGCCACCCGCCGTTGTTCGGGACCAACAGCTCGTTTCGCACCGAGTGGTGGCAGGCCGTCGGCAGCACGCTGGATCTTGCCGACACTGAATCGCACGACGACATTCAGCTCTCTTTTGCGGTGCGGGCGGGGGAGACGATCCGCTTCGTGCCCGAGCTTGTGGTGGGAATGGACGACCGAGCCCTGCGTGGCCGGTGCCAGGTTCGGCGGCGGTTCGGCCGCGGCTGGCATTCGATGATGCGGGGATTTTCTTCCTCCCCTCCGTGGCAGCGCTTGCCGCAGCGCCTGGCTCAGGCCCGAACGGGAGCCGGTTCAGCGCTGTAGGCTCGGTGGAGTATCTACTGCTCTGCTGCAAAGGCCCGTTGTGACAGATTCCTATCTCGCCCGCTACGACCGCATGGCAGATAGAGCTGCGGCGCAGGTGATCGGGCAGTACTCCACCAGCTTCTCCCTAGCCACGCAGGTGCTCGACGCCGACACCAAGCGCGACATCCGCAACCTGTACGCCGTGGTGCGGATCGCGGACGAGATCGTGGACGGCACCGCCGCTGAGGCAAACGAGTGCCCGGAAACCCTGCTAGATCTCTACGAAGAGCAGGTGCTGCACGCGCCGATGCACCGTTTTCACACCGACCCGGTGTTGCACGCGTGGGCGAACACGCACCGTCGCTGCGGCATTAACGACGATCACGTGCGGGCGTTCTTTGCCTCTATGCGCAGGGATATCACGCAATCGGATTACTCCGAGGAAGACTTGGGGGACTACATTTATGGCTCCGCCGAGGTGATTGGTTTGATGTGCTTGGACGTCTTCCTGCACGGCCACGACCCCACGGACGATGACCGCCGCACGATGGAGGAGGGCGCCCGGGCGCTAGGATCCGCGTTTCAGAAGGTCAACTTCCTCCGCGACCTCGGTGAAGACCGCGACGGTCTGGGGCGCGCGTACCTGGGCACGGAGCTTGACGACGCCGTAAAGCGCACCCTCACCAGCGGCATCAACCGCGAACTCGACCGCGCCCGCACAGCCATCCCGCTCCTGCCTCCTGCAGCGGCACGGGGAGTGGCAGCGGCCGAAGCGCTCTTCCGCGACCTGAACGAGCGCATCGCGGCCACACCGGCGCATGAGGTGGCCGCGACGAGAATCAGCGTGCCTAACCACCGCAAGCTGCTGCTCACGGCGCGGGCAATCAGGAAAGTGAGAACCCAGTGACCCACCCCGAAACAGCGATCGTGATCGGTGCCGGCGTGGCCGGCATGGCCACAGCCGCACTGCTGGCCAAAGAGGGCATCGAGACCACGGTCGTGGATAAGTTGCCCACCCATGGCGGCCGGGCCGGTACGGAATCTGTCGAGGGTTTCCGCTTTGACACCGGCCCCAGCTGGTACCTCATGCCGGACGCGTTCGACCACTTCTTCGCGTTGTTCGGCAAGCGCACCGCCGACGTGCTGGATCTGACACCGCTCACCCCCGCGTACCGGCTGTTTCCCGAGGGCGATGCGCCCATAGACGTCACCTCTGGCCGTGACAACGCCGCCGACCTTTTCGAGTCCATCGAGCCCGGTGCCGGCGCAAAGCTGCGCGCCTACCTCGACACTGCTGAAGAGACCTACGAGCTTGCGCTGGAGAACTTCCTGTACACGACGTTCCGCTCTATCGCGCCGTTCACGCAGATCTCCGGCCATTACAGTAAGTTGGCGCGCTATCTCACCGAGCCGATCGACCGCTTCGTGGCTAGCCGTTTCGCTGACGTCCGCCTGCGCCAGATGCTCACGTACCCGGCAGTGTTCCTCTCCTCGCACCCCGCGCGCACGCCGTCGATGTACCACTTGATGAGCCACACCGACCTCACCCAGGGCGTGCAATACCCCCTAGGTGGGTTCGCCGCAGTGATGGACGCGCTCTACGACATCGCCGTAGAGCAGGGCGTGCGCTTTTCCTTCAATACCGAAGTCGCAGCGATCAACTATTCCGGGCGCACGGCCACAGGCATCACGCTTATCGACGGCCGCACCCTCCCCGCCGACATCGTCATCTCCTGCGCGGACCTGCACCACACGGAGACCCGCCTGCTGCCGAAGAAGAAGCGCACCTACGACGAGAGCTACTTCGCCCCGCGCGATCCAGGTCTGGGCACGGTGCTGGTCATGCTGGGCGTGGAGGGGAAGATTCCCCAGCTTGCGCACCACAACCTGCTGTTCTCCCACGAGTGGGACGACGATTTCGCGGCGGTCTTCGATGGCCCGGTGCCGCAGCGGTCGCTTGGTGCCTCCCGGTCCATCTACGTCTCCAAACCGAGTGCGACCGATCCTGGCGTGGCCCCTGCGGGGCATGAGAACCTCTTCGTGCTCGTCCCCGTCGCAGCGGAGGAGGCCATCGGCCACGGGAATATGTACCGGGAGCAGGCGAGCGAGCAGGTCGAAAGGATTGCTAGCGCTGCCACCCAGCAGATTGCTGATTGGTGCGGGGTTGAGGGGTTGGAGGGAAGAATCGTCGTCAAGCAAACGCTGGGACCGGCGGACTTCGCTGAGCGGTACCACGCGTGGTCGGGCGGATCCATCGGGCCCGCGCACACGTTGAGGCAGTCGGCGTTTTTGCGTGGGTCCAACAAGAGCCGCAAGCTGGACAACCTGTACTACGCCGGCGGAACGACAACCCCTGGTGTGGGTGTGCCCATGTGCCTGATCTCCGCCGAAAACGTGATCAAGCGGCTGCGCGGCGACACGAGCGCAGGCCCGCTGCCGGAGGCGCTCTAATGCCGTTCGCGTACCTGGGGGTGCTGCTGTTCTCGCTGGCAGGCATGGTGATCATCGATCACCGCTGGAAGACTGCGTTCTTCCGTGACTCGCGCCGGGCCTGGCTGCTCTCTCTGGGGTGTGTGGCGGCGCTGCTGTGCTGGGACGGACTCGGCATTGCCACTGGCACGTTCGTGCGCGGCGATTCGCCCTACATGGTGGGCATCGATCTTGCGCCGCAGCTGCCGCTGGAAGAACCGATTTTCCTGTTCTTTCTCACGTACCTGACGATGAACCTGACAGGACTGCTGCGCCCGTGACCTACCTTCTGATTTCTGCCCCGTTCTTGATCGCGGCCGCGGCATTGTGGGCTAGGCGGCGGCCCTGGAAGTTGACCGCCGCGGTGGCCGGCATCCTGTTCGTGCTCACCATCGTCTTTGACAACCTCATGGTGGCAGCAGGCCTGTACGAATTCGGTCACGCCACCACCCTCGGGCTGAACATCGGGCGGATTCCGGTGGAGGATCTGTTCTACCCACTGTTCACAGCCCTGGTGGTCACCGCGTTTTGGGGGCGTGACTGATGCGGGTGCTACGGGGCATTCTCGCGGCGTCGCGGCCGCTGAGCTGGGTGAACACAGCCGTTCCGTTCGCGCTGACTTACCTGCTGGCGCAGGGAGAGTTTTCCGCGCTGCTGGTAGTGGGCTTCATCTTCTTCCTCATCCCGTACAACGTCGCGATGTACGGGATGAATGATGTCTTCGACTACGAATCTGACATCGTCAACCCACGCAAAGGCGGTGTGGAAGGCGCTGTGCTGCCGAAGACCATGCACCGGCTCCGTGGCCACAGAGCTCGGCGCCCGGACGACCACGCGGTTCGCGGGCGTGCTGTACGGTCTGGCGGCCGGGCTGTGCTTCGTGCTGCCGGCCCCGGGGTGGGTTGTGGGACTGCTCGGCCTGGGATACGTGGCCAATACGCTGAAGTTTTGGAACGTCACTGACGCCACGTCGGCGGCAGTGAATCGTGCGTGGAGGGTCTTCCTCTGGCTGAATTACGTGACTGGCGCAGTCGTGACCATCTCGGTGCTTTCGAACGTTCTGGGATTCTCAACCTAAGGGTCGGCGCCCCAGCATGAGGCCGTCGAAGGGGCGTAGGGTGGCGCCTATGGTCGCAGATCGCGCAAACAGCGAAGACAGCAGGAACAACACGAGCACCGGCAGCACCAGAATCAGCCTCAGTAAGGCCGAGGGCAGTCGCCGCAGCGCCGCCGAGAAGCCGTGGCTGCGCTTCTACCCGGAGTGGACCGACCACACGTTGGACTACGGCGACGACACGCTGGCGGACCTCTACGACAAGAATCTCGCGGTGAACGGGCGGAAGCCGGCGACGCGGTTCTTCGGCAGGTCCATGACCTATGCTCAGCTCGACGAGCAGGTCCGCCGTGCTGCCGACGGGTTGCGCAAGGTCGGGGTGGCCCAGGGCGACCGCGTGGCCATCATGCTGCCGAACTGCCCACAGCACGTCGCGGCATTTTTCGCCGTACAGAAGCTCGGCGCGGTCGTGGTGGAGCACAACCCGCTCTACACGGCGAATGAGCTGCGCCCCCAGTTCAACGATCACGGTGCCAAGGTCGCTGTGGTCTGGGATAAGGCCGCCGACACGGCGAAAAAACTCGCGAAAGACACCCCGCTGGAGACGATCGTCAGCGTGGACATGACAAAGGCGATGCCCCTGGTGCAGCGGGTGGCGTTGCGGGTGCCCGTCGGAAAGCTCAAGGAAGCGCGCGCGTCGCTGACAGCGCCGACGAATGACACGCTGCCGTGGGAGAGGTTCCTCGGCGAACCCCGCGCGATCGACACGCCGCGCATGCTTAGCGACGACCCCGCCCTCATCCTCTACACCTCCGGCACCACCGGAAGCCCCAAGGGTGCGCCGCTGACGCACCGCAACTTGCTGGCCAACCCGATCCAGGGGCGCGCGTGGGTCAAGGAGCTGCAGGAACCCGGCCAGCGCATGCTGGCCACGCTGCCGTTCTTCCATGCTTACGGTCTGACGTTCTCGTTGACGCTGACGTTCCTCATCGGCAGCGAACTGATCTTGCTGCCCGCCCCGACGATGGACCTGATCATGGGCGCGATGAAGAAAAAGAACCCGCCGACGTTCGTGCCGGGTGTGCCTACCGTATTTGAGCGCATTGTGTCGACGGCTGAGGAAGAAGGCTCGGACATGTCCGCAGTACAGACGGGCTTCTCTGGCGCGTCATCGCTGCCGGCGGAGGTCATCGAGGGCTGGGAGAAGGCGACCGGCGGCCGGCTCGTGGAGGGCTACGGGCTGACAGAGACGTCGCCGATTCTCATCGGTAACCCGCCGACGGATGATCGCCGGCCCGGGTACATCGGCATCCCGTTCCCGGACACGGAAATCCGCATTGCCGACCCCGATAACCTCGACGAGGAAATGCCCTACGGTGAGGCCGGCGAGATCCTGGCCAAGGGGCCGCAAGTCTTCGGCGGGTACCTGAACAACGATGAGGCGTCAGCCACAGTCTTCCACGACGGCTGGTTCCGCACCGGCGACATGGGCGTGATGGATGAAGACGGCTTCATCAAACTGGTCAGCCGCATCAAAGAGCTGATCATCACCGGCGGGTTCAACGTCTACCCGGCGGAAGTGGAAGAGACGTTGCGCACGCACCCAGACATCGAGGAGGTCACCGTGGTTGGTCGTCCCCGCACGGACGGTTCCGAGGACGTCGTCGCGTGCGTGGTGCTGGCGGAGGGCACGAAGCTCGACCCGGACGGCCTGAAAGAATTCGCGCGTGAGAACCTCACCCGGTACAAGGTGCCGCGCACCTTCTACCACTTTGAGGATCTGCCGAAAGATCAGCTAGGTAAGATCCGCCGCCGCGAGGTGCGTGACGCGCTACTCGCCCGCATCGACGGCGAATAGTCGCGCTAGTCCCAGATGCCGAGGTTCATGAGGATCGCGCCGTCGTCACGCACGAGCGCGAGGTCGCCTTCCTCGGCTTGAGGGATCTCACGGATGAGGCGCTGGATCCGCAGCTGGTAGCGCTTTTCCTCGCCGTCGACGGTGAGAGTGCCCACGGAGTTGAGCATGTCGTGGTTCTCAACGACCACGTTATCGACTGTGACATCCTCACTGCCCGTGCCGCGGACGGCGAAGATCGGCGAGGTCTCAGAGAAGTCTGCACCGTTGTCGCCGGTCAGGATCACCTGCGCGAATTCGCGCACTGCGACAGGGTCTGCTGTCAGGTGTGCCACGGAGCGGCGGCCGAGGACGGAGTGGGTAAGGGGCGTCAGCTCGTCGTCAAGCGCCATGTCTTCCTCGCGGTAGCTGAAGCCGCACTGCGTGAGGTTGCCCTCGTTGTCGGGGCCGACGAGCACCTCGATGCCGACTTTGTCGTCGCGGTCGTACGCGCGGTAGGAGCCGTCGACCTGGGTGATCCTCGAGAATTGGTTGGCGAATTCGTCTTTGGTGGGGTGGAGTTCTGCGTCGCTGTAGATGTTTGCGGTAGCCATAATCCCTACTGTAGGCTTTTCGCATGGCAGAGCTCGCCGTTGCTTTCGGATTCAGCTTGTTCGCAGGCTTATCGACGGGCCTCGGCGGCCTCATCGTCGCCCTCAAGAACACTCCCAGCCAGCGCTTCTTGGCGGGAGCTCTCGGTTTGTCCGCCGGGGTTATGGTGTTCGTCTCCCTGGTGGAACTGCTCCCGGAAGGGGTGGACGGGCTCAGCGAGGCGGGACGCAGCCGCCCCGACGTGTGGGCCGCGGTCGCTTTCTTCGCCGGTATTGCGCTCATCGCTGTCATTGACCGGTTCGTACCGGAAGAGATCAACCCGCATGAGGGGCCGGACGTGCGCGCCGCCGGCCGGATGCGCCGGGTGGGGGTGATGACGGCGCTGGCAATCGCCATTCACAACTTCCCCGAAGGCTTCGCCACCTTCTTTGTCGCGCTGCAGGATCCGGCGTTCGCGCTGCCCATCGCGGTGGCCATTGCGATCCACAACATTCCCGAAGGCATCGCGGTGGCGGTGCCCATGCGTGAAGCGACGGGTTCTAAGTGGCGCGCGGCGTGGTGGGCAACACTGTCGGGTCTGGCGGAGCCACTCGGCGCGGTGGTGGGCTACCTGCTTCTGCGGCCGTTCATTGGTCCCGAGGCGCTCGGTGTCGTGTTCGCGGCAATCGCGGGAGTAATGGTGTTTGTGAGCATCGACAAGCTGCTGCCCACCGCCATTGAGACCGGCCGACACCACACCGCCATATACGGTTTTGTCGCCGGCATGGCTGTGATGGCAGTGAGCTTGCTTTTGCTCGCCTAGTTTCAAAGCCTCAGCAGGTCATGCTCAACCTCGAATCCGTAAAGCACGACCTGTAACTCGCTTTTGCTCGCTAAAGTGACGGGTATGGCTCTCCTTCGACTGATCCTCAACATCATTTGGCTGATCACCGCCGGTATCTGGTTGTTCCTTGGCTACGTTCTCGCCGGCGTGTTGGCCTGTCTGCTCATCGTGACCATCCCGTTCGGTCTGGCGTCCTTCCGCATCGCCGGGTACGTGCTCTGGCCGTTCGGCCGCGAAGTTGTTGACACCGGCCAAGGCGGGGGCTTCAGTCTGATCGGCAACGTCATCTGGTTCATCGTTGCTGGCCTGTGGTTGGCACTCGGACACATCGCCACTGCTCTGGCCCAGGCGATCACAATCATCGGGTTGCCGTTGGCGTGGGCGAACCTGAAGCTCATCCCGGTCACCTGCTTCCCCTTCGGCAAGACCGTCGTGGGCTCCCACGACAACCGATCCACCATGGTGCCAGTCACCCGCTAGATGAGTGAGAAAGATTTCCGTGGCGCCTCGGAGGTCACCCGGTACGCGGTGAGCACCGTCCTCGCATTCGGCGCGATCATCATGCTGCGGTTGCTGCTCCCGCGGGAAATGCTCGCGCAGCATTCGGAGATGGTGATCATCAGCACCTACCTGACTTACTGGGTCGTCTACGTCACGATCTTCGGCTGGTGGACGGTGCGCCTGCTCTCGCGCCTCAACCCGGCTGAGCTGCGGGCATATGCGCGATCCGAGCGTGCCTCCGCCGAGAGTAAGTGGGTTAAGGGGTGGGGAATCAAGGGGGCCGCGAACCTTTCCGGCCTCGGCGCGATCGTGGCGATGGCCGCGGCGATCGCGATGAGCCGCTTCGATGTTTTCCGGGAGGATTGGCGCTGGTTGGCAGTCGGTGGTATCGCGGTGGTGTGGTCGTGGGTGTTCATGATCGTCACCTACGCGGCGGAGTACCTCGAGCTCGACTATCGGTACCGGGCGGAAGGGGAGCAGCCTATGTTCGACTTCTCCTATTTGGATGGGGAGCCGCTCTTCGGCGACTACCTGAACCAGGCAGTGATGGTGTCCACGATGGGTGCAAGTGTTCCCGCCACCCCGACAAACAGGCACGCCTGGAAAGAGATCCGCTACAACACTTTGATTGCCTTCACCTTCAACACCATGGTCATCGCCATGGTGGTCTCCGTCTTGAGTGCTACTCTCGCCGCATAAATAGCTGACCACCTGTGCATTTGGAGGGGGTTGACGGGCCGGTTTATGATAGGCAAGCTGTCCAGCGGACGGCGAACAAGTCAATACGGCTTTGCCCCCATCGTCTAGTGGCCTAGGACTCCGCCCTTTCACGGCGGCAACACGGGTTCGAATCCCGTTGGGGGTACGAAGGCCCTGTGGCGCAGTTGGTTAGCGCGCCGCCCTGTCACGGCGGAGGTCGCGGGTTCAAGTCCCGTCAGGGTCGCCATGTGCCCCGAGGGTTTCCTCGGGGCTTTTTGCTTATCGACGATTAACCTGCAACCTCCGTGAATCGCCGTACGGCTGCAGTACCTCGCCTGAGGGCACGGGGTAACCGGGCCCATGAAGAAGGAGACCAGCGTCTTCTTCTACGACGTGATAAGTCGTTGTGCCCCCGCTTTGGCACGGTCAAGCGATCCGAAGTCGCCGAATATGGCCGCGCAAACCAACGCGCCTTCGTATAACTCATGAACGAGTTCACCAGTTTGTGTGTCGCCAGTTAACGCGACGAAAAGAGTGCGCATCCACCGCTTCTCGCTCTGAATCACTGCTTTCAGTTCTGCGCCGCAGTCGTTGCCAAGCTCGACCCATGCGTTCACGAACCCGCACCCTCGAGGGTTGTTGGCGATCCATTCTTGGGTGAGATTGAACACTGATTCGACAGTGTCCGATCCTGCTTTCTCTGCCTCATCGACGCTGTGCAGCACTAGTTGTTGCCACTGATTCGCTCGAGCAGTGAGATACGCGCAAACCAGCCCGTCCTTGGACCCGAAGCGCTGATAAAGCGTTCGCTTTGTCACGCCAGCGTTCTCCACGACGAGGTCCAAACCGGTTGCGGCAATACCTTGTGAATAAAACAAATCCGTAGCTGCCAGCAGAATTCGTTCACCAGCCGGGGTGGTGCTGGGTTTTGGGAATGGACTGAGGTGCGCTAGATCAACCAATTCTCGCTCCTTCGGGGAGGGTACATTGACAGTATACCGACCGGTATATTTACCTATCTTTCATGAAGCCAATTCTCATTTCAATCGCATTCATCATCTGCTGGAGCTCCGGGTTCGTGGGTTCCCTTCTGGTAGGTGAAAATGCCTCGCCTATCGGGTTGTTAGCGTGGCGATACATTGCCACGGCTGTGCTACTCGCCGGGGTCATTTTGTTTCTCCGAAGCGCTCAGCGTCCGGCAAAAGCTCGCCTGTTGCCAGACCTGACGAGATCCGCTTGGAAGCATCAAATCTTAATGGGGGTTCTCTCTCACGCGATCTTTCTTGGCGCCGTTTTCTGGGCTTCAGACCTAGCTATTGATCCCGGGATTACCTCTCTTGTGTGTGCCTTGCAGCCGATTCTCGTCGCGGCTGTGGGGGCGCGTCTGTGGGACGATCCTTTCAACTTCCGGATGGCGGCTGGCCTGGTGCTAGGCCTAGTCGCAGTCGGATTGGCTGCCGGTTCAATCGATTTTTCTTCCACGTCGGTGTTTGGGTTGTTGTTACCGTTCGTCGCTTTGTTGGGATTGTCCGCGAGCGCGCTCCTTGAGCGGGCATCGGATGCTCAAGCAAGCATCGTGCAGGCCCTCGCCATACAGACGGCTACCGCAGCTGTGATCTTCACGGGAGTCGCGTTGGCGATGGGGGACATGGGTGTCCATGTCAACGCTGACTTCGTCTGGGCGATGGTTTGGCTCGTGTTTCTTTCTGGCATCGGTGGCTACGCAGCTTATACAGCATGTTTGCGGACCATGGGGTCGACCATGACTAGCTTGTTACTGTTCGTGACCCCGCCGGTTACTTCTTTCTGGACATGGTTGATGTTTCACCAGCCGGTCAACGCCGGTCAGATCGCGGGCATGGTTCTCGGGATTGTAGCGGTAGCGCTCACCGTGAACGGAGAACGCCGTGAGCGGAGCAACACTTGAGAAAATCGTAGTTGTTCTGGCGATTTGTTAGCTTAGTCAGCGTCTGTGTAAGCTATTAACTCGTGCAAGACGCGGAAATCAAGTAGCCGCGGAAGTGCGAAAACAAAAGAATAAGGCCCTGTGGCGCAGTTGGTTAGCGCGCCGCCCTGTCACGGCGGAGGTCGCGGGTTCAAGTCCCGTCAGGGTCGCTGAACTGCTTAGTTTCAGCGGTTCCGGCCAGATAGCTCAGTTGGTAGAGCACACGCCTGAAAAGTGTGGGGTCGCCAGTTCGATCCTGGCTCTGGCCACGGAATGAATCCCTCCGCGAAAGCGAAGGGATTTTTTCGTCTGTAGGGTCGTGCCATGAGCGATAACCAGAACAACGACTACAAGGTCGAGCACAACGAAGCTGGGCACCGTTACGTCATCGAGGTCGACGGGCAGCAGGCAGGGTTTGCCAACTACCACGAGACGGGTGACGTGCGGGATTTCAACCACACCGTCATCGACCCGGCTTTCCGCGGGCAAGGCCTGTCCGGCAAGCTGATCAAGGAGGCGCTCGACGACACCCGCAGCGCTGGCAAGCAGATCGCGCCGTCGTGCTCTGCCGTGGAAAACTTCATTGCGAAGAATCCGGAGTACAACGACCTCGTGTCGTAGTTGCCCTTGCCAACATAACGCCGTGGACACGAGCAGCTAGAAACAACTAGCTAGAACGTTTCTTTCTTGGCGAGAAATGTAGCCTTCTAGTCGATTGGCTCTAGCTAACCGGAGATTTCGGCAAAAGGGCGGCGGCTGTACCACCGCACTCGTGACCTAGATGACGTAGTTCGAGTCGTTCGCCACGTAGGCGTCCGGGTCCACCAAGTGCTTACGCTCGTCTTGCATGCGCGGGCGGAATTTGGCGGGGATGCCGATGGCGATGCAGTTGGCTGGGACGTCTTTTGTCACCACAGCGTTGGCGCCGACAGCGGAGCCCTCGCCAATCGTGATCGGGCCCAGTACCTTCGCGCCCGCACCGATGGTGACGTTGTCGCCGATGGTGGGGTGGCGCTTGGTCTGCGTGAGCACCTGCCCACCCAAGGTGACCCCGTGGTAGAGCATGACCCCGTCGCCGATTTCTGCGGTTTCGCCAATGACGATGCCCATTCCGTGATCGATGAAGAAGCGGCGGCCGATCGTGGCGCCGGGGTGGATCTCTACACCAGTGAGGAAGCGGGTGAACTGCGCCAGCACACGCGCGGGACCCTTGTGACCGTTCATCCACAGTTTGTGGCTGATTCGGTGCGACCAGATGGCGTGAAGGCCGGAGTAGACAATGGCGTTCTCCACGTCACCCCGGGCGGCGGGGTCATGCTGCCGGGCGTTTTCCAGGTCCTCACGGATTGCGCTGATCACCTTGAACATGTCGCCAGAGTTTAGCAGCGCGAATAGGAACGCCCCCGCGGCCCTGCGGGTTTAGATTCACAGGAGGCGGGGGCGGTGACGGGGTGGTGAGCCGTCGATAAGCAATGCTTAGTCGCGGATGTCCTCGTACAGAATGGTGGAGATGTAGCGCTCGCCGAAGTCGCAGACGATGGTGGCGATGGTCTTGCCGGCGTTCTCCGGGCGGGACGCGACCTCAAGCGCAGCCTTGATGTTGGCGCCGGTGGAGATGCCGCCCAGGATACCGTCCTTGGCTGCGAGCTCGCGGGAGGTGGACACGGCGTCCTCGTTGGAGATGGCGATCACTTCGTCGATGATCTCGCGGTCGAGGGTGCCCGGGACGAAGTTCGCGCCCATGCCCTGGATCTTGTGCGGGCCAGCGGTGCCCTCAGACAGGAGCGGGGACGCGGACGGCTCGACAGCGACGAGCTTGATGTCCGGGTTCTTCTCCTTGAGGTACTTGCCGGCACCGGAGATGGTGCCGCCGGTGCCCACGCCTGCGACGAGAATGTCGATCTCACCGTCGGTGTCGTTCCACAGCTCCGGTCCGGTCGTCTCGTAGTGGACCTTCGGGTTGGCTTCGTTCTCGAACTGGCGGGCAAGGATGGCGTTTTCGGTCTGCGCGACAATCTCGTCTGCCTTTTCGACAGCACCCTTCATGCCTGCGGAGCCCGGGGTGAGCTCGATCTGCGCACCGTATGCGCGCAGGACAACGCGACGCTCGACGGACATGGTTTCCGGCATGGTCAGGATGACCTTGTAGCCGCGAGCTGCACCGACAAGCGCGAGGGCGATACCGGTGTTGCCGGAGGTTGCCTCGACGATGGTGCCGCCCGGCTTGAGTTCGCCGGAAGCCTCAGCAGCGTCGATGATTGCGCGGCCGATGCGGTCCTTGACGGAGTTGGCCGGGTTGTAGAACTCCAGCTTGCCCAGAACACGTGCGTTAGCGGCGTCGGTGTCCTTGGTAATGCCGTTGAGCTGGACCAGCGGGGTGCCGCCGATGGTGTCCAGGATGTTGTTGTAAATGTTCGCCATGAGGTAGCGCTCCTTGCGTTGGTCGCATGTGTCTTTTTTGGGCGGTAGCGCGGGTGCTCCGCTCACGAAAACTGATCGTACATCAATTCGCGCAGAAATCTAGACCGCTCGGTATAACTATGTTGAACCGACCTGTTTTGTGGCGGTGACGTGCGCGGGGGCACCCACTCGGGGGAGAGGGATGGTAGCTTCGTCCGGTGATTCGGGCATTCCGACATGTCAGTGCACATGTCAACGACGTGCCTTAGGGGAGGGGTCGCAATTTGGTTACCCCCATAACCGGGTTATTATGGACCTCATCCGCACACCGAACCAGATGTCGCCTTGAGTCGGGGAATCACTTGCAGTGGGGCGCTCTGATGAAGGAGAACGAATGGATCCGCACCGGGTCAAGGACGATGAGGACGCAATCCGCGCCTCGCTGACGTCCCTTAAGACCGCGACCGGAATCCCGGTGGCCATGTACGGCACACTGCTTGCAGACAACCGGCTGCAGATCACCCAGTGGGTGGGGCTGCGCACAACGTCGCTGCATAACTTGGTTCTGGATCCGAACCAGGGCGTCGGCGGGCGTGTTGTGGCTACCCGTCGCGCGGTGGGCGTGTCCGATTACACCCGCGCGAACGTCATCTCCCACGAGCACGACGTATCGATCCAGGATGAAGGCTTGCACTCTGTGGTCGCTGTGCCTGTCATCGTGCAGCGCGAAATCCGCGGCGTCCTGTACGTAGGTGTGCATTCACCCGTGCGGCTGGGGGAGAAGGTCATCGAGGAAGTCACGATGACAGCGCGCACGCTTGAGCAAGACCTCGCGGTCAACTCCGCTTTACGACGAGCCGAGGGCGGCAAAACTGCCACCGCTAAGACCGGCCGCGTGATGAACGGGGCCGAGTGGGAACAGGTGCGTGCGACCCACTCCAAGCTGCGCATGCTGGCGAACCGTGTGGAGGAAGGTCCGGTCCGCAAGGAGCTGGAGCAGCTGTGTGACCAGATGGTCTCCCCGGTGCGTGTCAAACAGGCGACGAAGCTGTCTGCTCGTGAGCTGGACGTTTTGTCGTGCGTCGCTTTGGGGCATACGAACGTGGAGGCCGCCGAAGAAATGGGCATCGGCGCAGAGACGGTGAAGTCCTACCTCCGCAGCGTGATGCGCAAGTTAGGAGCCCACACGCGCTACGAGGCTGTGAACGCCGCACGCCGGATTGGCGCACTGCCCTAAAACTTTCATTACCCTGGGTGCCGTGAAACAGCGATTTCTGGTCCAAGGTGGCACCCGTCTGCAGGGCTCGGTGCGAGTTGAAGGCGCGAAGAACAGTGTGCTCAAGCTCATGGCAGCGGCCCTTCTCGCGGAGGGAACAACGACCCTGAACAACTGCCCCGAGATTCTCGACGTCCCGTTGATGAAGAAGGTTCTCGAGGGCTTGGGCTGCCAAGTGGAGATTGACGGCACAGTCGTGCGCATCCACTCGCCAGCGTTCATCTCATCTCGTGCTGACTTCGACGCGGTGCGGCAGTTCCGTGCGTCGGTAGCGGTGCTCGGGCCGCTCACTGCGCGCTGCGGCGAGGCCATCGTTGCGCTGCCCGGTGGAGACGCGATCGGTTCACGTCCCCTGGATATGCACCAATCGGGTTTGGAGAAGCTCGGTGCGACGACGCACATCGAGCACGGCGCTGTGGTTGCCCGCGCGGACAAACTGCGCGGTGCGAAGATCAGCCTCGACTTCCCGTCCGTGGGCGCAACAGAGAACATTCTCACGGCCTCGGTTCTTGCGGAAGGTCAGACGATTCTGGACAACGCCGCCCGCGAGCCTGAGATTGTGGATCTGTGCGAGATGCTCAATGAGATGGGCGCGCGGATCCAGGGTGCGGGCACGTCGACCATCACTATCGACGGCGTGGAGTCGCTTCGCCCGACGGAGCACACCGTCGTCGGTGACCGCATTGTCGCAGGCACCTGGGCCTACGCGGCCGCGATGACCCAGGGTGACGTGACAGTCGGCGGCATCGCCCCGCGTCACCTCCACCTCGCTTTGTCAAAGCTGCGGACTGCAGGCGCTGACGTGGAGACCTACGACCAGGGCTTCCGCATCCGGATGAATCGCCGCCCTCAGGCGGTGGACTACCAGACGTTGCCGTTCCCCGGCTTTCCTACTGACCTTCAACCCATGGCTATCGGCTTGAGCGCTATCGCCGACGGCACATCGGTGATCACGGAGAACGTCTTCGAATCGCGTTTCCGCTTTGTCGACGAAATGCTCCGCCTGGGTGCTGACGCCACCGTTGACGGCCACCACGTTGTCCTGCGCGGCGTGAACGAACTCTCCTCCACCGACGTGTGGTCCTCCGATATCCGTGCAGGCGCCGGCCTTGTTCTCGCTGGTCTTGTCGCCGATGGGCAGACCGTCGTCCACGATGTCGAGCACATCGACCGCGGTTACCCCTACTTTGTCGAGAGCCTCAATGCGCTCGGCGCCAACGTGCAACGAATTAGCGTTTAAAACGCTTATCGACGGCACCTAAAAACCGTGTTTGTGCTGGGGGTTTGTGTTGTTGGTGGTTGGTGTGTAGCTTTATGTGAGTCAGCGTGACCGACAACGCCCCGCCGGACAGTGTGGTTTGGTGAGATGGCGGTAGGAAAACAATCGTTGGCAGGGATCTGAAACATTTTCACTGGGTATCAAGTGATTTGCTTGGTGTGGTGGTGGGTGTGTAGGGTCGTCCGAGCTACTTCAAGCAGGTCCGATTGGTTTCGGGTGTGTTTGGGTGTGCGTGTGTTGTGTGAGAACTCGATAGTGTGCCAATGTTTTTTGGTTGGTTGTGTGCGACCTTTTTGATGCCTGCACGTGTTTTGTGTGTGGTGTGTGCTGGTCGGTGGTGCCTGAACCTATTGATGGGGTGTCACTGTGCTGGTTGGTCGTGTGTGACTGATTGGAAATATATTTTTTGTCGTCCCTGTTCTTCCTCGTCGGATGTGGGGGCGGCTGTTTTGGATGAACCTTTTGGTTTGTCTAGTAATTTTAGGATTGCCAGTTCACGCACTGGCGCTGCGGATGTTTGTGTTTGTGGTGTTTGTGTGTGGGTGGTTTTGTTTTGGTTGGGTTTTGGGCTTTTCACGGCCTGTTTCACTGTGTTTTGTTGAAACTGTTTTTGTGGAGAGTTTGATCCTGGCTCAGGATGAACGCTGGCGGCGTGCTTAACACATGCAAGTCGAACGGAAAGGCCGAAGCTTGCTTCGGTACTCGAGTGGCGAACGGGTGAGTAACACGTGGGTGATCTGCCCTGCACTTTGGGATAAGCCTGGGAAACTGGGTCTAATACCAGATAGGACCACGTCTTGGATGGTGTGGTGGAAAGTTTTTTCGGTGTGGGATGAGCTCGCGGCCTATCAGCTTGTTGGTGGGGTAATGGCCTACCAAGGCGTCGACGGGTAGCCGGCCTGAGAGGGTGTACGGCCACATTGGGACTGAGATACGGCCCAGACTCCTACGGGAGGCAGCAGTGGGGAATATTGCACAATGGGCGCAAGCCTGATGCAGCGACGCCGCGTGGGGGATGACGGCCTTCGGGTTGTAAACTCCTTTCGCCAGGGACGAAGCGTCAGTGACGGTACCTGGATAAGAAGCACCGGCTAACTACGTGCCAGCAGCCGCGGTAATACGTAGGGTGCGAGCGTTGTCCGGAATTACTGGGCGTAAAGAGCTCGTAGGTGGTTTGTCGCGTCGTTTGTGTAATACCGCAGCTTAACTGCGGGGTTGCAGGCGATACGGGCATAACTTGAGTGCTGTAGGGGAGACTGGAATTCCTGGTGTAGCGGTGGAATGCGCAGATATCAGGAGGAACACCGATGGCGAAGGCAGGTCTCTGGGCAGTAACTGACGCTGAGGAGCGAAAGCATGGGTAGCGAACAGGATTAGATACCCTGGTAGTCCATGCCGTAAACGGTGGGCGCTAGGTGTGAGTCCCTTCCACGGGGTTCGTGCCGTAGCTAACGCATTAAGCGCCCCGCCTGGGGAGTACGGCCGCAAGGCTAAAACTCAAAGGAATTGACGGGGGCCCGCACAAGCGGCGGAGCATGTGGATTAATTCGATGCAACGCGAAGAACCTTACCTGGGCTTGACATGCACCGGATCGCTGCAGAGATGTAGTTTCCCTTGTGGCTGGTGTACAGGTGGTGCATGGTTGTCGTCAGCTCGTGTCGTGAGATGTTGGGTTAAGTCCCGCAACGAGCGCAACCCTTGTCTTATGTTGCCAGCATTTGGTTGGGGACTCATGAGAGACTGCCGGGGTTAACTCGGAGGAAGGTGGGGATGACGTCAAATCATCATGCCCCTTATGTCCAGGGCTTCACACATGCTACAATGGTCGGTACAACGCGCAGCTACTTCGTGAGGAGGCGCTAATCGCTGAAAGCCGGTCTTAGTTCGGATTGGGGTCTGCAACTCGACCCCATGAAGTCGGAGTCGCTAGTAATCGTAGATCAGCAACGCTGCGGTGAATACGTTCCCGGGCCTTGTACACACCGCCCGTCACGTCATGAAAGTTGGTAACACCCGAAGCCAGTGGCCCAAACTTGTTAGGGAGCTGTCGAAGGTGGGATCGGCGATTGGGACGAAGTCGTAACAAGGTAGCCGTACCGGAAGGTGCGGCTGGATCACCTCCTTTCTAAGGAGCATTACTTTTTATTGGCCCCGCATGGTCAGGTAGTTACCTGTACTGGGTGTGGGGTTGGGCTGTTGAGTGTCCGTGTGTGGTGCTGCAGACCCGTATTTTTGTGAAAATGTCCAGGTGGACACGCACCCGGGGGGCATGGATGCCTCCAGGAGAAGCACATGATTCATGGTGTGGGTGTCGCATGATTGAGCAATCAACCGGTTTTTGTCAGAAGCATTGGTGCGCTGTTGGGTGTCTGGGGCAGCACATGGTGCCCGCACACTTGTGTGTGGGTGGTTGTCCTTGTGGCCCGGATAGATACGAATGTCACTGTGGTGGTGTTTGTGTCTGCTGGGTGTGGTGTGTGAGAACTGTATAGTGGACGCGAGCATCTTTCTTCTTTGAA